>JAEZKH010000229.1 GCA_023415515.1 Actinomycetes bacterium
CGCCAGCACGCCCCAGGCGGAGAACTTGCGGGACTTCTTCTTCGCCGTGATATCGGAACCCGTTGTCGGCGTGGTCTCCTCGACTGTGGTGGTCATCAGACTGCCTCTTCCTTGCCGGAGAACGATTTGAAGATCAACCGCAGAGCGAAGTTGGCGATGACGATGGTGAAGATGACCACAACGACGCCCATCGCCGCCGCCTGGCCCATGTCGAAGCCCAGGAACGCGCGCTGGTAGATGTAGAACGGCAGGTTCGCACTCGCGATACCCGGACCACCCTGGGTCAACATGTAGATCGCGTCGAAGGTGTTGACCAGATAGATCGCACCGAGTACGACACCCAGTTCGATGAAGCGCCGAAGGTGGGGCAGCGTCAACTCGCGGAAGAGTTGAAACGCGCCCGCACCGTCGACCCGACCGGCCTCCAGGATGTCGCGTGGCATCGACTGAAGGCCGGCGAGGATCAACAGCATCATGAACGGCGTCCACTGCCAGATCAGCACGACCATCACCATGGTCAGCGGGAATTCGCCGATCCAGTCCACCGGGCCGACGCCGACCAGCGACAGCACCCAGTTCAAGATGCCGTTAACGGGGTCGAGGATGGTCGTCTTCCAGATCAGCGCCGCCGCAACGGGTGTCACGAGGAACGGTGTGATCAGCAGCGTTCGGACCACCCCTCGACCGATGAACGCCCGGTCGAGCAGCAGCGCGAGTATCAGCCCGAGGAACGCCGAGACCAGCACCACCACGACGATCAGCAGGACGGTGTTGAGACCCACCCGCCAGAACTGGCTGTCCTTGGCGACCGTGACGTAGTTCTGCAGCCCGACGAACTGTCGGGAGCCCGGCCGGACCAGGTTCCACGACAGTGTCGAGTAGTACAGCGTCAGCAGGAAGGGGATCTGGGTGACGATGATCATGAAGATCAGGGCCGGAAGCAGCGGCCCGCGCCGCCGCCATGCCTCGGCGCGACTCACGCCGACGTCCTGGCGCTCCCGGATCTTGCGGACCCGTTCGGCCACTGCGGCCTGACTGGCGTCAGCCTCGGTTTCTGCAGTCGCGGTCATCACTTCTCCTGATATGTCTTGCCGACGACCTCGGCGTATTGCTGTGACTGTTGCAGCGCGGCGTCCACCGACTTCTGGCCGGCGATGGCGGCGCTGATCTGCTGACTGACCCGAGTCCCGAGATCCTGGAATTCGGGTATGCCGACGAACTGCACGCCGGTGTAGGGAACAGGTTGCACCGTCGGCTTGTCCGGCGTCGCATTCTTGATCGACTGCAGCGTGAGCGGTCCGTAGGACTTCGAAATCGCCTCGTACTCAGGAAGATCGGTGTAGGTCGAAGTCCTGCTGCCCGGTGGGACGCGGGCCCAACCCAGCTTCTCGCCCACCATCTTCAGGTAGTCCTTGCTGGTCATCCATGAGATGAACTTCCAAGCGCCGTCGGGGTTCTTGGCCCCCTTCGGGATACCGAGCGACCAGGTATAGAGCCATCCTGCGTTCGGCTTTTCGACGATCGGCGCGGGCAGGTAACCGATCTTGCCCTGCAGTTCCGGATACGACTTCGGGTCTTCGAGAACGGACACCGCAGACGTGGCGTCGTACCACATCGCCGTCTGGCCCTGGCCGAAGAGGTTGGCGCACTCCTGGAATCCGGATGATGACGCGCCCAGTTCGCCTGCCTGGCCGATCAGATCTACGTAGAACTGGACGGCCTTCTTCACCTCGGGGCTGTCGAGTTGCGCGTTCCAGTTCTCGTCGAACCAGCGTCCGCCGAACGTGTTGATGACGGTGTCCAGCGGGGCAAGCACCTCACCCCAACCCGGCTTGCCGCGCAGGCAGATACCCGCACGATCGTCGGTCTTGACCTTGTTGGCCCACTCGGCGACCTCTTGCCATGTGGGTTGGTAGTTCTTGTCCGGGTTGACCTTGATGCCCGCCTGCTCGAAGAGGTCCTTGCGGTACATCAGGAACGAGGACTCGCCGTAGAACGGGACCGAGTACATGTTGCCCTCATAGGACAGGGATTCACGCAGCGACGGGATGAAGTCGTCGGCGTCGTAGCCCGGTGTGTTCTCTGCGTACTGCGACA
This sequence comes from Actinomycetes bacterium, assembly GCA_023415515.1. Classification (GTDB taxonomy): domain Bacteria; phylum Actinomycetota; class Actinomycetes; order Mycobacteriales; family Mycobacteriaceae; genus Mycobacterium. Next base: position 2,098 of record JAEZKH010000229.1, read on the forward strand.
GGTTGACCAGCCAGCCGTCCTTGGCCCACTGCGGGGTCTCGAAGTTGCTGATCATCACCACGTCGAACTCGCTGCCGCCCATCGCCGTCGACATGGTGATCTTGGCGCGGGCCTGGTTCTCCGAAAGCGTGATGAATTTGAGCTTCGTGCCGGGGTTCTTGGCCTCGAAGTCCGACGACAGCGACTGCGCGTCGGTCATCTGCGAATTGGACACCAGCGCGATCGTCACCTGGTCCTCGGACGACCCGAAGCTGCCCGCCCCCGCGCAGCCTGCAGTCAGGATCAGACCGGCGGCCGCTGCGCACAAGGACAGGCGGTGCAGTGTTCTGCTGATCGCTTTCCGTGGCACCTTCAATTTCAACCTCCCTTAACGCTGCGCCAATAGCCAACGGGCACAGTCAATGTCACAAACCAGAAGTCTTGCGAGCTTGCCTCGCAGCGCGCCGAGCGTCGCATGATGCTTGGCGACGCCGCTGGCGATGAGAATCGTTTTCTGGCAGGCCTTGATGTCTTCGAGCGGAACCGACACCGCGCGGTGTTGCAGCTCCGTGTCGACGGGGTTCCCGTCCATGTCGAAGAAGCGGCCGCCGATCTCGCCAACGGCTCCGCGCGACACCAGCTCGTCGAGCATTCGGGTGTCGAGGTAGCTGCCTTCGAAAAGCGTTCCCGCCGTGGACGCGGCACCGATGCCGAAGATCATCACGTCGGCCCGGCGGCCCGCCTCGAGCGTCCGGGAGATCACGGAATCGCTGCGCATCGAAGCCACGGTCGAGGGGTCGGCATACAGCGGTGCGGGAAGCCGGATGGTCTCGGCGCGAAGGACATCCGCGCAGCGACCGAGGATGAACTCCGTCCCGGTCTGGTACGCCGCGGTCGACATCGCACCGTCGAGTTGGACAACGGCCCGGCAACTCGCCACGCCGGGCGAGAGCGCGGTGGCGACCGCCACCGTCTCGGGCCCCCACGTGAAACCCATGACATCGGCCGGCGTGAGGCGGCGCATCAGCAGCGCGGCAGCGGCGCGGCCGACGCTCGCATACGCGGCAGGCCGGCCCGGCGCGCCGACGTCGATTCCGCTGCCCGCGACGACCGCCTCGGTCAGCCCAAAGCGCTGTTCGAGTTCGCGTTCCTCGTCGGCGTGCAGGTTGTCGCGGATGTCGGGCGGGACGACCACCTCGATGCGGACGAGGCCCTTGGCCCTGGCCCGCGCGATCAACCGTCCCGCCGTCGGCCGGGAGACACCGAGCCTGCCGGCGATCTCGGCCTGGGTCAGCCCGTCGAGGTAGTAGAGCGTCGCCGCGCGCAGTGCCAGTCGCAGGTCCTCGGGCGCGACGGAAGGCGCCGCCACACTCTCCGTCGACGTCGACACGTGCGGGTCCGCCAATCTCCTAACCGTGAGCATTTGCTCAGGGGTGCGAGTAGATGCTCATCACGTTAGCATGATGGGTGTGACGCACACAACACTCTCCCGGGCCACGCTCGATCGGATACCCATCGCCAAACCCACCTACGACCGCGAGGGCGTCAGCGTCGGCATCGTTCACTTCGGGGTCGGCGGCTTCCATCGGGCCCATCAGGCGATGTACATCGACAGGCTCTTGGAAAGTGGCGCAGCCAACCAGTGGGGAATATGCGGGGTCGGTGTCATGCCGTCCGATCGCAAGATGGCCGACGCCCTCGGCCCACAGGACGGGCTGTACACGCTGGTGCTGGAGAATCCGGATGGCACGCGTGACGTCAGGGTGATCGGGTCGATCGTCGACTACCGCTATGCACCCGATGATCCGGAGTCGGTGATCGAACTCCTCGCCGCGGCGTCCACCAGGATCGTCTCGCTGACGATCACCGAGGGCGGCTACAACGTCGATTCCGTCGAACCCGGTGACGTGAGCGTGTTCGGCCTCGTGGCCGAGGCGTTCGCGCGGCGCCGTGACCGTGGCCTGGGATCGCCGACGATCGTGTCCTGCGACAACATCGAGGGCAACGGCGAAGTCGCACGCCAGGCATTCACCCGCTACGCCGAGCGCGTGCACCCCGGGTTGGCGGACTGGATCTCGACCAACACGCGCTTCCCGAACTCGATGGTGGACCGGATCACGCCGGTGACCACGCCCGAGGTCATCGAGAACCTGCAGAACGAGTTCGGCGTGACGGATCTCTGGCCGGTGGTCGCCGAGCCATTCACCTCGTGGGTGCTCGAAGACGATTTCTCCGATGGTCGCCCTCCTCTCGAAGACGTCGGCGTGCTGCTGGTCGAAGACGTGCGACCGTATGAGTTGATGAAGCTGCGACTGCTCAATGCCAGCCACCAAAGCCTCTGCTACTTCGCATATCTCGCGGGCTACCGGCTGGTGCACGAAGCCGCGGGCGATCCGCTGTTCGCCGATTTCCTGATGCGGTACATGGACACCGAGGGCACGCCGACGCTGCTGCCGGTACCCGGAATCGATCTGCCCGAGTACAAACGGACGTTGATCGAGCGATTCGCCAACCCCGGCGTGCGCGACACGGTCGCCAGGCTGTGCTTCGGCTCATCGGACCGAATTCCGAAGTGGCTGCTGCCGGTCATCCGCGCCAACCTGGCGTCGGACGGGCCGATTCGGCTTTCGGCGGCGACGGTGGCCAGTTGGGCGCGCTACGCCGAGGGCGTCGACGAGGCGGGCGAGCCGATCGATGTTCAGGACCGGCTGGCGGACACGCTCGTTCCACTGGCCCGTTCGCAACGCGAGAACCCGACCGCCTTCATCGAGAACACGGAAGTCTTCGGGGATCTCGCATCGTCGGACCGGTTCGTCGATGCGTACGTATGGGCCCTGGAGTCCCTACACCGCGACGGGGCGCGAGCGACACTGGAGGCCCTTGTGAGAGAGGAGCCGCGATGAGCCAACGCGCGCTGGTCATCGGTGAAGCGCTGATCGACATCGTCGAACGCGACGGAAAGATCATCGGCGAGCACGTCGGCGGCAGCCCGCTCAACGTCGCGGTCGGGCTGGCTCGGCTCGGCCGCGGCGTCGACTTCCTCACCCACATCGGTGACGACGCCCGCGGCCGCCGCATCGCCGAGTACGTGACGAGTTCTGGCGCCGAGATCGTTGTGGGCAGCGGCACCGCCGACCACACCGCCACCGCGGTGGCGACGCTGGACGCCGCCGGCAAGGCGCAATACGTCTTCGACATCGACTGGCAGCTTTCGGGCACGCCGGAGGTGGCGCCCCCGCTCGTGGCGCACACCGGGTCCATCGCGTCGATCCTCGAGCCGGGCTGCCGCGCGACCGCAGCGCTGCTGGACGCCTACCGCCCGTCAGCCACGATCAGTTTCGACCCGAACGTGCGCCCCGCGTTGATCACCGACGCCGAGCAGGCCCGCACCCGTATCGAGCGGCTCGTCGAGAAGAGCGATGTGGTGAAGGCCAGCGACGAGGACATGGGTTGGATCGATCCGAAACGCACGCCCGAAGAGATCGCGCACACCTGGCGCAACCTCGGGCCTGCCCTCGTGGCGGTGACCCTCGGTGCGCGGGGCGCCTTCGCCGTGTCTCGGGCAGGAACCGTGCGCGTGGAGGCGCAACCGGTCGACGTCGTCGACACCGTCGGCGCCGGCGACGCCTTCATGACCGGGTTGATCGACGCGCTGTGGTCGCTGGACCTGCTGGGCGCCGAGCACCGCAAAGAACTCCACGCCGTCGGACTCGATACCTTGACCTCGGTGTTGCAGACCGCGGTGCTGTCCTCGGCGCTGACAATCTCCAGGGCAGGTGCCGATCTACCGGACCGGGCCACCAGAGACGCTGCTCAGCGAAGCTCGCCGACTTCGCGCTGACGAAAGCCCGCAGAATCAGGCGCACAGTCGATCCACAGCCTCGTTCGCCGAAGCCCGGACCGGTAGACCGACAGCCTCAATTCCCAGCGCTCCGACGGTGACCGTTCCCGTCGCCGAGTTGCTGCAGGCAGCGACCATAGGGTGCGCGCAATCGGATTATTCATAAATCGAATAGACGCCATCGTAATTCGGCTTCGATAGACATGTTAATTACGTTAACTGTAATGACGCAGGTGAGTCTTTGCACGAATGCAGCAGTCTCTCGAATAGGGCTTCCGGCCCGGGCCCACACCCCGCCGAAGCCGAGTAAACTGAGAATGTCCGGACCAAGCTACGGGCTGCTTTGTAAAAGTAGACGCGCGTCTAGTCGGCCCGTGCGATCGGGGCGCGATAGCAAACATCTGCTAGCTCGGGTAATGCCGCGTAGCAGATACAGCTATCACAGCGTCGGCCGTCGTTGAGGACAGCGATACTTGCATACGCAAGCAGTTAGGGCCCGTTATCGGTTTGCCGTAGGTCGTTGTGGACCGTATTGATCAGGAACTTCTTGTGCGAATTCGACTGTTCTTGATTCGCTACGATCTACGCGTCCGTCAATTATTTGCGAAATGCGCGACTTAAAGGATTTCCTCCGGTACTTTCCGTGTGTCCAGCCTCCCAACGACCACCGAGGAGTGGTTTATGCGCGCAGCGCTTCGTCCATATACGACCGCGGGGGTGGCGCTCGTCGGCGCCAGCGTCATCGCTGTATCTCCGCTCGCACCGCCCGTGCCCGATATGCGGGAGGCGGCCACCAAGGCAGTCTCCGACGCGCACGTGCAACTGTCTGCGCTGGTCAATCCCATCGAGGAGTGGGCGCAGGTCTTCGAGACGGCCTTCGTCAATGCGGCGGCGATCGGTGCCCGCATCGCCGCAGACCCCGCACCGATTCTCGCTGCGATCGGCGGAAACCAAGCGATCAGCGCGGAGTTCTTCGTCGGCCTCGCGACGAATTTCGTTTCGGCCTATCTCGTACAGCTCGAAACGGTCCCGGCTGCCGCTCAAGCCGCTATCGAACTGATCCGGCAGGGCCAGATTCAGCAGGGCGTGTATGACCTTGTCCTCAACACGACTCTGGCACCGATCGTGTTGGCCGCTTTCGAATCAGGTGCTCTCGAGGCACTCCCGAACGTGGCGGCTGTTCTGGGCAATCCGTTCGAGAACGTCTCGAACGTGATCGCCACCGTGCTGGATCCCCTAGCACTGCTCAACCTGATACCGGTGATCCTCGAGCCGATTGCGCCGATCCTCCAGCTGGCCGCGACGGCCCAACAGGTATACGACGGCCTCGAAGCCGACGACTACGAAGCTGCCGTCAATGCGCTGATCAGCCTGCCGTCGGACATGGCGAACACGGTGATCAACGGCAGCCCCGATGTCGGCAACGGCGGTCTCATCGGACCCGAACTGAGCGTCGCCGCCGCGATTCTCGGCATGCGCGAGCTCATCGCCCCTGCGATCACGCCTCCGTTGGCCAGCGAGCCAGCGCTGATGTCGGAGATCGCGACGTTCAGCCCGGTCGAAGCCGGCGACACCGGCCTCCGCGACGGGCAGCTCGTGTCACTGAATGAAGGTGCGGAAAGTCCACAGAAGCAACAGGATCCGGCCGATGCCAAGGTCAAGACAGCTGACCAGCTGACAAACTCCGGGGCGACGACTCCGCTGGCGGGCGGTAGCGGAAACGCGACGTCGGGAAGCGCAGGCGCAGCCACACGCAAGCCCGGCGACCGTCTCCGCGCCGCGTTCGAGGGCACCGCCGAACGAATCGACAAGGGCTTCAACGACGCGGTCAAGGGCTTCGACAACGCACTCAAGGGAGTGAGCGCCCGCGTCACGAGCAAAGACCAGAGCGCGAACGCCGGTGCGGGAGCCGACGCGAAGGCCAGCGAGGGATCGTCCGGAGACAGCTGACCAACGACCGACAACCGATCGGCCCCCTCCCACCACGCTTCACGGGAGGGGGCCCATCGCTAGTGCTCGAACACGTTGCACGCCATCACATAGACATCAGAAGGGAAAGCAAGCGTTGGCGCTTAACGTCATGCTCACCGATGACCTCGACTATGCATTGGCAGCCGATGAGACCGTCACGTTCGAACTCGACGAAGTTCGATACGAGATCGATCTGAGTCGTCGAAACGCCGTGCGGCTGCGCCGAGCCCTCGAGCCGTGGATCAAGGCCGCGCGACGAACCGGTGGTCGACGGCCTCGGCGGCGGTCGACCCAGGCACAGACGCAAGCGGCGATCGCCGCGGAGCAGCGGGCTGCGATACGGAGGTGGGCCCGCGACAACGGCTATGGCGTGGCCGTCTACGGACGGATACCGCGCGACGTGTTGCATGCCTACATCGCTTCGCGGAACAGGCCATAGGACGCTGCGCTTGCCGCTTGGGCCATACTGGGGAAATGCGGTCCATTTGGAAGGGCTCGATCTCGTTCGGACTGGTCAACGTACCCGTCAAGGTCTACAGCGCCACCGAGGACCATGATCTGAAGTTTCACCAGGTCCACGCAAAGGACAACGGACGCATCCGCTACAAACGGGTGTGCGAGGTTTGCGGCGAGGTCGTCGAGTATCGCGACATCGCCCGCGCGTTCGAATCCGACGACGGCCACATGGTGATCATCACCGACGAGGACATCTCCACGTTGCCCGAGGAGCGCAGCCGCGAGATCGAGGTCGTCGAGTTCGTTCCCGCAAGCGACCTCGATCCGCTGATGTATGACAAGAGTTACTTCCTGGAACCCGATGGCAAGTCGTCGAAGTCCTACGTGCTGTTGGCCAAGACGCTGGCCGAGACCGACCGGGTGGCCATCGTCCATTTCGCGTTGCGGAACAAGACACGGCTTGCGGCGTTGCGGGTCAAGGACTTCAGCAAGCGTGACGTGATGGTCATCCATACGCTGCTGTGGCCCGACGAGATTCGCGATCCCGACTTTCCGGTGCTGGACAAGGAAGTCGACATCAAACCGGCCGAGTTGAAAATGGCCGGGCAGGTTGTCGAGTCGATGACCGACGACTTCCATCCGGAACGTTTCGAGGACACCTACCAGGAGCAACTGCGGGAGCTCGTGGAGGCGAAACTCGAAGGCGGAGAAGCCTTCACCACCGAAGACGCGGAGCCCAAGGAGCTCGACGAGACCGAGGACGTCTCGGATCTGCTGGCCAAGCTCGAAGCCAGCGTGAAGGCACGCCGTGGTGACAGCTCATCGAGTGACGCTCAGGCGCAGAAAGCGCCCGCCAAGAAGTCAGCTGCGAAGAAGGCGCCCGCCAAGAAGTCCACGACCAAGTCGGCCGCCAAAAAAGCACCTGCCAAGAAGACGGCGAAAAAGGCGGCCGCCAAGAAGTGATCGGACGCGTCAGCAGCCGAGGTGGTTGATGCTGGCGATGACGATCTCG
>JAEZKH010000356.1 GCA_023415515.1 Actinomycetes bacterium
CCGGACGCGTCCGGGATGACGATGGTGATGTTGCTGGCCGAGTCGACGGCGAAGTCGTTGCGCATCTGATCGCCGACCTGGCGGGCCGACTGCGATTCGGGCAGCACGCGGTCGTCGGGGAAGCCCCACTCGGCGCCGAGGAAGGGCGCACCGAGCAGCAGCAGTAGCGCCACCAGTGTTGCGCCAAGCGCAATGGCTCGCCGCATGACGAATTTGGTGCAGCGATACCAGAAGGTTTCGTCGACCGCTTTGACCACCGGATCGGGGCGGCCGAAGACTCGCCGGAGCAGCCGCCGCACGTCGTAGGAGTCGAGTCGGTCGCCGAGCAGCACGATCGCGGCGGGGGTCACCACGATCGCGGCGAACGCGGCGAACACCACGACGGCGATCCCGGCGTACGCGAATGATTTCAGGAAGTACATCGGGAAGAGCACCATCGCGGCCGTCGACAGCGCGACCGTCATCGACGAGAACAGCACGGTCCTGCCCGCGGTCGCCATGGTGCGGATCAGCGCCTCGTCTCGCCCAGACCCCGCAGCGAGTTCATCCCGGTACCGGCTGACTATCAGCAGCGTGTAGTCGATGGCCAACGCCAGGCCCATGGCGACGGTCAGATTGAGCGCGAAGACCGAGACGTCGGTGCCGTAGGTGATGGCGCGCAGCACCGCCATCGACCCGAGGATCGCGAAGCCGCCGACAGCCAACGGCAGCGCCGCGGCCAAGAGTCCACCGAAGATCCACACGAGGACGACGAAACTCAGCGGGATCGCGATCGATTCCATGAGCAGCAGGTCTTTTTCGCTCTGCCCGTTGATCTGCACATAGATCATCGCCTCGCCGCCGGCCTTGACCGTCACACCGTCGCGGTCGTGCACCAGTCGGCCCGTCAGTTCCTTGGTGTACTTCTGCGCCTCGCTCTCGCCGCCGGTGATGCCTGCGACGATCAGGCCCGTTCGACCGTCCTTGCTGACCAGGCCGGGGGCCACGGATCGCGGGGCGGTCCACGCCGAGGTCACGTCGACGACATGCGGTGAGGCCGACAGTTGCGCGGCGATGTCCGTCCCGACCGCTTTTGCTTCCGGGCTCTGGGCGCCGTTGTCGGACGTCACGCTGATGACCAGTTGCATGTCGCCCTGACCGAATTTGTCGACCAGCATCTGCTTCGCCTGGGCGGACTGCGAGGTCGGGTCCTGGAAGCCGCCCGCGGACAGGCTCTCGGTGACCGGGACACCAAAGATCCCGGTTGCCACCATCACCAGGAGTGCCAAGGCGATGATCCGCTTGGGGGCCTTGATGGCCAGGTGCGCGATCTGTTGCAGCACGTGGTGCCCCTTCGGCGTAGGAACAAAGCTATCGCGGGTAAGTTATCGATGGTAACTTACCGATGTCAATGCGCACTTCCCTTCTTAACCACGTCATACGACGCAAAAACGTTCAGTCGGGGGAATGTCACGATTAGTTCAGGGACGGCGCGTGGTCAGAACTGCATGATCCCCACAGGAACCTCACAGGCGGCTAAGCTCGCCGACATGGCGGCCACCGACACCACCGCGAGCACCCGCTCCGCCGCCGACATCGGCCTACTGATCCTCCGCATCGGCGTCGGCGCCGCGATGATCCAAGCGGGGTTGATCAAGGCCCTCGACTTCGGCACCACCACCGGTTTCATGGACTCCGGCGGCTGGCGCCTACCCCTGCTGGCGGCGCTCATGGTGACCATCGCCGAGACCGCGGGAGGTGTCGGCCTCGTCCTCGGCGCGCTGACGCCGCTGTCCGCCTGCGCGGTTGCAGGGGCGATGATCTGCGCCTGGGCCGTCAACGTGTCACAGGGTGTCCTCTGGTCGGAGCCGTTCAACGTCCCGTTCCTGCTGTTCGTCGGCGCGGTCGCGCTGATGTTCGCCGGTGCGGGCGCCTACTCGGTCGACGCGAAGGTGTTCGGCAGGGTGCACTGGCCGCCCAAGATCGCGGCCGGACTGCTGGTGCTGGGGTTCGCCGTGGCGATCCTCACCTGGATCCTGCTGAACGGCACAAACCCGATTCATTTGAGCTCTCCGGCGTAGCCGCTGGTCAGCTACTCGCCAGTAACCCCGCAACCTACCCGGCAGTAAGAATTGCCAAGGTTTTCCGAACCGTGACTCAAAGATTCCTTAAAGGTGACCCATACGCTCAGTGGCATGTGGATCGACGACACCAGTGCTGATGTCATCAAGGTTGACTTCGAGGCGCTCTACCACGGCGATGTTCTCGTCGAGGGCGACACCTCCGAGCAGCTCGACGACATCCAGCAGCTGCCCTACGCAGTCTGAGGCAACGCGCTCGCACCGAGCGCGTTGACCCGTCAGACAGTTTGCCCCGTACGGGGCCCTTATCGTTGTTTCGTTCGTTCCAAAAGCCCGTCGCTTATGCGACGTTCTCTTCCGCCGACACCTCGACCATGCCGGCGAGCTTCTCGCTGATGATCTCCTCGGCGTCGGCCACGATGCGCGAAACCAGCTCGTCGCACGTCGGGATGTCGTTGATCAGACCCATCGCCGTACCGACCGACCAGATACCCGCGTCGAGGTCGCCGATCTCGTAGACCTTCACCCCGCGCGACCCCGCGACGAGATCCTTGACGTCCTCGAACTGGCCGCCGTCGTTCAGAATCTGCACCACCTCGCGCGACACCGCATTGCTTGCGACGCGGGCGGTGTTGCGCAGCGGTCGGAAGATCAGCTCGGTGTCCAGCTCGGTGCCCGCCACGATCGCTTCCTTGACCCTCTGATGGATCGCCGACTCGGCGGTGCACATGAACCGCGAGCCCATGTTGATGCCGTCGGCGCCGAGCGCCAGCGCAGCGACCAGGCCACGCCCGTCGGCGAATCCGCCGGAGGCGATCATCGGGATGTCGATCTTGGCCGCGGCGGCGGGGATGAGCACCAGGCCCGGAATGTCGTCCTCGCCGGGATGACCCGCACATTCGAAACCGTCGATGCTGATGCCGTCGACGCCGAGGCTCTGCGCCTTCACCGCGTGCCGCACCGAGGTGCACTTGTGCAGCACCTTGATGCCGTTCTCGTGGAACATCGGCAGGTGCGGTGCGGGGTTGGAGCCGGCCGTCTCGACGATCTTGATGCCGGAGTCGACGATCACCTGCCGGTATTCGTCATATGGTGGCGGGTTGATGGTCGGCAGGATCGTCAGGTTGACGCCGAACGGTTTGTCGGTCAGCTCACGGCACTTGGCGATCTCGCGGGCGAGGTCCGCGGGTGTCGGCTGGGTCAGCGCGGTGATGAAGCCCAGCGCGCCGGCGTTCGCCACGGCCGCAACGAGTTCCGCGCGACCCACCCACTGCATACCGCCCTGCACGACGGGATGCTCGACCCCGAACGTCTCGGTGAACTTTGTCGTGATCGTCATCGGGGCTCATTCCTCTTCGCGCAAGCGCTCATCGGTGCTCTTTCCTCTTCGCGCAAGCGCTCATCGGGGCGCCATCCTGATCGCGCCGTCCAACCGGATCACCTCGCCGTTGAGCATCGGGTTCTCCACGATGTGCACGGCCAGCGCGCCGTACTCGTCGGGGTCGCCGAGGCGGGCCGGGTGGGGTACCTGCTTTCCCAGCGAGGTCTGCGCCTCCTCGGGCAGCGAGCCCAGCAGCGGGGTCTTGAACAGGCCCGGCGCGATGGTCACCACGCGAATGAACTCACGCGACAGGTCGCGCGCGATCGGCAGTGTCATGCCGACGACGCCGCCCTTGGACGCCGAGTACGCCGCCTGGCCGATCTGGCCCTCGAACGCCGCGACGGAGGCGGTGTTGATGATGACGCCGCGCTCGCCGTAGATCGGTTCGGTCTTGGCGATCCGCTCGGCCGACAACCGCAGCACGTTGAACGTGCCGATCAGGTTGACCTCGATGACCTTCTTGAAGCCGTCGAGCGGGAACGGGCCGTCCTTGCTCAGCGTCTTGATCGCGTTGCCGATACCCGCGCAGTTGACGTTGATGCGCAGCGGGCCCATCTTCTCCGCGGCGTCGAGTGCCGCACTCACCGCATCCGGGTCGGTGACGTTCGCCTCGACGAACTGGGCACGGTCGCCGAGTTCGGCGACGGCGTCGGCGCCCTTGAGGTCGATGACGACCACCGAGGCGCCCCTGTCGAGCAGCCGCTTGGTCGTGGCAAGCCCAAGACCGGAAGCTCCTCCGGTGACGACGGCTACGGCGTCTTTGATCTCCACGTGTTGCAATCCTTCCTGTCTGTCTCTCTGCCGGGTGTTGTGTCAGTTCCAGTCGCGCAGCACGGTTTCGATGTCCGTGCCGGGTTCGCCGAGCGGCCGCGGGGTGGATGTCACGCTGCGCGAGAACCGCGGCGCCGGCGACGGCAGCAGGATGTCGCCGTCGCGATAGAACGTGTCGCGTTCGGTGAGGTGCGCCTCGTTCTCGACCTCGGCGAACGACAACACCGGGGTGGCGCACGCATCTGTGCCGGCGAACACCTTGGCCCAGTCGTCGCGATCCTTCGTCTTGAACACCTCGGTGAACCGCGCGCGCAACACCGGCCAGCCGCTCACGTCGTTCTGTGCAGGCAGGTCTTCGCCGTCCAGCCCGAGGCCTTTGAGGAGCTCGGCGTAGAACTGGGGTTCGATCGAGCCGATCGACATGTAGCGGCCGTCCGCGCATTCATAGGTGTCGTAGTAGGGCGCGCCGCTGTCGAGCATGTTCGTGCCGCGCTCGTCGGACCAGAGCCCGCCTGCGCGCATCCCCCACATCATCGTCATCAGGATGTTGGAGCCGTCGATCATCGCCGCGTCGACGATCTGGCCCTTGCCGGAGGTCTGGCGCTCCCACAGCGCGGCGAGGATCCCGACGATCAGAAACATCGAGCCGCCGCCGAAGTCACCGGTCAGGTTCAGCGGGGGCACGGGCCTGCCGTCCTTGTGGCCGATGGAGTGCAGCAACCCGTTGAGGGAGATGTAGTTGATGTCGTGGCCGGCTTGCTGACTGCGTGGGCCGGTCTGACCCCAGCCGGTCATCCGGGCGTACACCAACCGGTCGTTGACCTTCTCGCAGTCGGCGGGTCCCAGCCCGAGGCGCTCCGTGACGCCGGGCCGGTAGCCCTCGATGAGGACGTCGGCCTTGGCGATCAGCCCGAGCACCGCGTCGCGGCCTTCGTCGGATTTCAGGTTGGCCGCCACCGACCGCCTGTTGCGGTTCATCGCTTCGTGGCTGCCCTTCGGCACGCCTCCGGTTCCGCCGGGACGCTCGACGCGCACCACGTCGGCGCCGAGGTCGGCGAGGATCATCGCCGCGTGCGGCCCAGGGCCGATGCCGGCCAGTTCGACGACTCGCAATCCCTGCAGTGGTCCCGCCATTCGAAGAACCGCCTCCCGTAGTTGACCGCGACATAGCTTACTTGTATAACCAAGTGGACCAGTCGCGGGCCTGCGTGGACCTCATGTTCCCCATGCCCGCGCCCGAATCGAAGGGTCAGCGATGACGATCGACTCCAGCGCCGGAGCGTATGTGAGCGTCGACGGTCTGGAGGTGAGCTTCAGCGCCGGGGTGCTGTCGCTGACTCTGAATCGGCCGGACAGTCTCAACTCCCTGACCGCGGTGA
>JAEZKH010000486.1 GCA_023415515.1 Actinomycetes bacterium
AACCAGCGCTGGGCGCTGGTTTTCACGCCGAAATCACGTCTCGTTGCCGACGGTGACCGACTCCGCCTGGTCGGTGACCTCGTCGAGTTCGCTTTCTTCGACGTCGATGCCTGCGAGGTGAGCACGGGTCGCGGCCAGGACGCACGCCCCGAGCAGCACCGCCGCGGCGCCCACCCAGAACGGCAGGTGCACGTTCACCTGCTCACCGAGCACACCGGCCAGCCACGGCGCCACTGCCGCGCCGGAGAACCGAACGAAACTGTATGCCGCAGAAGCCACCCCGCGCTCGACCGGCGCGGCCTTCATGACGGTCTCGGTGATCAAGGTGTTGTTGATGCCGATGAACAGCCCCGAGACGACCACGCACGCCGCCAACACGGTCTTGCTGTCAGTGCCGAGCGCCATCACGGCCAGCGTTGTCGCCATCGCCAAGAGGTTCACCAAAAGCGTTGACACAGTGCCGAACCGGTGTTGCAGCCGGGGTGCGACCACCACGGACGTGAAGGCCAGTGCGACGCCCCAGCCGAAGAAGATCAGCCCGATCTGGTGTGCGCTCATATCGAGCGGGAACGGCGTGAAGGCCAGCAGGGTGAAGAAGCCGAAGTTGTACAGCAGCGCGGTGATGCCGACACCGAGCAACCCGCGGTGGCGCAGTGCGCGGAACGGGTCGGCGAGCGTCGTCGCGCGTCGGGCGCGCGGGGTCGACGGCAGCAGCACGGCGGTGACCACGAGCGCGATCACCATCAGTGCCGAAACCCCGAAGAACGGCCCGCGCCACGACATCGAGCCGAGAACGCCGCCGACCAGCGGGCCGACGGCAATCCCGAGCCCCAGCGCCGCCTCGTACAGGATGATCGCCTGCGCCACCGAACCACGGGCAGAGCTGACGATCGTGGCGAGCGCCGTCGCGATGAACAACGCGTTGCCCAGCCCCCACAGCGCGCGCCAGCCGACGATCTGCATCACGGTGTCGGACATGCCCGCAAGGCCTGCGCCGGCGATGATCACCACCAGCCCGAGCAGCAGCGTCCTCTTCGGGCCGATTCGGCTGGCGACAACGCCGGTGACGAGCATGGCGACGCCCATCACCGCCATGTAGCTGGTGAACAACAGCGACACCTGCGACGGTGAAGCGTCGAGGTTGTCGGCTATCGGCTTGAGGATCGGATCCACCAGGCCGATTCCCATGAAGGCGACCACGGATGCGAACGCAACGGCCCATACGGCCTTGGGTTGACGCCACATAGAGTGCGGCTGCTCCTAACGGTTGAAGCTATTTGACGGTTGGTTTCGGGGCTGCGGCGTCATCGAGCAGCGCGCGCAGCACGCGCACGGCGTCCCGGAGGGTCTCGCGATCGGCGCTGCTGAGCCGTTCCAGGTACGGGTCGATGGCGGCTCCGCGGTCGATGCGGAGCTGCCGAAGCATGTCCCTGCCCTCGGGGGTGATGCGGATCAGTACCGCGCGGGCGTCGTCGGGGTCGACGGTGCGTGACACGAGCCCGGCATCCTCCAACCGGCGGACCTGCATGGTCATCGTCGGCTGTGAGCAGTGATCGAGAGCCGCGAGGTCGGAGATCCGCGCCGCGCCCTGATCCTCGATGGTGGACAGCAGGCGGCCCTGCGCGAACGGCAGGGGTATGCGGGCCCGCTGGGAGGCCATGCGGTTGAGGCGTGCCACCACAGCGAGCAGGTCAGCGCCAAGGGTCCGAGTCACCGCTCCATGATTACATAGTTTTGCTATGCGTATCAAATTCTCTAGCCGCGTGTCGTCACTCACAGCGGTGCCACAGGTCGGTTCAACCACGCCTGGCAGAATCGTGAAATGACTGCGACCCGACGCGCGCGTGAAGCACGCCGCGTTGGCTCGCTGCAGCCCGTCGAACTGGCGCACGCGTCGGTGATGGCCGCGCTGTGTGCGGCCACCGCCATTGTGGCCGTCGTCGTGCCTTTTGCGGCCGGAATCTCGCTTCTGGGCACCGTCCCGATGGGCCTGCTGGTCTACCGCTTCCGGCTGCGGGTCTTGGTCGCCGCCACGGTCGCCGGTGCGACGATCGCGTTCCTCATCGCCGGCATGGGCGGCTTCATGACGGTGATCAACTGTGCCTACATCGGCCTGCTCATCGGGCTCATCCTGCGCCGAGGCCGAGGCACCTTCACCGTTCTCGTCGTCGGGCTGATCGCAGGCGCGGTGTTCGGCGGTGCCGTGGTGGCCGCCTTGGCAGTCCTGGTTCGGCTTCGACATCTGATCTTCGAATCGATGACGGCCAACGTCGAGGGCATCGCCGCGTTCATGACGCGCGTCTCGGGCCGGGGGTGGCTGCCGGACATGGAAGGCGCGGCAGAGCGCCTGCGGACGGGGTTCGCCTCCGCGCTGCACCACTGGCCACTTCTTCTCGGCGGAGCGTCTCTGGTCATCATCACCGTCGTCATGTTGATCGGCTGGTGGGCGCTCTCGCAGGTGATCAATCGCCTCGTGGTGATTCCCGACGTGCACAAGCTGGACTCCGCGCGCGACGCCGGCCCGATCGCGCCTGTGCCGGTGCGCCTGTCCGACGTGCGGTTTCGGTACCCCAAGAGCGACCACGACGCGTTGGGACCGGTGTCGTTGAACATCGAACCGGGTGAGCACGTCGCGGTGACGGGACCCAACGGTTCCGGCAAGACGACGTTGATGCTCATGCTCGCAGGACGCGACCCGTCGTCTGGGGTCGTCGATCGTCCGGGCTCGGTCGGACTTGGCCGATTGGGCGGCACCGCCGTCGTTTTGCAGCATCCCGAGAGCCAGGTGCTCGGCACCCGGGTCGCCGACGACGTGGTGTGGGGTCTGCCCCCGGGCACCACCATCGACGTGCAGAAGCTGCTCACCGAGGTCGGCCTCGACGGCCTCGCCGAACGCGACACCGGCGGCCTGTCCGGCGGTGAGTTGCAACGACTTGCGGTCGCCGCGGCACTCGCCAGGGAACCGGCCCTGCTCATCGCCGACGAGGTGACCAGCATGGTCGATCAGGACGGCAGGGACGGGCTGCTGGCTGTGCTGTCGGGTCTCACCGAACATCACTCGATGTCGTTGGTTCACATCACGCACTACAACGACGAAGCCGACTCGGCTGATCGGTCGATCGATCTGACAGGCAATGGCGGGACGGCCGACAACACCGAGATGGTGGAGACGACCGCGGCGCCCGCGCCGAAAGGACCGTTGCGGCCGCGACGTGAGACGCCGGTGATCGAAGTCATCGACGTCAACCACGAGTACGGCAGCGGGACGCCGTGGGCCACCGCGGCATTGCGCAACATCAACATCGCGGTTCATGAGGGCGACGGGGTGTTGATCCACGGGCTCAACGGGTCGGGAAAATCCACCCTCGCGTGGATCATGGCCGGCTTGACGGTGCCGACGAGTGGCAGCTGCCTGCTCGATGACGAGCCGGTGTCGGATCAGGTCGGAGCTGTCGCCATCTCGTTTCAGGCCGCGCGGTTGCAGTTGCTGCGGAGCCGCGTGGATCTTGATGTGGCCTCGGCGGCGGGCTTCTCACCGCACGACCGCACCCGGGTGATCGAAGCGCTGGCCGCCGTCGGCCTCGACGCCGCGTTGGCGGACCGACGGATCGACCAGCTCAGCGGCGGCCAGATGCGCCGGGTGGTGCTGGCCGGTCTGCTGGCCCGCGCACCGCGGGCGCTGATCCTCGACGAGCCGTTGGCCGGACTCGACGGCGCCAGCGCGCGCGGACTGCTGCGCCTGCTGGAGGATCTGCGGCGCGACGGGTTGACCATCATCGTGATCTCGCACGACTTCACCGGTCTCGAGGAACTGTGCCCGCGCGTCCTGCATCTGCGTGACGGCATGCTGGCCACGGCGCCGACGGCAGCCGGGGGCGTCACATGACCGCGCCCGCCCGCAAGCCTCAGCGTCGGCCGATCGTGCTGCTGCGGCCGGTGCCCGGTCGCACGGTGATCCATGACCTGTGGGCAGGTACGAAGCTCATCGTGGTGGCGGCGATCGGGATTTTCCTCACGTTCTATCCGGGGTGGGTGCCGATCGGCGCGGTCGCGGTTTTGGTCTTCGCCACCGCGCGGCTGGCCCACATCCCGCGCGGGGTGTTGCCGTCGATACCGCGCTGGCTGTGGTTCTTGTTGATCCTCGGCGGCGTCACCGCCGCGCTGGCGGGCGGGAGCCCCTTCGTCGAACTCTTCGGAACCGACCTCGGACTCGGCGGGCTGCTCAAGTTCCTGCGCATCACGGCGCTGTCGATCGTGCTGCTCGCGCTCGGGGGAATGGTCTCGTGGACCACCAACGTGGCCGAGATCGCCCCCGCGGTGGCCAAACTGGGCAAGCCGTTGCGGCCGTTCCGCATCCCGATCGATGACTGGGCCGTCACGCTGGCGCTGGCGTTGCGCGCTTTCCCGATGCTGGTCGACGAATTCCGGATCCTCTACGCCGCACGCAGTTTGCGTCCCAAGCCCGTGCTCACGACGCGACGCGCCCGCAGGCGTCGCTGGGCGATCGAGGTCGTCGACCTGATCGCCGCGGCCGTCATCGTCGCGTTGCGGCGCG
>JAEZKH010000499.1 GCA_023415515.1 Actinomycetes bacterium
ACTGCAGTCCGAATCATCGTCGCCAGTGACGTTGTTGACGTACCAGGTGCGGGGCTCGGAAACCTTGATCCGCTGTTCGTTCGCGAGCGTGGCGAACGGGAGCAACGCAAAAACAAGAACGCAAAGCAGCAAGCGTCTCATCGTCTACCTCACGCGGCAACCTACTTTAGTTGTGGTGTAGTACCACATTCCCGCTCGGCGGGCGTGTAGTTACTTCCTAGGAGGCGCTTACCCCGAGGTCGGCATAGAACTGGACTACGTCGGGATGGCTCGCCGGCAGTATTTCCGTCGCCTCGGGATTGAAGAGCGACCACGCGCACATGATCGGTCCGCTACCAAGAGGCGGCCCCGGCCGGCGCACGAACACCATGGGCGCATCCGCGTCGCGGTAGGCCTCCCGCATTTCCTCTTCTGACATGACAGACATTGCCGCTTACCTCCTCGACCACTTGAAGCCGTGCGTCTTGACGACATAGCCGCCGAGCGTGGCGGTGTTGGACTTGGAACCCAGCAGCCCCGCGGCGCTTAGCCTGGTTTCTATTTCGCTCACGATGGCGATGTTCACGACCTGAAGAGTGAGCGTGATGTCATCGGCGGCGGCGAGCTCGGGATTGCTCACCGTGCACGTGACGGTACCGGCTCCGGCTGAGTGAACCATCGAGACGGTCAGATGCGCGAGGGTCGAGAAGGCCGTTGGCGCGCGGATGCTGTCGGTCCTACGGGTGGTGAAGGTCTGCCCAGCCAAGCTGATGTCGGTGGACTTGCTGTTCCACAGCAGCTCAATCCCACCCCCCGGCAGTTCATAGATCTTGAAAGCCCTGATGGCGCCTGACTCCCTCAGGAGCCAGCCGATCAGCCGCTTGTAGTCGTAGTTGGCCGGCATGGTCGGCGACGTCGCCGACAGCGAGGCCAGATAGTCCACGACACCCGTGTCCGAGCGAAGGATCGCATAGAGGTAGTACTGGTTGTTGCCGACACTGCCCGTATCCAGCATGCCCTCGTTGGTGCCGACGGCCCACGCTACATCCAGGCGCTTGGTGAGTGCGCCACCACGGATCAGCTTCGCGCCCGTGTCGTCTACCGCATAGCCCGATGCGAAATCGATGTCGTTGGCCGCATCGGTGCCGTTGTTGGCGTAAGTGTAGCCGTCGATGAAGCCCGACGGCAGGTACAGCGTACTGTCGTCGTGCTTGTAGGTGTGATTGGTATTGTCGGCCTGCCCCAGCTTGATCAGCGTTCCCGCGCCGTCCTTGATGTGGTGACTGACGATACCGCCGCCGGGCGTGTCCGTATCGACGAACTCTTCGTAGTCGGCGAGGTCGCCCGGCGTGGCCGTGCCCGAGGCCTTGCTGGCCAGGCGCGCATGGGCGGCATTCATGTCGGCGAGGACGCTCGCGCCATCGCCGTCGGGAACAGTCAGATCACCCTGGGACATCACACCACCTCTTCGGCGACGGCATTGAGGCCGCTCACCACCACGTCGTAGGAATCGTCGAAACTCTCGAGGATCGTGCGCAGCTCGAAGCCGCGGGCATCGAACTCGCCGACGTCGAGCCGCGTCCAGGCGCTCCAGCTCGGCGCGCCGGCGGGATCGTCGTCGGTGTAGCGCACCTCGGTATGGGCATCGGCCTCGACCCCCGACGTGTCGCCGCCGAAGCGCGGCCAGGTCGAGATCAGGGTCGTGCGCTGCGACACCAGGTCGAAGACGTTCGCGATCAGCGTCGTCTTGTTCACCGTCAGGCGGCACCGGGTCTTGACCCCGAGGTCGATCGCGCTCGACCAGGCATAGCTCCCCGAGCTCTTGACGCCGCCCCAATAGGCGACGCTGGGCACCTCCGAGACCACCGGGATCTCGGAGAACAGACCGGCCCCGCCAAGCCTGAGCTCGCCGTCGAGCGCGACGCAGTCGGTCTTGGCGCCGGTGAATTCCGGGTCCTCGATCCGGGCCGAGCCCAGGATCACGTCGAAGTCCAGGGCGCCGGACTGGGCGACGACATACGATGCGAAGCCCTCCGACCACACGCCGCTGGCGTCCTGGTACTTCGCCATGTAGGTGCCGGCGACCAGCGGCATGCTGACCGCGGTGAGCATCGCCGGCAGCGGCCTGCCGACCGTCACGCCGTCGGCCCACCCTGCCCCGACGAACTGCGAGGCATGCTTGAACACGATGACGCCGCCGATCGCCACGTCGAGCGTCGCCGGGAAGTCCCAACGCGCCATGGCGAAGTTGCCGTTGGCGACCAGGGTGAAGCCGGTCGGCGCGGCGGGTGGCGCGGACAGGCCCCCGATGTGCCGGCCGGTCTGCGTGATGTAGGCCGAGCGCGTGCCCGCCCAGTTCACCGCCGCGACCCGGAAGTCGTAGATGCCGGGCGCGATGTCGAGCACATCGATCGTCGGCTGCACGACGCGCGGCAGGTCGGTCCACACCGAGCCCGACGACAGCTTGTAGCCCGCCTGGTACTGGCCGCCCGAGACGACGAAATGGTCCGGGCTGGCATTCCAGTTCAACGTCGCCTTGGCCTTCACGCCCCCGCCGTCCCGCGTGACGTAGAGGCTTTCCGTGATGGTGAGATTCGTCGGCGGCTTGGTGGCGGCCGTGCTGGGGAAGCGGGTGTTGGGCGCGGGGTCGACCAGGCTCTCTTCGTTGGTCGCGAAGTCGTAGATGGTCGACGAGGTCTCGAGCACCTCGAGATCCACGCCCAGCGTGGCGCCGGCCATGTCGACGACCAGCGTCGCCCGCTTGACCTCGAACTCCTTGGCGACCCAGCCGTAGCGCGGGTCGGTGTAGGTGATGGTGTCGCCCGACTGGACGCGCCACGCCGACAGCTTGCACGGCAGGTGCGCCACGATCATCTGGCGCGCCTTCAGGAGGTCGATCTTGGCAATGCGCTGGGCTCGCGCCGGGCTGCGCGTCAGCGGCAGCTCGATGTCCTTCCAGATCTCGCCGCCGTCGACCGAGGCGAACGCGGCGGACTTGACCGGCGGGAAGTCGGCCTTCTGCCAGTTGTTCCCCGGCCCGATGAACGTGCCCTTGACTGCGTTGAACAGGTCGCGGCGCGAGGTCAGGGTCTGGATGCGCGGGCCGGCGCGCAGGTGGTCCGCCGTCAGCGCCACTGTCGGCGTCTGCCATACGCCGGCGATGATGCGCCACTTCTCGCCATCGTAGGAGATGCGCCCGTGCATCGAGCCCAGCAGCCGGCCGATGATCTCCTGCGGTTCGGCGTCAGACGACAGCACGCCGTCGGCGGTGTAGCGGAACTCCTGGGTGCCGTCGCGGTTGAGCACGATCTCGCCGCAGGCCTGCGTCGCCGCAACCAGCGCCGTCTGGTCGATGCCGGACAGCATGTCGACACCGAGCCCATAGATCGGGTCGCACAGATAGTTGGCGAGGCAGAGCGCGGCGTTCGGGGTGTAGTTCCCGGGCGTGCCGTCGAGCGGATTGTAGAGGTCCCGCTTGCCTTCGATCAAAGCCGTGATGTTCGGGATGCCGTCGGCGAAGACTTCGGCGTCCCATTCCAGCCGGACGTAGAGATAGGCGATGCCGCGCAGCCGGTCGGACTCCGTCCAGGCGCCCTCGCTCAAGGCGACCAGCGTTCCGTCGGCGCCTTGGTTCGGGCTGCCGAGATGGCGCTTGACCATCGCCAGCCCGGCATACTTGCTGTTGACCACCTGCTCGCTCTCGTTGAGCTGCAGGATCTGTTCGTTGAAATAGATGTCGGCGTAGCGATTGATCTCGTGGCCGGCAATCAGCACGATCAGGTGCAGGAACCGGTTGTTCTCGGTGGTGTGCACGAAGCCGTAGACGCCGCCGACGCGCTGCACGCCGTAGACGATGGGCCGCGGCGCCGCCGACTGCCGGATCGTCACCCTGTTGTCGACGACCGGCGCGTTGCCGCCGCTCGAGTTGTTCGTCGGCTGCGACGTCTGGGAGGCCGGCTTCAGAAGCGCCCCCATCGCGAACGACGCGAGGCCGGATGCAACTGTGGAGATGGCGGTTATGGCGATGGCGCTGGTGACGCCTATCGCGGAAGCGCCAACGACCGCAGCGACCCCGACAAGGGCCGGAATAACGAAGGGCATAAGCGCTCACTTCGTGAGCGCTGCACACCAGGATGGTGTCGCGCCCCTCGATCTCGGCGATCGCGACGTCGC
>JAEZKH010000043.1 GCA_023415515.1 Actinomycetes bacterium
GGATGCCGACGGAGGCCTTCGCACCCATCACCGCGACCTCGGACTCGGGCCATGCGAACACCGCTGTCGCCCCGAGAGCACGCGAGTTCATCGCGATGTACGCGCCGCCGTAGATCTTCCGCGTCACCAACGTGACGCGGGGGACGGTGGCCTCCCCGAACGCGTGCAGCAGCTTGGCGCCGCGGCGCACGACGCCGCCCCACTCCTGGTCCACACCGGGCAGGTAGCCGGGCACGTCGACCACGACGATCAACGGGATGCCGAACGCGTCGCACAGTCGCACGAAACGTGCTGCCTTCTCGGCGCTTTCGGAGTTCAAGCAGCCGCCGAGCCGCAGCGGGTTGTTGGCGAGCACACCGACGGTGCGTCCGGACAGCCTGCCGAGGCCGATCACCATCGACGGCGCCCACTTGGCCTGGAACTCCTCGAACGGCGCGTCGGCGTCGAGCAATGCCTCGACAAGCGGGTGCACATCGTATGCGCGGCGAGCCGACTCGGGCAGCAGCGCATGCAGGTCGGTGTCGCCCGCCTCGGCCTTGGTGCGGTCGAAGTGGCCCTGCTGGCAGAACAATCCGACCAACCGACGGCCGCGCGCGTAGGCGTCGGGTTCGTCGTCGGCGACGATGTGACACACGCCCGACTTCTTGTGGTGGGTGTCCGGCCCGCCGAGCGACGCCATGTCGACGTCCTCGCCGGTGACACTGCGCACGATGTCGGGCCCGGTCACGAACACCCGGCTGTCGGGGGCCATCACGATGACGTCGGTGAGCGCGGGACCGTAAGCCGCACCGCCCGCGGCGAATCCGACCACGACCGAGATCTGCGGGATGTAACCCGATGCCCGGATCATCGCTTCGAACACCAAGCCGACCGCATGCAGTGCCTTGACACCTTCGGCCAGTCGGGCGCCGCCGGAGTGCCAGATGCCGACGATCGGACTCTGCTCCTCGATGGCGGTGTCGTAGGCATTGACGATGTGGGCACAGCCTTCGACGCCCATCGCGCCGCCCATGACGGTGCCGTCCGTGCAGAACGCGACGGTGCGAACGCCGTTGACGGTGCCTGCGGCGGCCAGCACGCCCGAGCGGTCCCGCTCATGCAGCATCTCGACGGTGCAGTCGTCGTCGAAGAACGTCTTCAGACGCAGAAGCGGATCGCGGGGATCGGTTGATTCGCCGACTGCTTCGGGGGCCGTGATTGTCATCGAAACCTCCTGGTACGGCCGGATTGACGGGGCACTGATACTTCTGGAGACCTTTAGTACTTCCCGAAGGCGAGCGCCACGTTGTGCCCACCGAATCCGAACGAGTTGTTGATCGCGTAGTTGTAGTTGCCGGGCCTCGGCGAACCGGATACGACGTCGAGGTCGATCTCCGGATCCAGGTTCTTCAGGTTGAGTGTCGGCGGAATGACGCCGTTCTGCAGTGCCAGCACCGTCAGGATCGATTCGACGGCACCGACGGCGCCGACCGAGTGGCCGAGCGCGGACTTGGGGGCGTACACCGCGGGTCGGTGACCGCCCATGGTGTTGTTGATCGCCTGACCCTCGGCCACATCGCCGACGCTGGTGCCGGTGGCGTGCGCGTTGACGTGGTCGATGTCGGTGGGTTTGAGGCCTGCCAACTGGATCGCGCGGCTCATCGCGTAACCGGCCTGCTCGCCGTTGGGGTCGGGCGCCACGATGTGGAAACCGTCCGAGGTGATGCTGGCGCCCATCAGCCGGGCATAGATATGGGCGCCGCGTGCCTTCGCATGCTCCTCGGTCTCGACGACCATCAGCGCGCCCGCCTCGCCGAACACGAACCCGTTGCGGTCCTTGTCGAACGGACGGCAGGCACCGGCAGGGTCATCGTTGGTGGTGGACAACACGATTCGCATCTGCGCGAACCCCGCGATCGGCACCGCCTCGATCTTGGTCTCCACGCCGCCGCAGATCGCCATGTCCGCCTCGCCCAGCACGATGTTGCGCCAGGCGTGCGCGATACCTTCGGACCCCGAGGCGCACGCCGACACCGGGGTGATGACCCCGGCCCTGGCTTTGCGCTCCAGACCGACCGCGGCGGCGGCCGCATTCGGCATGTACATCTGAACCGCGAGCGGCGACACCGCGCGCAGGCCCTTCTGCCGCATGCCGTCGTAGGCGAAGAGCAGCTCCTCGCTGGACCCCATCCCGGTGCCGATCGACACCATCAACCGCTTGGGGTCGACCTCCGGGTCCCCCGCGTCCTTCCAGACCCGCCTGCTGAGCACCGTCGACATCCGCTGCAGATACGACAGCCTGCGCAACTCGATGCGAGTCAACTCGTCTTCGAAGTCCTCGAGGAGATGGCCACCGATGCGAACGGGGAGGTCGTACTCCTCGACGAACGGATCTTCTAGCTTGCGAATTCCGCTCTGCCCGTCGAGTAGCCGCTGCCAGGTCGTGGCCGCATCGGTTGCCAGGGCAGTCGTCATGGCGATGCCCGTGACGACAACGTCGGGAAGTCCGTTCCCCGTAGTCAACCCTGTCATAGTGACGAGATCGTTCCTTTCCCCCCGAACGCTCAGTACTTGCCGAAGGCAAGCGCCACGTTGTGTCCGCCGAACCCGAACGAGTTGTTGATCGCGTACTTGAAATCGCCGTATCGAGGCTCTCCGGCCACGACGTCGAGATCGATCTCCGGGTCCGGTGTTTCGTAGTTCAGTGTCGGCGGGATGACGCCGTCGCGAAGCGACAGCACCGTCAACACCGACTCGAGTGCGCCCACTGCGCCGATGGAGTGGCCGAGCGCCGACTTCGGCGCGTACACCGCGGCGTGCTCCACACCGGCGACACGGATGGCGTTGGCCTCCGCGGTGTCACCGATCGGGGTCGCCGTGGCGTGAGCATTGATATGGTCGATGTCCTTCGGGTCGAGGCCCGCGAGTTCCAACGAGCGGGTCATGGCCCGGCCCGCACGGACGCCGTCGGCGGCAGGCGCAACCATGTGGAAGGCGTCCGATGTGATGCCTGCACCCATCAGCCGGGCAAGGGGCTGTGCGCCGCGTGCCTTGGCGTGCTCCTCGGTCTCGATGACCATCAGCGCACCCGCCTCGCCGAACACGAAACCGTCGCGGTCCTTGTCGAACGGACGGGACGCGGCCTCGGGGTCGTCGTTGCGGGTCGACATGGCGCGCATCATCGAGAACGCCGCGATCGGCAGCGCTTCGATTCCGCCCTCGACACCACCGCAGACGGCGATGTCGGCGTCGCCCATGACGATCTGCCGCCAGGCGTGGGCGATGGCCTCAGAACCCGACGAACACGCCGACACCGGCGTCATGACGCCCGCGCGGGCGCCGAGTTGCAGGCCGACGACCGCGGCAGCGCCGTTGGGCATGATCATCTGGACGGCGAGCGGGGACACCTTGCGGGGCCCGCCCTCGTTCATCAGGTCATAGGTTTCGACGATCTTCTCGCCGCCCCCCAGACCGGTGCCGACCACGACTGCGAAGCGGTCCGGGTCGACTTCCGGATTGCCCGCGGCGTCCCAGACCTGACCGCCGATCAGCTTGGCCATTCGCTGCACGTACGACATGCGTCGCAGGTCCAGCCGTCCCATGTGATCGTCGACGGCCTCCTTGAGGTGGCCGCCGATCCGCACGGGCAGATCCCACTTGGTGACGAATTCGTCCTCGAGGACGCGGATGCCGCTCTCGCCTGCCAACAATCCCTTCCACGTGCTCTCGATGTCCGGCGCGATCGACGTCGTCGCCGTGACGGCGGTTACCACAACACTGGGGTAACCGCCGTTAGCAGTGGAAGGCCTGGTCACGCGCGATCCGCTTCGATCTGCGCGCGCAGCGCGGCGGCAGCCTCGGGGTTCTCTTCCTCGAGCTTCTGGATGTAGGACACGACGTCACCCACGGTGCGCAGGCCCGCGAGGTCCTCGTCGGGGATCTTCACGCCGTACTTGTCCTCGGTCTGCACGGCGATCTCGACCATCGACAGCGAGTCGATGTCCAGGTCGTCGACGAACGACTTCTCCGGGGTGACCTCCGAAGGCTCGATACCGGTGACCTCTTCGATGATCTCGGCGAGGCCGGCG
>JAEZKH010000064.1 GCA_023415515.1 Actinomycetes bacterium
CGGCAGACGTAACATCGAGGGGTCGATATCTATGGCTAAGCGGCCGCCGAACCGCGACTGGCGCCGCGCCGAGGACGACACCGACACCTTCCCGGCGGTCACCGGGGAGGCCGCCGACCCCGACACCGGCGACTTCGCGGTCGGGCATGACGATGCGTCCGGACCGGCGCGGGCGCGGACGACGACGAAGCGGAACGTCCCCGGCTGGGTCAAACGCGTCGGTGACGCCGTGGTGGCCCGGCTGACGCAACTCAGCGTCACGCTCGTCGGCGGGCTTCTGCTGTGTCTGAGCTTCCCGCCGTTCGGCTGGTGGTACCTGGCGTTCGTCGCATTCGCACTGCTGGCCTGGGTGCTGACCCGGCCGAGCACCAGGCTCATCGGCGGGCTCGGTTACGGGTTCCTTTTCGGCTGTGCCTTCTACGTGCCGCTGTTGCCGTGGACCGGCGTGATGGTCGGCGTCATGCCGTGGCTGGCGCTCTCGCTCCTCGAGGCGGTGTTCCCCGCGCTGTTCGGGCTGTGTGCGGTGGCGACGCGCAAGTTGACGGGTTGGCCCATCTGGTTCGCCGGACTGTGGGCGCTGTTCGAGTGGGCCAAGTCGACCGTTCCATTCGGCGGGTTTCCCTGGGGTGTGGTCGGTTTCGGGCAGGCCGACGGGCCGCTGGTGGCGCTGGCACAGATCGGCGGGGCGCCGCTGGTGTCATTCGCGGTCACGTTGCTCGGCTTCGCCGTCGCCGCCCTTGCCGTGGAGATCCACGGCTGGTGGCGAAGCGGCGGGGACCGCAGACCCGGCTCGGCGCCGCCCGCGGTGGTGCTGCCCGGCGCCTGTGTATGCCTGGTGCTGATCGCGACCGCGGCCATCACGCCTGCAGTCCGGCATTCCGGTGCAGGCGCCGACGACGAACCATCGGTCAACGTCGCTGCCGTGCAGGGCAACGTGCCCCAGCTCGGGCTCGACTTCAACGCTCAGCGCAGAGCCGTCCTCGACAACCACGTGCGGGAGACCATCCGGCTGGCAGACGACGTGCGCGCCGGGCAGGCGCCGCAGCCGCTGTTCGTCATCTGGCCGGAGAACTCCTCGGACATCGACCCGCTGGCCAACCAGGACGCCGCAGACCAGATCGCGGTCGCCGTGGATGCCATCAAGGCGCCGATCCTGGTCGGCGGCGTGCTGGCGGCGCCGGGCTACACCCGCGACAACCCCGCTTCCACGAACTCCGTCATCGTGTGGAACCCGCAGACCGGTCCGGGGGACCGCCACGACAAACAGATTGTCCAGCCGTTCGGCGAGTATCTGCCGTGGCGGAGCTTCTTCTCCCACTTCTCGTCGTACGCCGACCGGGCCGGCTACTTCCAGCCGGGCAGCGGCACCGGCGTCGTCGAGGCGGCCGGGGTCCCGATCGGCGTGTCGACCTGCTGGGAGGTGATCTTCGACCGGGCGCCCAGGGAAGCGGTCCTCAACGGGGCCCAGGTGCTCAGCGTGCCGTCCAACAACGCCACGTTCAACGAGTCGATGAGCGTGCAGCAGCTCGCCTTCGCCAGGTTGCGCGCCGTCGAGCACAACCGTTTCGTCGTCGTGGCGGGCACCACGGGGATCAGCGCGGTCATCGCTCCCGACGGCCGCGTGCTGGCCCGCACCCAGTTCTTCGAGCCGGCCTACCTGGACATGGCGATCCGGCTGAAAACCCAGCTCACGCCCGCTACCAAGTGGGGTCCGTTGGTTCAGGGCCTGCTCATAGCCATCGGGGCAGGCGCCCTCATCGCCGCGATGCTGCAGAATGGACGGTTCGTGCGTGGTCGCCGCCGGGTGACCGACGCCAGCGGTCACGACAGACCACCCGAGGAGGGTGGCACCGAAAGAGGAACCACATGAGCGGCTTTGGCCCAGCCGAACGCCCGAGTGAGCGCACTCTGGTCATCATCCCGACCTACAACGAGCGGGAGAACCTGCCCTTGATCGTCGGCCGGGTGCACGCCGCCCTGCCCGATGTCCACGTTCTGGTCGTCGACGACGGCAGCCCGGACGGCACCGGTGAGCTCGCCGACGAGCTGGCGCTCGCCGACCCCGACCGCGTCCACGTGATGCATCGCAAGAGCAAGGATGGGCTCGGCGCGGCATACCTCGCGGGTTTCGCGTGGGGGTTGGGCCGCGAGTACTCGGTTCTCGTCGAGATGGACGCCGACGGCAGCCACGCGCCAGAAGAGTTGAACCGCCTGCTCGATGCGATCGACGGCGGCGCAGATGTGGCGATCGGCTCACGCTATGTACCCGGCGGAGCCATCCGTAACTGGCCGCGCAGGCGCTACGCCCTGTCGAAGACGGCCAACACCTACGCCAGGGTGCTACTGGGGGTGGACGTGCACGACATCACCGCGGGTTACCGGGCCTACCGCCGGGAGGTGTTGGAGAAGATCGACCTCGGCGCCGTGGACTCCAAGGGGTACTGCTTCCAGATCGACCTGACGTGGCGGGCGATCAACGACGGTTTCACCGTCGTCGAGGTGCCGATCACCTTCACCGAGCGGGAACTCGGGGTGTCGAAGATGAGCGGTTCGAACATCCGCGAGGCGATGGCCAAGGTCGCCGAGTGGGGCATCCGCGGCCGCTTGGATCGCGCCCGCGGAGTGGTGCGCTAGCCGGGGGTCAGCTGCCGCGGCGGCGGGTCTTGATGATGTCGAGTCGCTCCTTGAGCAGCTCTTCGAGCTCCTCGACCGAGCGGCGCTCCAGCAGCATGTCCCAGTGGGTGCGCGGCGGCTTCACCTTCTTCGGCTCGGGCACGTCACCTTCGATCAGGGTGCCCTCCATGCCGTTGCGGCACAGCCAGGTGCCGGGGATCTCGGCGTCGTCGGCGAACGGGACGTCGAACTCCTCGCCGTTGTCGGTGCGATAACGGGCAACCTGACGCGGCGCCAGGTCATGGTTGCGGTCGGTCTCGTAGCTCACGGCCCCGAGGCGACTGCCTCTCAAAACCCGATCAGCCATTTCGTCAACACTCCTTCAGGCATTTGGTCCGGGATAACAACGCGATGGCGTATAGAGAAGTTCCCGACTCGACCCTCCATGATACCGGGGTCGGAGGGTTTCTCGGTCTAAGGTCAGGTTCCGTGGAGACCGTGACCAGGAGGCGCGCCCGAACCCAACCCTGCCGATGGTGCGGTCGCGAGGTCGACGATGCCGGACTCGGGCGCCGCAGGCAGTACTGCAGGCAGTCCTGCCGGCAGCGGGCCTATGAGCAGCGCGCACAGGTCAGGGGAACGTCGCTGGCACCGGATTCGGTCGTGTTGAGCGCCGAGGAGGCGTCGCAACTGTCCGACCGCGTCTACGAAGTGAGATGCGCGGCAGAAGACGTTGCGACGGCGATCGAGGAGGGCGCAGCGCCCACGGAGCTGCGAGAACTGTGCGACGCTCTGATGCGCGCGGCCAAGGCGGCCGACGGCTGGCGATAGGGGAAACCCGGCTTGTGGCGATTCGACAGCTTTGTCATCGACACCCTGCGCTACGAACTTCGTAACGGCGGCGAGGTGGTGCGCGTCGAGCCGCAGGTGTTCGACGTGTTGACACAGCTGGTCGGCAACCACGAGCGCTGCGTCACCAAGGAGGAGTTGTTCGACTCGGTCTGGGGCGGCAGATTCGTCGGAGAGGCTGCACTGACGAGCCGGATCAAGGCGGTCAGACGGGCGCTCGGCGACGACGGCGAATCGCAGCGGTACATCAGGACCGTGCGTGGCCGCGGATATCAGTTCGTCGGAAACGTGATAGCCGATCGGCCCGTCCCGCCGGCCGGACCGGAACCGGTCGAGGAACCGCCGCCGCGCCAGCGCATCGCGTTCTGCCGTGCCGCGGACGGCGTGCGGCTCGCCTACGCGGTGGCGGGGCAGGGCCCGCCTCTGGTGCGCGCCGCCAACTGGATGACGCACCTCGGATACGACATCGAGAGTCCGGTGTGGCGGCATTGGGTGCGCGATCTTGCGCGGCGCAACACCTTCATTCGCTACGACGAACGTGGTTGTGGGCTATCTGACTGGAGCGCAACCGATTTCAGCTTCGCCGACTGGGTCAGCGACCTGGAATCCGTTGTCGAGGCGCTCGCCTTGGAGTGCTTTCCGTTGCTGGGCGTCTCCCAGGGCGGAGCCGTGGCGGTGGCGTATGCCGCCAGACACCCCGAGCGGGTCAGCAAGCTGGTGCTCTGCAGCTCGTATGCGCGTGGCCGAGGCGTCCGTGCGATGAACGACGAGGAGAGGCGGGCCGCCGAACTCGACCTCGATCTCGCGCGCGTCGGGTGGGGCCGCGACGACCCGGCGTTTCGCCAGGTGTTCGCCGCGCAGTTCATCCCAGACGGCACACGCGCCGACTGGGCGGCGTTCGATCAATTGCAGCGGAGAACCACGTCGCCGGAGAACGCGGTGCGTTTCCTGGAGGAGTTCGGCCGCATCGACGTGCGCGAAGAGGCGAGTCGAGTGGCCTGCCCCACGCTGATCCTGCATTCGCGCGACGACCACCGTCAGCCGCTGCGGGCAGCCGAGGAACTCGCCGCCCTCATACCCGAATCGCGGCTGGTCGCGCTGAACAGCAACAACCATCTCCTGACCGCGACCGAACCCGCCTGGCCGGTCTTCCTGGACGAGGTGGCGACCTTTTTGGCGGAGTAACGCCATTCGCGGGCGATCTCCACGCAATCTCCACGCAATCTTCATGTGCTTCCGCTGTCAGCGACTCATGCTGACACCATGAAAATCCACATCCGCATCCTGCTACTGGGCATCGTTGCGCTCTTCGCGCTCGGCACCCTGTCCGCCTGCTCGGGCGGCACGAAAGAAGCAACGGAGAGCACAGGATCGCCTGAGGCATCCGGTACTTCCGCCGCACCGGCTACGGCCACCGCATCACCGTTCCCGCAGTCGGCGAAGTACATCGCCGACACGAAGGCGGCCGACGGCAAGCCGATGGTGATCGGGATCGCCGTCGACGGTTCGGAGATCGCCGCATACGCATGCAACGGCACCGACGACGAGGCGTGGTTCTTCGGCAAG
>JAEZKH010000123.1 GCA_023415515.1 Actinomycetes bacterium
GTATGGCGGGCGGGTACCCGCCGCGCGCCGATGGGCGCGATCACCGACCACATCAGCCCGTGGGTCACCGCGCACAGCACCCGTCCGCCCGCGAGGACCGCGAAGTTGGGCGCCAGCGCCGAAATGAGTTGCGAGGCGGTCAGACACAACAGCGTGACCAGCAGGGTGCGGCGCCGCGGCCAGCGTGCGGTGATGCGCAGCAACGGCACCGTGGTGGCCGCGGCCACCAGGGCGTAGCTGGCCAGCAGCGTGCCCACCACCGCCTCGCTGACCCGCAGGTCGGATGCGATGTCGGGCAGCGCGCCGACCGGAACCATCTCGGCGGTGACGTAGACGAAGGCGGCCGAAGCCAGCACCGCCAGCTGGAGGACGATGCGGGGTCTCCATGCCCGGGTTGGCACGGCGGGTCTGACGATGGTCATATCGAGCTACATCACGGTATCCGCAATGAGAGGAACACCATGGCCGACATCCCCGACGGTTATGCGCATCTACTGGATCTGCCGGTGTACGGACACCTGGCGACGGTGCGGCCCGACGGCCGCCCGCAGGTGAATCCGATGTGGTTCGCCTGGGACGGCCAGCTGCTGCGGTTCACCCACACCACCAAGCGCCAGAAGTACCGCAACATCGAGGCGAACCCGAACGTCGCGATGTCGGTCGTCGATCCGGAGAACCCGTACCGCTATCTCGAGGTGCGCGGCGTCGTCGAGGAGATCGTGCCCGACCCGACCGGAGCGTTCTACCTGAAGCTCAACGACCGCTACAGCGGGCCGCTGACCGAGCCGCCGCCGGACAAGGCCGACCGCGTGATCCTGGTCGTCCGGCCGACCGCGTACACGAAGCAGTAGCGATGTTGGTGGCATTCAGTGTCAGTCCGGCCGGCGGCGACGGGTCCGGTGGTGTCGGCGCGGCGGTCGCCGAGGCGGTGCGCGTCGTGCGCGCGTCGGGACTGCCCAACGAAACCAATGCGATGTTCACCAACATCGAAGGCGAGTGGGACGAGGTGATGGCGGTCGTGAAGCAGGCCGTTGATGCGGTGGCGGCGGCGTCCCCTCGGGTGAGCCTGGTGCTCAAGGCCGACATCCGGCCCGGTTACACCGGCCAGTTGACGGCCAAAGTCCAGCGCATCGAGGACGCGCTGGGCGACTAGCCGAGAATCGGTGAAATTTGATTCATTTTGAGCAGCGCGTTTTCCAGGTCGGCGTTATCTTCTCCCACATGGTGCGAAACCGGTTGCTGGCACGAGCGTCCAGCGTCATCGCGTGCGGGTCATTCCTGGTCGTCGGCATGTCCTTCGGCATCCCATCGGCGAACGCCACGTGCGGCGCTGACAGGCCGTGCTTCGACAAGATCTACATGGAGGACCCGGACACGCTCGTCGTCACGTGGCACGAGGGAAGCCGCTATCACGACTTCGACCAGATCCGGTACAGCTCGCCGGGGGGACCGGAACCGCAGGCGCAGGCCGAAGGCGGCATCTACCGGATCCACGAGCCGCGTCCAGGCGCCACCTATACCCTCAAGGTGCAGAGCTGTGAAAGAGACGTCCTCGGTTCGACCGACTGTACGCCCTGGGACACAACAACTTTCACGGTTCCGAAGCGAAACACGTTCGGTGGCATCAACACCGACGACCTCACGGGAATGACGCAACCTGACCCACCGGTCGTGAAGGCGCCGGTCGAAGACTGTCCCGCCTGCGCAACGCGCGGTCTGCCACCGGTCGCCGGCGCCCCTGACGTGCCCGCGAAACCGGCGGCCACAGTGACCAGTGATGTGGACGTCTACAACGCGAAGAACGAACCCGACGGCACCGGTCAGGTTGTCGGCATGCTCAGGAACGGCAGCCAGGTCGAGTTGATCGGCAGTTGTCAGCCGGAGTCGTGGTGTCAGGTGTCCGGCCAGGCCGTGCCGGGCGGCCAGGGATGGGTGTGGGGTGCGCTTCAGTTCTGAGACGGCGCTGCGCTAGGAACGGACGAGGCGCGCAATCGCCGCCGACGCCTCGGCGAGTTTCGCGTCGGCCTCACCGCCGCCCTCGGCGACCGCCTGGGTGACGCAGTGGCCGAGGTGCTCGTCGAGCAGGCCCAGCGCCACCGACTGCAGTGCGCTGTGCACGGCGCTGATCTGGGTGAGGACGTCGATGCAGTACTTGTCCTCGTCGATCATCTTCGCGATGCCGCGGACTTGGCCTTCGATACGGCGCAGCCGTTTCGCGTAGTTGTCCTTGTTGGACGTGTAGCCGTGGGTGGCGGTCATCACCCCAGCGTACCGGTACCCCACCGGGGTATCCATATCGGTTTGGCCGGGCGAAACGAGGCGAGCATACTGGCATCCATGCCCTCAGATTCCAACGAAGTCGACATCAAACCCCGGTCCCGCGACGTCACCGACGGCCTGGAGAAGACGGCCGCCCGAGGCATGCTGCGGGCGGTCGGCATGACCGACGACGACTGGGCGAAACCGCAGATCGGCGTGGGTTCGTCGTGGAACGAGATCACCCCGTGCAACATGTCGCTGCAGCGTCTGGCGCAGTCGGTCAAGGGCGGGGTGCACGACGCCGGCGGCTATCCGTTGGAGTTCGGCACGATATCGGTGTCCGACGGCATCTCCATGGGTCACGAGGGCATGCACTTCTCGCTGGTCTCCCGCGAGGTGATCGCCGACAGCGTCGAGACCGTCGTGCAGGCCGAGCGTCTCGACGGGACGGTCCTGCTTGCCGGCTGCGACAAGTCGATCCCCGGCATGCTGATGGCCGCCGCCCGCCTCGACCTGGCGAGCGTGTTCCTCTACAACGGCTCGATCCTGCCCGGCGTGGCGAAGCTGACCGACGGCAGCGAGAAGGAGGTCACGATCATCGACGCCTTCGAGGCCGTCGGCGCCTGCGCCCGCGGGCTGATGTCGCGCGAGGACGTCGACATCATCGAGCGCGCGATCTGTCCCGGCGAAGGCGCGTGCGGCGGCATGTACACCGCCAACACCATGGCGTCGGCCGCCGAGGCGCTCGGCCTTTCGCTGCCGGGCAGCGCGTCCCCGCTGGCCGTCGACAATCGGCGCGAGGACTACGCGCGTAAATCCGGCGAGGCGGTCGTCGAGTTGCTGCGGCGTGGGATCACCGCCCGCGACATCCTGTCGAAGGAGGCGTTCGAGAACGCGATCGCGGTCGTCATGGCCTTCGGCGGATCGACCAACGCCGTGCTGCATCTGCTGGCGATCGCCTGGGAAGCCAACGTGAAGCTCGGTCTTGAGGACTTCACCCGCATCGGGCAGAAGGTGCCGCACCTCGCCGACGTCAAGCCCTTCGGCCGGCACGTGATGAAGCACGTCGACGAGATCGGCGGAGTGCCCGTCGTCATGAAGGCGCTGCTGGATGCCGGTCTGCTCCATGGTGATTGCCTCACCGTCACCGGCGAAACGATGGCCGAGAACCTCGCGCACATCGAACCGCCGGACCCCGACGGCAAGGTGCTGCGGGCGATGAACAACCCGATCCACCCGACCGGGGGCATCACGATCCTGCACGGATCGCTGGCGCCCGAAGGTGCGGTGGTGAAGTCGGCAGGCTTCGACTCCGACGTCTTCGAAGGCACCGCAAGGGTTTTCGAACGCGAACGGGCAGCGTTGGATGCGTTGGAGGACGGCACGATCACCAACGGCGATGTCGTCGTCATCCGTTACGAGGGCCCCAAGGGCGGGCCGGGCATGCGTGAGATGCTGGCGATCACCGGAGCGATCAAGGGCGCGGGTCTCGGCAAGGATGTGCTGCTGATGACCGACGGGCGATTCTCCGGCGGGACAACAGGCTTGTGTGTCGGCCACATCGCGCCCGAGGCGGTCGACGGCGGTCCGATCGCGTTCATCAAAGACGGTGACAAGATCCGCCTCGACGTCGCGAAGGGCACGCTCGACATCCTGGTCGACAAGGACGAGTTCGAGGCGCGCAAGGTCGGCTTCGAACCGCTTCCGCCGGTCTACAAGACGGGTGTGCTCGCCAAGTACACCAAGCTCGTCGGCTCGGCGGCAGTGGGAGCGGTCTGCAGCTAGTTGTCGCTGGGTGGTGCTTTGGGTTGGAACGGTTAGTACCACCACCATTGGGCGTGTTCGCCGAGTGGGCCGCGGTAGGGGGGCACGGCCGGTGGTGCTGTGGTGGGGGGTCGGGCCAGGGAGGCGTCGGTCAGCTGCGTGCCGAACGCGTCGGTGATGACGAGGCGGTCGGCGGGTCCGGTGATGGTGATCCTGCCGTTGTGGTGCAGCCGGTGGTGATACGGACACACCAGCACCAGGTTGTGCAGTTCGGTTTCGCCGCCGTCTTCCCAGTGCACGATGTGATGGGCGTGCAGCCCGCGGGTGGCCCCACACCCGGGCACCGCGCAGGTGGGGTGGCGGTGTTCCAGGGCGCGGCGCAACCGCCGGTTGATGGTGCGGGTGGCCCGACCCGCGCCGATGGGTTGGCCGTGGCGGTGCAGCCACACCTCACAGGTCGCATCACAGCTCAGGTACTGGCGGTCGGCGTCGGACAGCAGCGGCCCCAGATGCAGCGCGCCGACGCGGGCATCGACGTCGAGGTGGGCGATCACGGTGGTGTGCTGGCCGTGCGGGCGACGTGCGACGTCGCTGTCCCAGCCGGCCTCCACCAGGCTCATGAACGCATCCAGGGTGGTGGGCATCGGCACGGCCAGATCGGTCATCCGCGCGGCGTTGGGATCGGCCTCGGCGTAGGGATCGACCTCGGCAACGGCATCGCGGTCGCGTTTCCATTCGGCGATCAGCGCGTCGCGGTGTGACTGCAGGGCGGCGTCGAATTTCCCGGCGCCCAGCGGGTCGAGCCGGATGCGCCACGTGGTGCCGTGCTCGTCGCTGGTTTTGGTGACCGACGGCTCGGGCTCCGGGCGCGGCCTGGGAGGGCGGGGTTCGAGTTTGACCGCGGTGCGCAGTTGGCTGACGGTGGCATTCTCGGCGAGTCCGGCGTAATGGGCGTCTGAACCGTCGGCGGCGCGTCCGGCGATCACCCCGACCTGATCCAGCGACAGCCGGCCTTCGCGCATCCCTTGGGCGAGTAGGGGAAACTGCGCCAACCGGTGAGCAACGCTGGCGATGGTGTTGGCGTTCGTGGTCGACGTGCCGGTCTTCCAGGCCACCAAGGCTGACACCGACCGGCACCCGGTGTTACCCCACAGCCCATCCCTGTCGATCTCGGCCACGATGTCGACAATGCGCCCATCGATCGCGTTACGCTGCCCGGCCAACTCCGCCAACTCGTCGAACAACTCCCCCAACCGCACCTCACGAGGCGGCGAAGGAATGTAGGACGGTGCCGACGAGGACATAACCCCATCAAAGCAAAGGGGTACGACATATCTTCGCGCCCGGAAACTGTCAGCGGACCATCTTCTCGATGCGCGCCAGCGCGATGGCCAACACGGGCAGATAGGCGGGCGCCCACCACGGCGCGGACATGCTCGCGCGGCATCCGTCGCCTTCGGGTTCGACGGCGTGTGCGGTCGCAGGCACTCCCGCCACCGACCACGCCCATCGACGACCGGGCTGGAAGTCGGTGATGGTGAACGGCAACGGGATGCCGACCCGCGTGATCACCCGGCCCGTCGCGCCGAGTTTCACTGCGTCGCCATCGAGGTCGGCGCCGGAAACGGTGGGACCCCACTTCGGCCAGGCGTCGAGGTCGCAAAGGATCTCCCACACGGCAGCGGCGGGCGCGTCGATGTGTCTGGTGACGGTGAGCATCCCGCGGGAGTACCCGCTATCGGCTACTCGTCGTCCTCCGGCCAGAGGATGAAGTCGTCGAACGCGCGCTGTGCGGGTTCGGGGCCGACCTCGGCGAGCGCTGCGCGCACGGCGCGCAGATGGGCAACCGTCATCTCCAGCGGCGGCTCGTCGGGCTGATACGTGGTCCGCACCGGGTAGTCGACGCCGGGTTCCCGCGTCATCTCGATGTGACAGCCGATGACATGGCTGACCGGGTGTGTCGCGCAGAACTCGATCATGCGATCGATGCTGCGGGAGAACGCGGCCCAGTCCACGATGTAGAGCCGCCCGCGATAGACGGTGTCGCCCGTGAACAGGATCCGGGTCCACGGGTCGTAGAAGGTCACCGCCGCCGAATGATGTCCCGGCGTCGCGAACACCTGCAGCACACGACCACCCAGATCGACGGGCCGAATCGCATCGGGGTCGTCGGTGAAGCCGAAGAACTCCCACGCCACGTCCTTGTCGGCCTGCACCAGGACAGTGTTCGGACGGTCGGCGAACTGGTCGTCACCGGCGACGTGGTCG
Source organism: Actinomycetes bacterium (assembly GCA_023415515.1). Lineage (GTDB taxonomy): Bacteria > Actinomycetota > Actinomycetes > Mycobacteriales > Mycobacteriaceae > Mycobacterium. The sequence continues at coordinate 6,292 of JAEZKH010000123.1, forward strand.
CCGTGTCCGTGCGTGTGGACGACAAGCAACTCATAACCGTTGCGCGGGTTGCGGCCGAGCCAGGTCTCGATCAGCTCGTCGACGACCCGGCGAAGCGGGAGGAACTCAGGTGATGCGGTGGCCCCGGTGTCGAGCAGAACCGCACGCCGCTCGCCGAACAGCAGGAACAGAAACGGAGCTTCGTAATCGATCGCCTTGTTCTGCCGCAGGATGACGGTGTCGTCCTCATACCAGTACGTCTGCAGGTCGGGATCGGTGTTGTGTTTCGATGACGGCGAGCCGTGAATCCACTGCACGTCAAGCGGTTTGGCCACGGGTGGCAGGCTCTGCTGAGCGACACTGGACATGATCCTCCCAGTGTGCACCCAACACCGGAGGATCGTTATGTATTCCGGCCGCCGTTGACGCCGAGGATCTGACCGGTGATGTAGCCGGCCTCCTCGGAGACCAGGAACGCGCATGCCGCTGCGATGTCCTCCGGCCTGCCCATCCGGCGGACCGGCGTCATCGAGATCGCCTTCTCCACATTGGTGAAGCCCCGCTCCTCGGCGCTGCGCAGCATCGGGGTGTCGATGAAGCCAGGCGGCACGGCGTTGACGGTGATGCCCATCGGGCCGTATTCGAGAGCCAGCGACTTGGTGAGCCCGTTGACGGCGGATTTGGCCGCGACGTAATGGGCCATGCCTGCGACGCCGGAGTGTGTGCTCGACGAGCTGATGTTGACGATACGGCCCCAGCCCGCGTCGACCATGTCGGGCAGGGCCGCCTGACAGCAGTGGAAGACACCGTTGAGGTTGACGTCGATGACCCGCTGCCAACTGTCGAACGAGATGTCGGCGAACCGCGAGAAGCCCTCCAGCCCAGCCGCATTGACGAGAACCGACACCGGGCCGAGCTGTGCGCGGATCGCGTCGAGCGCGGCGTCGACCTGCGCGCGGTCGGTGACGTCGGCGACATAGCCGAAGTCGGAATCCCGCGACTGGAGATCGATGGTCGCGACGTGGTGGCCGTCGGCTTCGAGGCGCTCCGCGATGGCGCGCCCGATGCCGGATGCTCCGCCGGTGACGACGGCTGACTTCATGACCGAGTTCCCTTCTTGCGTAGTCCGAGCGTGCGGCGTCCCGTCTCCACGAGGTGCCGCAGCAGGTCGTCGTGGTCGACGGTGATCCAGGCCGGTCCGACGGCGCTCGAGATCCCCGCGAGTGCGACGGTGGCCTTGATCAAGCCACCGGGATCCCGCTCATCACCGGCGAGCAGGGCGAGTTGACGGGTGATGAGCTGCGCCCAGCGCGGCTGCTCACGCAGCAGCGTGATGACGCTGGGATCGCAGGCCAGCACCGACACCAACGCACGGTTGGCGACGGCGATCTCGGCGTAGCCACGCAGCATGTGGTCGGCTCGCGCGGCGTCGCTTCCGTGGGCTTCCGCGTCGGCGATGACGACGCTGAGCTGCGAGAAGATCGGTTCGACGACGGCGGCGAGCAGCTCTTCGCGGGTGCGGAAGTGGTAGTAGATCGCAGCCTTCGTGAAGCCCATCTCGTCGGCGATCATCTGCAGCGAAGTGCCTGCGAAGCTGTGCTTGGTGAACAGTCCCACGGCGACGTCGATGAGCCGCCTGCGGGTGTCGACGGCGCTGGCCGATTGCACGGCGTCCGTCCCCATACCTGCCGATCGTACAGCGGGTTACTTGCCGATCGTAAAGCGGGTTAGGTGACTTCCGGAGAGAACGTCGGCTTGAGAACGGGCGGCTTGGGTATAGGTGCCGGGTGCCAGCGAAACCCGTTCCCGACGACCTGCGCAGGCTCGCCGCCGCGCACGGAGTCGCCACCACCTACCGCAACGAGCGCCGCGAGCCGGTACAGGTCGACGCGGACGTCGTGATCCGCGTGCTCGGGCTGCTCGACGTCGAGGCCGCCACCGAAGGTCAGCGCAGCGCGGAGCTCGCCAGGCTGGCCGAGCGTGACCGCGCAGGGGTGATCGCACCCACCGTCGCCGTCCGGCTCGGCGGGAGTCCTCACTCGCTGCCGGGAGCCGCGGCATTGGTGGCAGAGGACGGCACCGAGATCGCGCTGCGCGACGACCTGCCCGCAGAACTCGCGCCGGGCTGGTATCGGCTGCACACCCGAGACGGGCAAGAGGCGACGTTGGTCGCCGCGCCCGCCTCGGTGCCGACCTCGCCGGCGACATGGGGATGGATGCTGCAGCTCTACGCACTGCGTTCCGCGCAGTCCTGGGGCATCGGTGATCTCGGCGATCTGCGCGAGTTCGTGAACTGGACCGCCGCGGAGCACGGCGCGGGTGCGGTTCTGCTCAATCCGCTCCACGCGCCTGGACCCACACACCCCGTGCAGCCGTCGCCGTACACGCCGTCGAGTCGCCGCTTCGCCAATCCGCTGGCCCTGCGAATCGAGGACGTCGCCGCCTACCGGCGGGCCGACCCTCACACCCGCGCCGAGGTCGACGCTCTGCGGGTGTCGGCGACCACACCGCGGATCGACCACGACCTGGTTTGGGCCGCGAAACGCGATGCGCTGGAACTGCTCTGGCGCAGCGAAGGCAGGCCCGATCCTCTCGCCGACCAGTCGACGTCGGATGGGCTGCGCGACTGGGCGACCTACTGCGCGCTGGCCGAACGACACGGCGGCCGGTGGTCGCGCTGGCCGGCGCCGCTGCGCGACGTGGCCGGATCGGCGGTGGCCTCGGCGCGACGGGAGTTGGCCCCGCGGTTGGCATTTCACGCCTGGGTCCAGCAGCAGTGCGCCGCACAGTTGACCGGCGTTCGCGAGGCCGCCCGCGGTGCGGGGATGCCGCTCGGCGTTCTGCACGACCTCGCGGTCGGCGTCGACGCAGACGGTGCCGACGCCTGGGCATTGTCCGACGTGCTCGCATCCGGCGTCAGCGTCGGTGCGCCACCGGACAATTTCACCCCCCGCGGCCAGAATTGGGGGCTGCCGCCGTGGCGCCCCGACCGGCTGGCGGCCACCGGATACGCCGCCCTGCGCGACATGCTGCGCGCCGTGTTGGCGCACGCCGACGGGTTGCGGATCGACCACGTCGCCGGGCTGTGGCGGCTGTGGTGGATCCCGCCCGGCGACGGCCCGGACCGGGGCACCTACGTGCGCTACGACGCCGACACCATGCTCGCGGTGCTGGCACTGGAAGCACACCGCGCCGATGCCGTCGTCGTCGGTGAGGACCTCGGCACCGTCGAACCAGAGGTCACCGAGGCGCTGGAGGGCAACCAGATGCTCGGTTGCGCGGTGGCGTGGTTCACCCGGGACGAGTCCGCCCCCGAGGAACCGCTGCTGCCGCCCGGGCAGTGGCCGTCGAGAGCCGCGGCCAGCCTGTCGACGCACGACCTGCCCACTGCGGCAGGCTTTCTGCGCGGAGAGCACGTCCGGGCGCGCGCCGATCTGGGCCTGCTCGACGACGTGCCGGCCGAGCAGGCCAACGCCGACAAGGAGCGCGCCGAGTGGCTGGCGTTGTTGCGTTCCCAGGGGCTGCTCGGCGACGGCGAGCCGGACGACCAGGAGATCATCGTCGCGATGCACCGGCTGCTGGCGTCGGCGCCGAGCCGACTCAAACTGATCTCGCCCTACGACGTGGTCGGCGAGACCCGGCAGCCGAATCTGCCCGGGACGGTCGACGAGTATCCGAACTGGCGGCTGCCGCTGCCGGTGACCCTGGAGGAGCTCAGAGCCGATCCGCGGGTCGCCGAGATCACCGACGCGTTCAGGTGATCAACGCGACCGCGAAGCCGTCCCAGTTCTTGGCGCCGACGGTCTGAATCGCCGCGGCGTCCAGGCGTGGATGCGCACCGATCATGTCGAACATGGCGCGCACGGCCTTGGCTTGATGGTCGTCGTCGGCGGGGTCCAGCACCCGGCCCATCCTGGCGATGTTGTCGACGACGATCACCGAACCGGAATGGCCCAGCCTGATCGCCCATTCGACGTAGGCGACGTTGTTCTCCTTGTCGGCGTCGATGAAGACCATGTCGAAGGTCTCACCGCGCTCGGCCAGCAGCGGCAGCGATTCCAGCGCGGCGCCGACGACGACCTCGATGCGGTCGGCGACACCGGCGCGTTCGAAGTTCCTGCGCGCGACCTCGGCATGCCGCGGGTCGAACTCC
>JAEZKH010000140.1 GCA_023415515.1 Actinomycetes bacterium
GTTCTACCGCTCGACGGCGGCGCGCGCGATGCCCGGCTCCGGCCTCGGCTTGGCCATCGTCAAGCAGGTGGTGCTCAAGCACGGCGGCGCGCTGCGGATCGAGGACACCGTGCGTGGCGGTCAACCGCCGGGCACCTCGATCTTCATGTTGTTGCCGGGCCGGCTGGCTCCCGCGACACGGCCTCCGGAGGTCACGACCCAACCGGTCGCAGGCGCCGACAATTGATGAGTGGTCGCCCGCGACCATGTCAAGCCCGGGAATCTGCTGAACAATCTCTAAGTGGATTCTCAGCCCATCCGGGCACCGTAACGATGCAGTACTTCGTTGTAGAGGTGTCAGAGGCGCCCGACCCCCTCGAAACTCGAGAAAAGAGCCCGTAGCGACATGACGAACCACCCCAGCTACCCACCGCCGCCGAATCATGGACGTCGGCCCGGCGATGACCGCACGGCGGCCTATCCCGGTCTCGGGGTGCCGCCCGCGCGCGGCGGGCATACCGGCTACCAACAGCCCTACGACTGGCGCTATGCGACCGAAGCGCAACAGCGCGCCTACCGCCAGCCTTACGACCCCTATCGCGGCGCACCCCAGCCGCCGAACCAACAGCCCCCGATGCAACCTCCGCGTCCGCCGCAGAAGAAGTCACGCGCAGGCGCACTGACCGTGGGGGCGTTGGCCATCGCCGTCGTCTCGGCGGGCATCGGCGGGGGCGTCGCGCTCCTGGCGAAGCCCGACAACGTGTCCGGCGGAACGCAGATCACCGCGGCGCCGAGCGTGCCGGCGGCCAGCCTGCCCGCCGGGTCGGTCGAACAGGTCGCCGCCAAGGTCGTGCCGAGCGTGGTGAAGTTGGAGACCGACATGGGACGGGCTTCCGAAGAGGGCTCGGGCATCATCCTGACCTCCGACGGGCTGATCCTGACCAACAACCATGTCGTGGCGGGCGCCAAGGGCGGCGACACCACCGTCACCTTCGCCGACGGCCGGACCACCACGTTCACGCTGGTCGGCGCCGACCCGAGCAGCGATATCGCGGTCGTCAAGGCCGCCGACGTCTCCGACCTCACCCCGATCACCATCGGTTCGTCCGCCGACCTCAAGGTCGGCCAGGACGTCGTCGCCATCGGATCGCCGCTCGGCCTGGAAGGCACGGTCACCACCGGCATCATCAGTGCGCTGAACCGGCCGGTGGCTGCGGGCGGAGACATCCGCAACCAGAACACGGTGCTGGACGCCATCCAGACCGATGCGGCGATCAACCCGGGCAACTCGGGCGGCGCGCTGGTGAACATGAACGGTGAACTGGTCGGCGTGAACTCCGCGATCGCCACCCTCGGCGGTGACTCCGCGGATGCGCAGAGCGGCTCGATCGGGCTCGGCTTCGCCATCCCGATCGACCAGGCCAAGCGGATCGCCGACGAACTGATCCAGAGCGGCACTGCCTCGCACGCCTCGCTGGGCGTCCAGGTCGCCAATGACACGTCGGCGCACGGCGCCAAGATCGTGGAGGTCACCAGCGGCGGCGCGGCCGACAAGGCAGGTCTGCCCAGCGGTGTGGTCGTGACCAAGGTCGACGACCGCGTCATCGGCAGCGCCGACGCGCTCGTCGCGGCCGTCCGCTCCAAGCCGCCGGGTGAGAAGGTCACGCTGACCTACCTGGATTCCTCGGGCAAGCCGCAGACCGTTGACGTGACGCTGGGGAAGGCGCAACAGTGACCGAGACCATGATCGGGCGACCGGGCGGACCCACCTTGAGAGTCGCCGCGCCGCCGTCGGCGGCCAGATATACGGTGGCTGTCATGGAACAGCCAGGGGAGTTGGTTGGTCGGGCACTCATCGTCGTCGTGGACGACCGAACCGCTCACGGTGAGGAGGACCACAGCGGTCCTCTGGTCACCGAATTGCTTCACGAGGCAGGTTTCGTCGTCGACGGTGTCGTCGTGGTGTCATCCGACGAGGTGGAGATCCGCAACGCGCTGAACACAGCCGTCATCGGCGGGGTCGACCTGGTCGTGTCCGTCGGTGGCACCGGCGTGACGCCGCGCGATGTGACGCCCGAGGCGACGTTGGACATCCTCGATCGTGAGCTGCTCGGCATCGCCGAGGCGCTTCGTTCGTCCGGACTGGCCGCGGGCATCGTCGACGCGGCGATGTCGCGAGGGTTGGCAGGCATCTCGGGCAGCACCCTCGTCGTGAACATCGCAGGTTCGCGCTCAGCGGTCCGTGACGGCATGGCGACGCTGAGTCCGTTGGCCACTCAGATCATCGGTCAGTTATCCAGCTTGGAGATCTAAATAAGCCGCCTTACTCCTGGAACAGCGCCTGTACGTATCAGGCGTGATGTCTCGGCGGCAATGCTCTCTGCGTTACACCGGGGTGAACAGATGCCCCCCTCGAAATGTGATCTTGGTCACAATGAGGCGCAATTGTGACCTCTTCGCAAAAGCCGTCGCGGGGGCTAGTTAACAAGATTTTCGGCGACGAGTTGCCCCAGGCGTCTTCGGACGAGCGGGAAACTGATTCGCGCGCTGAGGGCGCCGACCATGAGAACTGGTTGCGGAGCAATGTTCCGCCTCATCATGAATGACGGTTCAACTCACGCTAATCACAAGTAATCGCAGGTGAGAGGGCGTGCTGACAGGTCCTGTCAGCCGTGTGCCGTAGTCGCACGTTCGGTGCTGAAACGTTGTGACAGGCCCCTGACGACGCGGCGTGTCCGAGGCCTCACACCCCTGGGTCCAGCAAACTTGGACAGACCTGTGAGTCGTCGTGCGATCGCCACCCCTACGCGTTGCCGGGGTGATGCGGTGCCGTTATGTTCCTCCTGTCAACGATGAGCAAAACGTAAGAAGAGCATGTGGACTCTCTCATTTGTCACACGTGTGACTCTTGCGTCGTGTGTGGTGTAGGCGTACTCCAGCACGGAAAACCACTCGGTGAGCCGCCGGTTCACCGCCGACAGAGCTAGGGAGAACATGAAGGCAATCAGTCGGGTGCTGATCGCGATGGTTGCGGCCATTGCGGCTCTTTTCGTAAGCACCGGTACCTCGCACGCAGGGCTGGACAACGAGCTGAGCCTGGTTGACGGTCAGGATCGGACGTTGACGATCCAGCAGTGGGACACCTTCCTCAACGGCGTGTTTCCGCTCGACCGCAACCGGCTGACCCGCGAGTGGTTCCACTCCGGTCGCGCCAAGTACAACGTCGCGGGCCCCGGCGCCGACGAGTTCGAGGGGACGCTGGAACTGGGCTACCAGATCGGCTTCCCGTGGTCGCTGGGCGTCGGCATCAACTTCAGCTACACCACCCCCAACATCCTGCTCGACGACGCGTCGCTGTTCCCCGTCTTAAACCCGCTGGGCTCGGTCATCACGCCGAACCTGTTCCCGGGTGTGTCGATCAGCGCCGACCTCGGTAACGGCCCCGGCATCCAGGAAGTCGCGACCTTCTCCGTCGACGTGGCAGGCCCGCAGGGCGGTGTCGCAGTCTCCAACGCGCACGGCACCGTGACCGGTGCGGCCGGTGGCGTGCTGCTGCGTCCGTTCGCCCGGCTGATCTCGTCGGCCGGCGACAGCGTCACGACCTACGGCGAGCCGTGGGACATGGCATAACTCCCTGCCAGTCATACGAAACAGCCCCCGGCCAGGCCGGGGGCTGTTTTGTTGTGCGAGGTCAGCGTTTGTCGGCGCTGGTCGTTTCGGCGGAGTCGGGACTCGGACCGGTGCCGGGCCGGGTGGTCTCCTTCGCCCTGCCGGCCTCCTCGGCCAGGATGTCGCGGATCTCGGTCAGCATGCTCAACTCGGTGTCCTGGGCCTGCTCGACCTCCCCGCGCTCGCGCAGTTTCTTGTACGGCAGGACGATCACGAAGTAGATGACCGCGGCGACGATGAGGAAGTTGATCAGCGCCGACAGCACGGCGTTGAAGTCCACGAACTGCTCGGGGTCGCCGCCGAGCGAGATCTTGAGGATTCCGTACTCCCTGTTGCCGCCTGCGCCGATGCGGTCGACCAGCGGTTGGACCACCTTTTCGGTGAATGCCGTCACCAGGCCGGTGAACGCCGCGCCGATGACCACGGCGACCGCGAGATCGATGACGTTTCCTCTGGACAGAAATTCTTTGAAGCCCTTCAACATGCGTGGCAATCCTTTCTTTCAGTCGGACCCTTCGACTGAACTGCCACGTTAGTCCCGCGGGTACCGGTGTCGGGTCAATGGAACGTCAGGGTGACCGCCTGCATCAGCGTCGCGCCCGCCACGTCGTTGGCGGCGTGGGCGGGCAGCGCGACGAGGACCACGCGGTCGCCCCCGGCACCAGCCGCCTTCTGCTTCTCGGACACCAGCAC
>JAEZKH010000184.1 GCA_023415515.1 Actinomycetes bacterium
GGCGCCGACATGGCGATCGGGCGGCGGCGCCCCGTGCCTGGGCTGCGCTGGCCGTGGCACGCCCGGCTCGGCACGGCTGCGGTGTGCTGGCGACTGCGCACCCGGTACGGATTGCCGGTTCACGACATCGCCCCCATGCGCGTCGCCCGCCGCGACCCGCTGCTCGCGCTCGGCATCACCGACCGGCGCACCGGATATCCGGTCGAGCTGATGGTGCGCGCGGCCCAGGCGGGCTGGACGGTTGTCGAACGCGACGTGCCCTACGGGCCGCGCACAGGTGGCAAATCGAAGGTGAGCGGGTCACTTCGCGGCAGTATCCATGCGGGACTTGACTTTTGGCGGGCGATCTCGTGATACCGGTGACGCTGGTGGTGATCGCCAAGGCCCCGGTGGCCGGACAGGCGAAGACGCGTCTCGCGGTCAGTGTGGGTGAGGCGGCCGCAGCCGACATCGCCGCCGCGACGCTCCTTGACACGCTCGACGCTGTCGACGCGACGCCCGTCAGCGAGCGGGTCGTCGCGCTGACCGGTGACCTCGACCGGGCCAGCTGCGGCGCCGAAATCCGTTCGCGGTGCGACGCTTTGCATGTCGTGAAGCAGCGCGGAGACGACTTCTCCGCGAGGCTGGCCAACGCGATCGCCGACGCCGCCGACGTGGCGGGTCCCCGGCCGGTCCTTCTGATCGCCTCCGACACCCCGCAGGTGACCGCGGAGCTGCTCACCGCATGCGCCGAGGCGTTGACACAGACCGACGTGGTGTTCGGGCTGGCCCGCGACGGCGGCTGGTGGGTGCTCGGAGTGACCGAACCTGCGATGGCCGACTGCCTGCACACCATCCCGACCTCACGGGCGGACACCGGTCCCGCCACGTTGGAAGCCATGCGGGACAGGGGTTTGAGGGTGACGCTTGTAACGGAACTGTCGGATGTCGACACCATCGACGATGTGGAGATCGTTCGAACCCAGTGCAGGCCCGGCAGCCGGTTCATGCACGCGATCGCGGCTGCGGGGCTCTGACATGCTGGGCAAGCTCTACGACCGGGCGTTGGCAGGTGAACGGTGCTGGGTGCGTCACGACGACGGCAGGTTGCGGCTGCTGCCGGTGCACAGTTGGTTGGGCGGCCAGCACGCCGACCGCACCTTCGACAATGCCGTGCTGGGTCTGTGCAAGGGTCCGACCATCGATCTCGGCTGTGGCCCAGGACGTTTGGTGGCACGGCTGGTCGAACGCGGCGTGCCCGCCCTCGGGGTCGACCAGTCGGCCACCGCGATCGGGCTGGCTCGGCGCAGCGGAGCGCCTGTGCTCTTGCGCGACGTGTTCGAGCCGCTTCCCGGCATGGGGCGCTGGCAGACCGTGCTGCTGGCCGACGGCAACGTCGGACTCGGCGGAGATCCCTGGCGTGTGTTGCGTCGGGCAGGCGAGCTACTCAAGCGCGGCGGCCGCTGCATCGCCGAATTCGACACCGCCAGTTCCGGTGTGGACAGCGGCTGGGTGCGGTTGGAGTCGCGGCGGACAATCGGTCCGTGGTTCCGATGGGCGTCGGTCGGAATCGACTGTGCGGCGGCGCTGGCCGACGACGTCGGCCTTGCGCTGATGGACGTTCACCCGATCGGCAACCGGGTGGTGGCTAGCCTGGCGGCGGCGTAGCCCGCCGTGACAGCGCCAACCGGAGGCCGTACACCGCCGCGCTGACGGCGAACATCGCAGCGGTCAACAACAGCCAGCGGCCAAGGAACGGCTGCTGGGTCTGACCGGTCGCCGCGGCATAGGCGGGAGCGCCCTGCTCGATGATTCCTGGCAGGAAGACCAGCAGCGTCAACGCCGCACCCGACAGCGGTATCCGAACGTAGTTCAGCGGCGAGACCGCGACCGCGGACCGCGGCCGAATGTGACTGGCCGCAACCAGGACTCGATCGACCAGCGCATAGAGGGGGAACAGCACGAGGTCGTGGACGATGATGGCGGCGGCGAACCACACCAGGATCGATTGCCACCACGCGTCGGGGTTCCACAGCGTGACCGGCTTGACGGTCGCCAGTACGTACCCGAACAGGGCGAACCCTGCGATCAGTGTCAGCAGATGCAACGGGTTGGAACCGTACACCGCGCGGAATCGTCGGAGTGCCGTGCGCACGTCAGCCGCCCCTGAAGTCGATGGCGGTGACCCACTTGGTGTTGTGCACGCCCGGCAGTCCGGGAACGATGATCCGCGCCGGATAGCCGTGGTCCGGCGACAGCGTCGCGCCGTTGACCGCAAGCGCGAGAAGGGAATCGGGGTGTCCGACCTGGTTCTCCTGCAGCGTCGCCCGATTGAATCCCCGTCGCTCGACCGATCGCACGAACGCCGACGTCGGTTCGGCGACGCCCGCCAGTGCCGCGAGGTCGCGCAGCCGCACACCCGTCCACGTCTCGGTCGTCGACCAGCCCTCCACACACGCGATCGGCAACCGTGCGGTGTGCTGAGGCAGGCTCCTCAAGGCCGCCAGGTCGAACACCTGAGGCGCCGGACCACCGGTCAGGGTGAGCCGCCATCGGCCGCCGGTCAACTCCGGGGTGATGCCCGCCGCCCACGCCGTCCTGTTCACCTGGAAATCGTTCGGCCCGGCGCCGCGGGTGCGGCCGCGCGGCAGGAGCAGCGCGGCGGGTCTGGTGGCGCCGCCGAGGGTCTGCCCCGCCGTGATGACCGCCATGAACACCGCACCGCCGCCGACGAGCGCGAGCGCACCCCTTCGGCTGATCGTGGCGGGGGCCGGATCCTCGGCCGCGAGCCCGTCCGGCTCGTACGGTTCGGCGACGGTCTCGGTGCGATCGGTGCGCAACACAGCCCGCATCGACATCGATCGCAGACCGGTCCACATTCGGGGGAACTTGATGGCGACGTGGACGACGAAGCCGGCGATGAAGACCCAGGCGCCGTAGTAGTGGGCGGTGTAGAAGCTGAACCCGAAGACGTAGTCGTACTGGATGTTCAGCACACCGGTGACGATCTCGAACAGGATCCCGCCTACCAGCATCAGCAGCGAGATCCGTTCCAGCAGTTGCGCTATCGAACGGCTGGGGGGCCACGCGAACAGGCGCGGGATCACCGACCACAGCTTGGCCAGCACCACCGGGATCAGGACAAGCCCGAGACCGACGTGCAGTCCCTGGTTGAGCCGGTAGATCCAGGCCGGTTCGGTGGGCCAGTCGAACGTCGGGAGCTTGAGCACGCCCACGTCGGCGGGAATCGCCTGACCGAACTGCGGACCGTATGCGATGTAGGACAGCAGACCGGTGATGATCACCACCGGCAGCGTGACCAGGAGCACGGACCCCAGCGTCGACGTCAGCCAGAGCCCCCGCAGCGGGCTGCGCCAGCGGGGGATGCCCCGGCGCCGCGCCCGGTTCCCGGCGGCCGAGTCGTCCACCGTCATCTCCCGATTCCACACGACATGTGAGCGCAGTGTCCCGATTCGGTCGAAGCGTTACCAGTTGGTCAGGATCAGGCTGTTCAGCGCGATGGCGCCGACGACGTTGAGGCTCAGCCAGAAGCGATGCGACTGCGGGGGTAACAGCGCCGGCGCCGCGGTGAGCCACATGGTGAACGGCAGCCAGATGCGTTCGGTCTCGGCCTTGCTCAACATGGAAAGGTCGGCCAGGAGGATCGCCAGCAGCGCGCCGAGCACCAGGACGCGCAGGCCGGGTGCTCTTCGGATGGCGGCGATGTCGAACGCGCGGGCGATCCCGGCAACGCTGCCGAGGCCGATCGCGCAAACCACCGCCGCGAAGTTCGCCCACGACCAATACTGGAACGGCCGGTCAAGAGCGATGCCCTGCCAATAGCGGTCCTGCACAAGGTGGTACCCATCGAACCACCAGAAGCCGAAGGCGAAGAACACCCCGACAACGAAGCCCGCCATCAACGCGGCGGGAATGAGGGTGCGCAACGCCGTGTGCCAGTCGACCGCGGTGATGAGCACGGCCAGCGCGAGGAACGCGATCAGTGCGAGGCCGTAGTTGAGGAACAGCGCCCAGCCCAACAGCACGCCCGAACCACCGGCCACCAGCAACGGCACCCGGACCTTCTGCCGGGCCGCGAGTGCGAAAAGCGCGATGCCCCAAGCGGCCACGCCCGCGAAGTAGCCGTCTGCCGAAACGGCGACCCAGATCGCCGTCGGCGCGACGGCGACGAACGGCGCGGCCAGCCTGGCCGTCTCCTCGTCGGCGACGGCGCGCACCGTGACGATGATCGCCGCGGCCGCGCTCGACCCCACCAGCAGACACAGCAGCCCGGCCCAGGCGCCACCGCTCAGCCCGATGCGGTCGAGCCAGACGAACGTCAGCAACGCACCGGGCGGATGCGCGGAGACGTGGGTGATCCACGAATCCGGTTGATAGTCGAGTATTCGGCGGGAGAAGCTGCTGAGCGCCTCGGGGATGTCATCGATGGTGGGCACCTGGCGCAGGTACTCGTGGCGCGCGCTGAGCCGTCCGGCGAAACCGCGTTGCCAGCCGTCGATCATGGCCAGCGAGAACGCCCAAGCACACGCCGTCAGCCAGGTGCCGACGGTGAGTGTGCGCCACCGCACCCGCTGCGCGACGGCCGGACCCCACATGACCGCAGCGAAGCCGATCAGGATCGCGGCGGGCGTGCCCCAGCCGACGTGGACGTTCCACCAGCCGAAGATCGGAGCGACGCCTGCGAAGGTGCGGAACCGCTCCGGGGTCGCGTTGATCAGCGGCGTGACGATGCCCAGATGCAGGTGTGGCACCGCGAAGGCGGCGGCGAGCAGAACGACCGCGACGCCGACCGCCACCGCATCTCTTCGGGCAACTCGCATTCTCGCCAGCGTAGGGGCAGTTCCTTGGCGGTGGCCGGTGGGCGCGGGACGGTCGCTGTAACGGTTCGCCGCTTTCCGACCACTACGACTTGCAGGATTGTGTCGTTTCCGTCGAGAGGGATTCTGGAATGCCGGTTGATCACGCTGTTTTGCCGTCACGTGCTGTCGCGTCGACATGGTTCACGTCCGCGGGCCACCTCATCAGCCGCTACGGTCTCGTGATCGTGCTGGCCTGGATCGGGTTCGGCAAGTACCTGAAGATGGAGGCCAGGGTCCTCATCGAGCACAGTCCGCTGATGTCGTGGATCTACCACGTGCTTCCTGTCGGGGTGGTGGCGGCATCGCTGGGTACCGCCGAGATCGTGGCCGCGATACTCATCGCCGTTCGACCCTGGTCGCCGACGCTTTCGGCGGTGGGCAGCGCGATTGCGATCGTGCTGTTCCTCGGCACTGTCAGCTTCCTTTTCACCACGCCCGGGTTGGCGGTCGGCCACCTCGGCGGCATTCCCGTCCTGGGGGCCCAGCCGGGACAGTTCCTGCTCAAGGACCTCGTGTTGCTGGGGGTTGCGGTGTGGACTCTCGGCGAATCTCTCGGCGCAGGCGAAAAAAGACGGGTGGCGACGGCAGCTGCTGTTGTCTGATAGGACCCGTGACCGAGCCCCTCTTCTGCAGCGTCGAACTCGCGCAGCGCATCGAGCGTGCCGAGGCGCAGTTCATCGCCGCAGGTACCGCGGCCGCGATCCGTCGCCACCCGGGGCGCGCCTTCACGACACCGATCGCGGGCGGCTTCGCCTGCTTCGCCGATGACGGCGCACCGTTCAACAAGGTGGTCGGGATCGGCTTCGGCGGCCTGCCCGACGAGGCGGCGCTCGCAGAGGTCGAATCGGCATACGAGGCAAGGGGAGCCGCTGTCCAGGTGGAGTTGGCTCACATGGCCGATCCGGAGATCGCGGCCCTGCTCACGGGTCGCGGCTACCGCCTCGTCGCCTTCGAGAACGTGTTGGGGAGTCTGTTGCCTCGCGGCAGGTCGGGCCCGACCCCTGACGGCATCGTCGTCGGCGAATGCACCGACGACGAACTGGAAGCGTGGATCGACGTCGTCGTCACCGGCTTCGCACACCCCGACGATCAGGGCACGCCGACGCACGAGGACTTTCCGCGCGAGATCGTCGAGCGCGCCGAACGGGACCTGGTCGCGGCAGGCGCCCGCACGTATCTGGCCCGCATAGACGGGACGGTTGTCGGCGGCGGCGGACTGCAGATCACCGACGGCGTCGCCCAACTGGTGGGTGCCGCCACCGCGCCGCGGCACCGTCGACGAGGTGTGCAGACCGCCCTGTTGGCGACGCGGCTGGCCGACGCAGCAGCGGCAGGATGCGATATCGCGGTCGTAACCACGGCGCCAGGATCGAAATCCCAGCAGAACGTGCAACGGCAGGGTTTCCACGTCCTCTACACCCGCGCGGTGCTCGTCAAGGTTCCGGAATAAACGGTCCATAAACCGCGTAGTTTCGAACTATGGCACGGCCCCGCGAGTTCGACGAAGACGACGTGGTCGCCGCGGCGCGTGACGCGTTCTGGGCCCGCGGATACGCGGCGACGTCGGTCGACGACCTCACGGCCGCAACGGGTCTCGGAAGGGGCAGTCTCTACGGGGCGTTCGGCGACAAACACAGCCTTTACCTGCGTGCCCTCGATGACTACATCGCCTCGTCGCTCGACGCCGTTCGTGACGTCCTCCGCGATCCCGCGCTGCCCGCCTATCAGCGTCTCGGCCGTCACATCCGCGGGCAGGCGCGGGCTCTGATCGCGGATACGGCCAGGCGGGGCTGCTTGATCGCCAAGGGTGCCGCGGAACTGGCCGCCACCGACGCCGCCGTCGAGGCCGAGATCGCCAACGCCTATACGGTCTGGCGCGAAGAACTCGCCGCCTGCATCGCCCAGGCGCAGCGTGACGGCGACGTCGACCCCGCGCGGGACCCGCAGGTGCTGGCGGGCACCCTGTTGGCGTTCATGCGCGGCCAGGAGGCGCTGCACAAGGGCGGTGCAAGCCCTGCGCAGTTGACGGCTGCCGCCGAGGAGATGGTGTCGATGATTCCCATCGGTCAACCCGGCGGCGGCGTCACCGGGATCTGAAACGGCGGGCCAGGTAGCTCGCCTCGTCCAGGGACAGCGGCGCGAGGTACTCGCCGATGCGCTCACGGCGCCACCAGATGTGCTGTGTCCGGAGTTCCGTCGGGGTGCTGAAGTGATACCGGTACAGCGTCGCCCGCACATATGCAGGCGGCGCATCGGGGAACGGGTTGGTGCGCAGCAGCTTGACGATCGGCGGGTCGTTGGTCAGCAACCCCTTGCAGAACGCAATCAGCCACGTCTGGCCGTGGCCCGGCGACAACGGCAGGAACCACATCAGCCAGTCCAGACGCAGGTGATAGGGACTCCACTGGCGCGGCATGCGCTTGACGTCACCGGGTTTGCCCTTGAACCCGTACTCCTGCCAAGCTGCTTCGTCCGACAGACTCGAATCCGCCGTGCCCTCGATCACCACTTCGTCTCGGGTCCTGCTGATGCTTCCGAACGCGCCGTAGGTGTTGACCATGTGCAGCGGATCGAACGAGCTGTTCATGCGTTGGCGCCGCGAAACCAGGTTGCGCGCCGGATACCAGCTGCGGACGACGACCAGCGCGGCGAACGCGACAACCGCAGTCGCATACCAAACCGGTTGCGCCGAAGGCACTTCGGTCACTGTCGCGATTCCGAGGGCCGAGGGTTGCACGACGCTGAGCGCGAGAACGATCGTCAGCATGTTCAGCCACGAGAAGTTGCCCGACAGTACGAGCCAGAGCTGTGTCACGACGATGATCGCCGCGGCGACACTGGCCACCGGCTGGGGTGCGAACAACCCGAACGGGACGACGAGCTGCGCGAAGTGGTTGCCCGCAACCTCCACCCGGTGTAGCGGACGGGGCAGGTGGTGGAAGAACCAGCTGAGCGGGCCGGGCATCGGCTGCGTCTCGTGGTGGTAGTCCAGACACGACAGGTCGCGCCAGCATCGGTCGCCGCGCAGCTTGATCAACCCCGCGCCGAACTCGACGCGGAACAGCAGCCACCGGGTCAACCACATGAGCAACATCGGCGGGGCGACGTCGTCGTTGCCGACGAAGACGACCAGCAGGCCGGTCTCCAGCAGCAGCGACTCCCAGCCGAACGAGTACCAACTCTGTCCGACGTTGACGATGGACAGGTACAGCACCCACAGCAGCAGCCACAGCAGCATCGCCGTCCACAGCGGCACCGCGTCGGCGAGGCCGGCCACCATCGCCACCGACACCACGACGCCGGCCCAGGCCACCCCCGCGAAGAACCTGTCCGAGTAGTGCAGATGGAAAATACTCGGTGTCGTCCGAAATGACCGGTGCGCGAGATAATCCGGAACCGGCAGCATCCCCCGGGCCCCGATGAGGCCGCGGAACTGCAGCGCTGCGCAGAGAAACGCCACGACGTAGACGGCTGCCACGCCGCGTTCCAAAACCGTCCTGCCGAACCACCATTGCGGGGCTGTCAGCCAATCCACCTGTCACGCTCCCACCGGGAGCCTACCGGGCGGCGTACCCGGGTGAGGGGCATCGAAACGAGCCGTCGCCAGGAGCGGATCCGGGTCCATCGTGCTCACCGGAAGTTCATTTGTGCGACGCCCTTTTCTGCGACACTGCGCCGATGCCAGACGTCATCCGATCTTCTTCTGTAAGCGCCGCCGCCGACGCACCCGATCGCAGCCGCAGCGGGTTGTCCCCGGAATCCATCCGGCGCGGCATCGTCGACCATCTGCGCTATTCGATCGGCCGCCCCGCAGCCGTGCTGACCGCCGAGCACTTCTACCGGGCGACCGCGCTGGCGGTCCGTGACCGCATGCAGGACAACTGGTCGGCGACCGCGCGCACATCGCTCGACCTCGGCCGCAAGGCGACCTGCTATCTGTCGGCGGAATTTCTGATGGGTCCGCAACTCGGCTGCAACCTGCTCAACCTCGGCATCGAGGAGGCGACACGCACGGCGCTCGACGTCATCGGCGTCGATCTCGACGAGGTGCTGGCGTGCGAGGAGGAGCCGGGGCTGGGCAACGGCGGCCTCGGCCGACTGGCGGCGTGCTATCTCGACTCGCTTGCCACCCTCGAGCGCCCTGCGATCGGTTTCGGCATCCGCTACGAGTTCGGCATCTTCGACCAGGAGATCCACGACGGATGGCAGGTCGAGAAGACGGACAACTGGCTGGTGAACGGGAACCCGTGGGAGATTCCCAAACCCGACGTGAACTATCTGGTCAACTGGGGCGGCCACGTCGAGCATTACGTCGACGACGCGGGCAGCCGGCGGGTGCGATGGATCCCGGGCCGGGTCATCAAAGGTGTCGCGTACGACACGCCGATCCAGGGATACGGCGTCGACTCCTGCAACATGTTGACGTTGTGGAGCGCGCGCGCCGTCGAGTCGTTTGCGCTCGACGCCTTCAACACCGGCGACTATTACAAGGCGGTCGAGGACGAGGTCACCTCCGAGACCGTCACCAAGGTGCTGTATCCCAACGACGAGCCCGACGCGGGCAAGCGACTGCGTCTGCTGCAGCAGTACTTCTTCGTGTCGTGCTCGCTGCAGCACGTCCTGCACATCATCGACGATCTGACCGACGCCAGGGTCAGCGAACTTCCCGACCGATTCGCGTTGCAGCTCAACGACACCCATCCGTCCATCGGCGTCGCCGAGCTGATGCGGTTACTGGTCGACGAGCGTCACCTGGGCTGGGACGAGGCATGGGAGATCACCGTGGCGACGTTCGGCTACACCAATCACACGCTGCTGCCGGAAGCCCTCGAAACGTGGCCGCTGGACATGTTCGGCCAGTCGCTGCCCCGCCACCTGGAGATCATCTACGAGATCAACCGCCGATTCCTCGACGAGGTCCGCGCGACGTTCCCCGGCGACGACGACCGGGTGCGACGGATGTCGCTCATCGGTGAGGACGGCGGGAAGAGCGTGCGGATGGCGCATCTGGCCACCGTGGGCAGCCACGCCGTCAACGGTGTCGCCGCGCTGCACTCCGAACTTCTCAAACGCAGTGTGCTCAAAGATTTCTACGAGATGTGGCCGCAGCGCTTCAGCAACAAGACCAACGGCATCACGCCGCGCCGGTTCGTCGCGTATGCCAACCCCGGCCTGCGCACGCTGCTCGACGACACCGTCGGTGACGGCTGGCTCGTGGACCTGTACCGTCTGCGGGCTCTTGAACCGCTTGCCGACGACGCCGCCTTCCATCGCAGATGGCGCGACATGAAACGGGCCAACAAGGCACGCCTCGCCGAATATGTGAACGCCACAACGGGTGTCGATCTCAACCCGGACTGGCTGTTCGACGTTCAGGTCAAGCGGATACACGAGTACAAGCGCCAGCACCTCAACGTGTTGCACATCGTGACCCTCTATCACCGGCTGAAGAACGACCCGCGCCTCGAGATCCCGCCGCGCGCCTTCATATTCGGCGGCAAGGCCGCGCCGGGTTACTTCATGGCGAAGCGCATCATCAAGCTGATCAACGCCGTCGCCGACACCGTCAACAACGATCCCGACGTCAACCGGCGTCTGCGGGTGGCGTTTGTGCCGAACTTCAACGTGCAGAGCGCCCATCAGATCTACCCGGCGGCCGATCTCTCCGAGCAGATCTCCACGGCGGGCAAGGAAGCCTCGGGGACGGGCAACATGAAGTTCATGGTCAACGGCGCCTTGACGATAGGGACGCTCGACGGCGCCAACGTCGAGATGCGTGAGGAGGTGGGAGCGGAGAACTTCTTCCTGTTCGGCCTCACGGTGGACGAGGTCGCGCAGGTGAAGCGCGACGGCTACCGGCCGATGGACTACGTCGACCGCAACGAGGAACTCAGCGCGGTACTGCAACTCATTGCCTGCGGGCGCTTTTCCCACGGTGACACCGAGGTGTTCCGACCGCTGGTCGACAACCTGCGCTCCGACGACCCGTTCCTGGTGCTCGCCGACTACGCGGCCTACGTCGAATGCCAGGAGCGGGTCGGCGCCGCGTGGCAGGACACCGATGCGTGGACGCGGATGTCGATCCTGAACACCGCGCGCAGCGGCAAGTTCTCCTCCGACCGGGCGATCACCGAGTACAGCGACGACATCTGGAACGTCTACCCGGTGAGTGTGAAGGTCGACCGCTAGATCACAGCGGTCGGCAGGTCGGCGCCAGCTCCGAGTAGTGGACTGCGGGCATCCCGTCGACAGTGGTGAAATCCGTTCCTGGAGACCACGTCGTGCCGGGATCGATCCACGGCGGCGCGCCCTCCGGATACGCGATGGTCATATCGGTGTAGAACTTGACGTCCTGCGGGCATTCCGCGCTCGGTGAGGTCACCGGGTTCCACGCGTGCACGACGATCGGGTTGACCAGCGTGGTGCCCTGCGCGCAGTTGGGCTGGCATTCCACCGAGTTGTCCGTGCCCGTTCCCCTGGCGCCGTCGGGGCCCCACGCCGTCCAGGTCATGTTCGCCATGACGCCGGTGTTGTCGCAGTTGTACGCGAACGACACCGGGCGTTCGACGGGCGGCCGGCCGAAGTCGAAGCACTTGCCGATCGCGAACGTCGGTCCGTCCTGTGGGCCGGGATCGGCGGCGGCGGGAGACGAAGCCGCCAAGACGGCAACGGCACCCGCGGCGATCGCGAATGAGCGCATCATTCCCGGGATGCTAGCTCAGCCGCCGAAGCGGGAAACCAGCTTCCTGCGGTCCACCTTGCCGATTCCGTGCCTCGGCAGTTCGTCCACGACGTGGAGTTCGCGCGGTGCTGCCGTCGAATCCAGCATCGTCTTGACGTGCGTGCGCACTTCGGACAATGTCGGCGGCGCATACCCCGAGACGGCCACCACGGCCGCGACGACACGTTGGCCGAGCTGCTCGTCGGGCACACCGAAGACCGCGCAGTCGGCGACGCGCGGGTGGGATCCCAGCGCGGTCTCGACCAGTTGCGGAAAGACGGTGAGTCCTCCGGTGCTGATCGCATCGTCGGTGCGGCCGAGGACCCGCAGCACACCCGAACTGTCCAGCGCCCCGATGTCATCGGTGATGAACCAGCCCGGCTCGGCGAACGGATCGGGCTCGGGGGGATTGCGGTAGCCCTTGGCGAGCGTCGCACCGCCGAGCGCGATGCGGCCGTCCCCGCCGACGCGGACATGCACCCCGTCCAGCGCGACACCGTCGTAGACGCATCCGCCTGCGGTCTCGCTCATCCCGTACGTGCGAACCAGCCGGATATGGGCCGCCGCAGCCCTTTCCGCGATCCGGGCGGGCGTGGGGCCGCCGCCGATGAGCACCGCGTCCAGTTCGGCGAGCGCTGCGCTCGCGGCGGGGTCGGCCAACGCCCTGTCGAGTTGCGCGGCCACCAGCGAGGCATAGCGCCGTCCGGGCC
>JAEZKH010000192.1 GCA_023415515.1 Actinomycetes bacterium
GTATGGCGCCTGCCTCGAGCGCGCCGCGATCGCCTGCGCGCCGCGGTACCCAGCCGAGGCGGGCGCCGGTCGCGGCGGCCAGTCGGCTTGCGGCCGAGAGCGCTCCGGGGGAGGTGGCCAGCCGTTCTCCGACGAGAATGATCGCACCGGGCTGGTTGAGCAGCGTTTCCTCGGCGAGGCCGTCGAGTGCCGCGGCTTCGCCGCCCGGCGCGGTCCGGATCAGTGTTCCCGACATCTTGGTCAGGCCGCGCGTGGTGAACGGCGCGACGGCGAACACCAGGAGGCCGTTGCGGGCCGCCTTACGCAGCCTCAGGTAGACGATCGGCGACTCCTCCTCCGGCTCGAAGCCTGCGAGCAGCACCGCGGGCGCCTTCTCCAGATCGGCGTAGGTGACTGTCATCGGCTGCCCGGCGACGTTCGACGCGAGGAAGTCCGCCTCCTCCTGGCTGTGCGCGCGGACGCGGAAGTCGATGTCATTGGTGCCGAGCACCATCCGCGCGAACTTGGCGTAGGCGTCGGCGTCCTCGACGGTGCTCCTGCCGCCGACGAGGACGCCCGCGCGCCCGGCTGCGGCGGCCAACCCGGTTGCGGCGACGCGAAGGGCTTCAGCCCACGACGCGGCCCTGAGCTTGCCATCGTCCTCGCGGATCAGCGGGGTGGTGATGCGGTCACCGACGGTCGCGTAGGTGAACGCCCACCGACCCTTGTCGCAATTCCACTCCTCGTTGACCTCCGGGTCGTCACCGGCCAACCGTCGCAACACTTTTCCACGTGGGTGGTCGGTGCGCTGCGAACAGCCCGACGCGCAGTGCTCGCACGCGCTCGGACTGGACACCAGGTCGAACGGGCGGGCACGGAACCGGTATGCGGTGTTGGTCAGTGCACCCACCGGGCAGATCTGCACCGTGTTGCCGGAGAAGTAGGACGAGAACGGCTCGCCGGGCGCGATGCCGACCTGTTGCAGCGCGCCGCGCTCGAGTAGCTCGATGAACGGGTCACCGGCGATCTGCTGGGAGAACCGAGTGCAGCGCGCGCACAGCACGCACCGCTCGCGATCCAGCAGCACCTCCGAGGAGATCGGGATCGGTTTGGGGAAGGTGCGTTTGTCGTCTTCGAAGCGGGTCTCGGCCCGGCCGTTGGACATGGCCTGGTTCTGCAGCGGGCACTCGCCGCCCTTGTCGCACACCGGGCAGTCCAGGGGGTGGTTGATCAGCAGCAACTCCATCACCCCGTGCTGCGCCTTGTCCGCGGCCTCCGAGGTGAGTTGCGTGCGGACCACCATGTCGGGTGTGCAGGTGATGGTGCACGACGCCATCGGCTTGCGCTGGCCCTCGACCTCGACGAGGCATTGTCTGCACGCGCCGACGGGATCGAGCAGGGGATGGTCGCAGAACCGCGGGATCTGAATGCCGATCAACTCGGCGGCCCGGATCACCAACGTGCCCTTGGGCACGCTGATGGGCTGGTCGTCGATGGTCAGATTCACCATCTCCACCGCGGGCGCCTCGCGGCTCGGTTCGGTCACCGTCATCAGGCACCTACCCCCTCGGTCGCCATCAAAGTCGAGGCGTGCGGATCGAACGGGCAACCGCCGTCCAGATGCTCGACATACTCGTCGCGGAAGAACTTGATGGACGACAGGATCGGGCTCGCCGCACCGTCGCCCAGCGCGCAGAACGACTTTCCGAAGATCGTGTCGGAGATGTCGAGCAGCTTGCCGATGTCCTCTTCTGTGCCGCGGCCCGTCTCGAGCCGCTCGTAGATCTGGCTCAGCCAGTACGTGCCCTCGCGGCACGGCGTGCACTTGCCGCAGGACTCGTGCGCATAGAACTCCGTCCAGCGCCGGACCGCGCGCACCACGCAGGTGGTCTCGTCGAAGATCTGCAGGGCCTTGGTGCCGAGCATCGACCCGACGCCGGCCATTCCCTCGTAATCCAGTGGCACGTCGAGGTGCTCGGCCGTCAACAGCGGGGTGGAGGAACCGCCGGGCGTCCAGAACTTCAGCTCGTGGCCGGCCCGGACGCCGCCGGCGTATTCGAGGAGTTCGCGCAGCGTGATGCCGAGCGGCGCCTCGTACTGGCCGGGATTCGTCACGTGGCCCGACAGGGAGTACAGCGTGAACCCCGGGGACTTCTCGCTGCCCATCGATCGGAACCAGTCGATCCCGTTGTTCACGATCGGCGGCACGCTGGCAATCGATTCGACGTTGTTCACCACGGTCGGACAGGCGTAAAGACCCGCGACCGCGGGGAACGGCGGGCGCAGTCGCGGCTGTCCGCGCCTGCCTTCGAGCGAGTCGAGCAGTGCGGTTTCCTCGCCGCAGATGTAGGCACCCGCTCCCGCGTGCACCACGAGTTCCAGGTCGAAGCCGGAACCGTTGATGTCGGTGCCCAGATAGCCGGCCGCATACGCCTCGTCGACCGCGGCCTGCAACCGCCGCAGCACCGGAACCACTTCGCCGCGGACGTAGATGAACGCGTGATGGGCCCGGATCGCGTAGGCCGCGATGATCGCGCCTTCGACGAGGAAGTGCGGTGTCGTCAGGATCAGCGGAATGTCTTTACACGTACCGGGTTCCGACTCGTCGGCGTTGATCACCAGGTATTTGGGTTTGGCGCCCGCACCGGTGTCGTCCTGCGGGATGAACGACCACTTGGTCCCGGTCGGGAAGCCGGCACCCCCGCGTCCGCGCAGCCCCGAGTCCTTCACGAGCGCGATGACGTCGTCGGGGTCCATCGACAGCGCCTTCTCCAGCGCGCGGTAGCCGTCGTGGCGGCGGTAGGTCTCGAGTGTCCATGGTTCGGGGTCGTCCCAATACCGGCTGAACACGGGCGTCAAGGGAGTAGCAGGTGCCATCAGTCGCGTGAATCCGTCTTGCTCGGGTCGGTCTCGGAGGTTGCCGGTTCGGCGGGAACGGTGGCCGAAGGCCCCGGCGCCGGTTCGGATTTGGTGGTTTCGACGGCTTCGGGCTTGGTGCCGTCGGATTCCGGCGTCGACGCCGGCGGGTGATCGTCCGGCGAGGGCGCCTGCATGTCGAGTTCGCGGGCGACCCGCAGTCCGGCAAGTGTCGCGGTCGGCACCTGGCCGGCCGCAGTGACGGGCCGGTCGTCGGGCAACCCGGCGAGGATCCGGGCGGTCTGCTTGAAGGTGCACAGCGGCGCTCCACGACTGGGCACGACGTCCGCACCCTGGCGCAGCGCATCCACCAGATCCCTTGCCGAAGAGGGGGTTTGGTTGTCGAAGAACTCCCAGTTGACCATCACGACCGGCGCATAGTCGCACGCCGCGTTGCACTCGACGTGTTCGAGGGTGACCCTGGGTCCTCCATCAACGGACTCGGTGGTCTCGCCCGCGTGGATGCCGAGATGCTCCTGCAGCGACTCCAGGATGGCGTCACCGCCCATGATCGCGCAGAGCGTGTTCGTGCAGACACCGACCAGGTACTCCCCGGTCGGGGTGCGGCGATACATCGAGTAGAAGGTGGCGACCGCGGTCACCTCCGCCTCGGTCAGGCCGAGTTGGTCGGCACAGAACGCGAGACCGGCCTTGGTGAGGTAGCCGTCCTCCGACTGAACCAGGTGCAGCAGCGGCAGCAGCGCCGACCTCGACCGCGGATACTTCGCGATGATGTCGCGCGCGTTTGCCGACAGCCGGGCCGTCACGTCGGCGGGGTAGCTCTCGTCGCCGCCGATCGGCGGCCCTGCCTCGTCAGGCCGTTGGCCGAGCTCGAGGAACACCGGCGAACCGTTGGGCGACAACGTCATATCAGTCTCTTCTTCGCGCAAGCGCTCATCATCTGTCCACGCCTCCCATGACGGGGTCGATCGATGCGACCGCCGAGATCGCGTCGGCCACCATCCCGCCTTCGCAGGTGGCGGCCACCGCCTGCAGGTTGGTGAACGACGGGTCGCGGTAGTGCACCCGGTACGGCCGGGTGCCGCCGTCGGAGACCATGTGCACGCCGAGTTCGCCGCGCGGCGACTCGACCGCCACGTACACCTGCCCCGGTGGGACGCGGATGCCCTCGGTGACGAGCTTGAAGTGGTGGATCAGCCCCTCCATCGAGTGGCCCATGATCTTGGCGATGTGCTCAGGCGAGTTGCCGAGCCCGTCCGGTCCGAGCTTCAGGTCGGCGGGCCACGCGAGCTTCTTGTCGTCGAGCATCACGCGACCCGGCGTCTTCTCCAGGCGCTCGACGCACTGCTCGATGATCTTCAGCGACTCGTACACCTCCTTGACCCTGATCAGGTATCGGCCGTAGGCGTCGCAGCCGTCGTCGGTGACGACGTCGAAGTCGTAGGTCTCGTATCCGCAGTAGGGCTGGGACTTGCGCAGATCGTGAGGCAGTCCGGTGGAGCGCAGCACCGGCCCGGTGATGCCGAGCGCCATGCAGCCCGTCAGGTCCAGATAACCGATGCCCTGTGTGCGGGCCTTCCAGATGTAGTTCTCGCTCAACAGGTCGTCGAGGTCGGAGAACCGTTTCGGAAACAGTTTGAGCATCGCGCGGATCTGTGGCAGAGCCTCCTCGGGCAGATCGGCGGCCAGGCCACCAGGCCGGATGTAGGCGTTGTTCATCCGCAGCCCGGTGATCGTCTCGAAGATCGACAGGATCTGTTCGCGTTCGCGGAAGCCGTAGAACATCGCACCCATGGAGCCCAGTTCCATGCCGCCGGTGGCCAGCGCGACGAGGTGGCTGGAGATGCGGTTGAGTTCCATCATCATCACGCGGATGATGCTGGCGCGCTCGGGGATGTCGTCGGTGACGCCGAGCAGTTTCTCCACCCCTAGGCAGTACACCGTTTCGTTGAAAAGCGGTGACAGATAATCCATTCGGGTCACGAACGTGACGCCCTGCGTCCATGTGCGGTACTCGAGGTTCTTCTCGATCCCGGTGTGCAGGTAACCGATACCGCAGCGGGCCGAGACGATGGTCTCGCCCTCGATCTCGAGGATCAACCGCAGCACACCGTGCGTCGACGGGTGCTGCGGACCCATGTTGACCACGATTCGCTCGCCCGCCTGGGCTTGCGCGGCGGCGTCGACGACCTCATCCCAGTCGCCGCCGCCGACGATGACGACGGTGTCGGTGCCGTTTTCGCTCTTCGCGTCCGCGGTCCCCCCGCTGTCCGGCGGGGTGTTGGCGCTGCTCATCAGCTGTAGGCCCTCCGCTCGTCGGGCGGCGGTATCTCGGCGCCGTGGTACTCGACCGGGATGCCACCCAACGGGTAGTCCTTGCGCTGCGGGTGGCCGACCCAGTCGTCGGGCATCTCGATGCGCGTCAGCGCGGGGTGACCGTCGAAGATGATCCCGAAGAAGTCGTAGGTCTCCCGCTCGTGCCAGTCAGTGGTCGGATAGATGCGGAACAGTGACGGAATGTGAGGGTCGGCGTCGGGCACGGCCACCTCGACCTGCATCCGGCGGTTGTGGGTGATCGACATCAGCGGATACACCGCGTGCAGTTCGCGCCCGCTGTCCTGCGGGTAGTGCACGCCGCTGACGCCGAGCGACAGCTCGAACCGCAGGCCGGGATCGTCGCGGAGCGTCTGCATCACCGCGGGCAGGTGCTCGCGGCGCACGTCAAGGGTCAACTGGTCGCGGTACACCACCACCCGCTCGACGGCGGCCTCGAAGGCCTCATCGCCGAGGGCCGCGGCCAGCGTGTCGACGATCTCGTCGAAGTAACCGCCGTATGGGCGCGGTGAGTTGCCGGGCATCGCCACTTCGCGAACCAGCCTGCCGTAACCCGACGTGTCGCCGGTGCCTCGCGGGCCGAACATGCCTTTGCGGACGCCGACGACATCCTTGTCGTCGCCCTTGCCGTTGGGAAAGTCTTGCGGCGCGTCGGAAGGCGTGGTCACCGCAGCAGGCCCTTCAGCTCGATCGTCGGGGTTACCGCCAACGCCGCCTTCTCGGCTTCGCGGACCGCTTCCTCGCGGTTGACGCCGAGGGGCATCTCCTGAATCTTGTCGTGCAGCTTCAGGATCGCGTGCAGCAGCATCTCCGGTCGCGGCGGGCAGCCGGGCAGGTAGATGTCGACCGGCACGACGTGGTCGACGCCTTGGACGATCGCGTAGTTGTTGAACATCCCGCCCGACGACGCGCAGACGCCCATCGACAGCACCCACTTCGGTTCGGCCATCTGGTCGTAGACCTGCCGCAGCACGGGGGCCATCTTCTGGCTCACACGGCCGGCGACGATCATCAGGTCGGCCTGTCTCGGCGTCGCGGAGAACCGCTCCATGCCGAACCGCGAGATGTCGAAGCGCGGTCCCGCGGTGGCCATCATCTCGATGGCGCAGCAGGCCAATCCGAACGTGGCAGGCCACAGCGACCCCTTGCGGACGTAACCCGCCAGCTTTTCCACCGTCGTCAGCAGAATGCCGCTCGGCAGCTTTTCCTCTAGTCCCAATTCAGGCCTCCCCGGCGCCAGACGTAGGCGTACGCCACGAACACGGTCGCCATGAACAACAGCATCTCGACCAGCGCGAATATCCCGAGGCTGTCGAATGCGACGGCCCAGGGGTACAGGAACACGATCTCGATGTCGAAAACGATGAACAGCATCGCGGTGACGTAGTACTTCATCGGAAAGCGCTGGCCGGCGGCCTGCGGGTTCGCCATGTCCGGCATGGGCTCGATGCCGCATTCGTAGGCCTCGAGCTTGGCCCGGTTGAAGCGTCGCGGTCCGCCGAGAAGCGCAGCGATGACCGAGAACACGGCAAACCCGGCTGCGACCGCGCCGAGCACCAGGATGGGCAGATACAGGTTCATGCAGGTGTGACCGCTCCCTCGTGGGCTTTCCGATGTGAGCTGACCCACAGCCTAGCGATGTCCCGGATGGGTGTCGCAACAAGGGGTTAGTATCGTTTCAGGTTGCCAACCGGTGGCTTTGCTGTGCCCTGAAAAGCCAAGGGCGGGAACGAAATATCGAGTACGGCTACTGCACCGGCGTGCGCAGCAGCGACACCACGGCCTCGCCCAAACGAATGGGGTCGATCGGGTGCGGTACGGCGGCTTCGGCGCGCGACCACTTCGCCAGCCAGGCGTCGTCGCGGCGGCCGGTCAGGACCAGCAGCGGCGGGCAGTCGTCGAGCTCGTCCTTGAGCTGCTTGGCTATTCCCATCCCGCCTGTCGGGGTGGCCTCGCCGTCGAGGATGGCCAGATCGAACCCGCCCTCGTCCATCTGCGCGACCACCATCGGCCCGGTGGCCACCTCGAGATACGTGAGCTCGGGCAGGTCGGGATGCACGCGCTTGCCCAGCGCCAGCTGGACCTGTTCGCGTGTCCTCGGATTGTCGCTGTAGACCAGGACTCGCAGCGGCCGAGATGCTTCGGGCATGCGCCAGATGCTAGACGAACCGGCTAGGCCTGGGCGCGGCGGAACACCACGTCGCCGGTCAGCGTCGCGTCGTCGCCGATCATTCCGATCAGGTTTCCGTCGACTCCGAAGTCCTGGCGGTCGACGGTGGCGGTGGCCCTGACCCGCATTCCGCCGTCGCCGACGGGGGTCACCGTGGTCTTGAGCGTCACCGGCTTGGTGACGCCCTTGACGGTGAGTCGAGCCGCAAGATCGACGGTGTCGCCGGAGATGGCGTCGGCTCCGGTGACGACGACGTCGATGTCTGGGAACCGCTCGACGTCAAAGAAATCCGCGGAATGCATGTGGTCGTCGCGCTTGCGAATCCCGGTTCGCATCGATCCGGCCTTGATTTTAATGTTGCCGGAAACGGTTTGGGGAGACGTGATCTGACCCTCGCCGCTGAACTCCGTGAAGCGCCCCTTGACGGGCATCAGACCCCACATCGACTTGGCTTTCACGACGATGGAGGAGTGTTCGGGGACCAGGCTCCACGTCCCGGCCGATGCCGGGTCGCTGAAGAACTCGCTGAGGCTTGCCATGACGCCCTTCCTGTCAGTTCGTGGAACGGAGCAGTGGCTCCAGTCCTGCCGGGTCGAAGTACTCGTCGATCTTGGTGATCAACCCGTTCGTACCCACTTTGATAACGATGCAGACCCTCAGGGAGATCGATCCGCCGCCTTTTCCTTCCGCGTGCAGCACGTGCTGCTGGACGAATCCGCCGTCGAAGAACTGCCGGTCAAGGATCTCGTAGCGGCGTTCGGTGGTTGCGCCGACGAACCAACCGATCACCCGCACGGCGCGCTTTTTGGCCTGCTCCTCGGGTTCGGCCGACTTCCACACCGCGACGTCGTCGTCCCACAGCGCTTCGACGGCCGCCACGTCGCCGTTCTCGATGGCTGCGAACAGCCTGTCGGCGGTTGACCTCAAGTATGGTTGAGGTAGAACACTGTCACTCATGGACAAAACTCCCGCTCTGGATCGATTCGACGAGTCTTACCGAACGAGCAGCCCCCCGTGGGTGATCGGTGAACCACAACCGGCAATCGTCGAACTGGAACGCGCGGGGCTGATCCGCGGCAGCGTGCTCGACGTCGGTTGCGGCGCCGGTGAACACACGATTCTGCTCACCGAACTGGGCTACGACGTCCTGGGCATCGACTTCGCGCCCGCGGCCGTGGAGCAGGCCCGCCGCAACGCCGAAGCGAAGGGGGTTTCGGCGCGATTCGAGGTCGCCGACGCCATGGATCTCCCGGATCGGCCGGCTTACGACGCCATCGTCGACAGCGCGTTGTTCCACATCTTCGACGACGACGACCGTCCCCGTTACGTCACCAGCCTGCACAACGCGTGCAGGCCCGGCGGCCTCGTGCACGTGCTCGCTCTTTCCGACGCGGGTCGCGGGTTCGGGCCCGAGGTCAGCGGCGAGACGATTCGCGACGCCTTCGGTCAGGGATGGGATCTGGAGGATCTGCAGCCGACGACCTACCGCGGTGTGGTGACCGAAATCCACGCCGATCACCTCGGGCTGTCGGTCGGCACCCGCGTCGACGAGCCGGCCTGGCTGGCCAGAGTTCGTCGGGTCTGACACCGCGACTTCTGCACATGGCAGTGATCACCCGGGTTCAGCGACTGTGGCGCAGAAATCGGCGCGCACAGTCATGTCGGCTCGTCATATCCCGGGTGCGCGATGGCCAGTCGATGCCCGACCACCGCCCGTAGACACGGCACCACCTCATCCGCGCGGTCGTCGAGCTCGCCGGCGCGGATGGCCGCGGCGAGTTGCTCTTCGTCGGCGAAGCCCAGCAGATCGGGCGCGGGTCGATCATCGAGCAGTTCGCGCTCGACCGTGCGCAGGACGTTCGCGGCAACGCGGGCATGGAAGGACACCTGGCCTTCAGTGCTGCTTCGCACGTCGTTGTCCAGAAAGTCGGCGACGGCGGCTACCAGTTCGGCGGCCGTCGGCCGCCCATACAACGAGCTCACCCCGGACCCCCGTCTCTAGTGCTCCTCGCGTCCGCGTTCCCTTCGAGCAGATCCAGTACATCCCATTCGGTTTCGCTGACGCGTCTGCCGATCGCGGCGAGCTCCACCGACGGTGTCTGGCCCGAGAGGTGGCGCTCGGCCTGGAACCGGCAGATGACCCCCCAGCGCAGCGTCGCCACGGTCAGATGCCAGCGGAACGCGTTGCGGTCGAGCTCGACGCCCGCGGCTTCCTCGTAGGCCGCCAGGAAACTTTCGACGCTGCCCAACCCGCCCGCTCCGAGGGCCACAGGGGCACCGAACCGCCAGGCGCGGATGCAGAACCACGCGAGGTCCTCATAGACCTCGCCGATGTGGACCAGCTCCCAGTCCAGCACGGCGGCGAGGCCCGACTCGTCGACGATGAGGTTGCCCATCCGAAAGTCGCCGTGCACGAGCCGTGCCGGTGTCGGGGGCGGGCGGTTGGCGGCGAGCCACCGAAAAGCCCACTCGAATGTCGCTGTGGTGTCGCCCATTTCGTCGAGCCGCGTGCGCCACTCGGTCAGTTGCTCGGAGCGTTGCAAGCCGATTCCGTCCGGGTCGGCGCGGTGAATCGCGGCGAGCGCATGCGCGCACTGCCGCAGCAGCCGCGCCCGTCCCGGTTCGTCCAGTGAGCGGTGGATGCGCCTGACGATCGTCTCGCCACGGATCGCGTTGCAGATCAGAAACGGATTGCCCAGCGCGGCGGGCGAATCGTCGGCGGTGAGGATGTGGGGGACCGGTGCGCCCGCGGCGGCGGCCCGCTCCTGGACGCTCGCCTCCAGTTCCATCCCGGCGTGTACGTCGTCCGGCGGCCCGGTGCGCAGGATCAGGGCCCTTCTGTCGGTGCCGGCGACGGCATCGAATGCCCATGTGGTCCGGCTCGCCCCGCCGGTGAGGGCCGTGAGGTTCTCGATGCTCACCTCGCCGACAACCGGCCTAAGCACGTCTGCCAGTTGCTGTTTCACTTTCGACCGAAGCCGAACAGCCGCTGCGCCACTCGCCGTATCTGGATCTCCTCGGCCCCTTCGGTGATGCGGTAGCGGCGGTGGTGACGGTAGATGTGCTCGAACGGCTCATGGCGGCTGTAGCCGACCCCGCCGAGCACCTGCATGGCCCGGTCCGCCGCGTCGCAGACCAGTCGGTTGGCGCGGTAGTTGGCCATCGACACCTTGTCCGACACCTCCATGTGGTGGTTGCGGTCCAGTTCCGAGGCGGCATACCGGACGAGCAGTCGGACCATCTGCGCTTCGGTCTGCAACTCGACAAGCGGCCACTGCACTGCCTGGTTCACTGCGAGCGGCTTGCCGAACACCGTGCGTTCGCCGGCGTATTCGACGGCCCGATCGATGCAGTGCTGCGCGGCGCCGAGGCTGCTGGCGGCCTGCCGAATCCGGTTCTCGTGCAGAAAGGTCTGGCCGACCTCGAGGCCGCGGTCGACCTCCCCGAGGATGGCGTCGCCTGGCACCCGGACATCTTTCAGTTCCACCTCGCCGTGGTCGGTCGGCATGTTGAACGTCCACCAGTAGTACGGCACGCTGAACCCAGGGCTGTCGGTCGGCACGAGGAACGCGGTGATGCCGCGCGCCTGGCCTGCCTCCCCCGACGTGCGGGCAAAGACGAGATCGTGGGTCGCGCGGTGCACTCCGGTGTTGAACCGCTTGGCGCCGTTGATGATCCACCCATCGCCGTCCTGGACCGCGGTGGTCTCCAGCCAGGTGGCGTCCGAACCGTGGTTGGGTTCGGTCAGCCCGAATGCCATCGATCGCTCGCCGGTGATCAGCGCCTCGGTCCACTCCTTCTTCTGGGCGTCGGTGCCGAACCGGTCCATCATGATGACCTGCGGGAAGTTCCCGACGATCGACGACTCGTCCTGCAGGTCGTTGTGCAGCCCCAGCCCCTTGTGCGCCAGGTGTTCCCGGATCACAGCCATGTCGATGTTGGTGCCGTCGCGGCCGCCGAACCGGGATGGCAGACCGTAGCGCAACCAGCCGGCCTTGTCGGCGCGCCTGCGCATCTCACCGAGAAGGTCCTCCCACTCCCGCCGCGGAATGCCGCCGTTGTCCCAGTCGGTGCGGGCGTTCTCGCGCCGGTGGTCGAAGTACTGCATGTTCTCGCGTTCCAGCGGCTTGATCTCGGCCTCGATGAACGCGTCCATCTCGGCAAGCAGTCCAGGAAGGTGCTCGGGGAGAGCGAAATCCACGGTGATCCCTTTCGTGTGGTCAGAACCCGTACAGCGTCTTCTTCCAGATCGTCGACAGTGTCGCGATCGCGTCCCTGTCGTCGATCTGCAGCCCGATTCCCTGGCGCCCGACGAAGACGGTGGTGAAGTTCTCGAACAGCAGCGCGATCGCGGCGGCGGTGTGCTCGGGGTGCAGCTCGTTGCCGTAGCCCTGTTCCTGCGCCCGCCGGACGGACGCCGCGACAATGTCCATGCCGAAGCGCCGGAACTGATTCTGCACGTCGGCGAACCGCTTCTGGGTGGCGGCCAACTGCGCGACCGCGATCATGATCCCGATGTTCTGCTTGAACATGTTCCAGTAGCCGGTGACCACGGAGTGGAAGAATTCGCTGTCATCGGGCGCCAGCGGAAGCTGCAGACTCAGTCCGGACGGTGTGACGACGTCGCGGAGGAAGGACTCGGCCAACGCGGCGAGCAGGTCCTCCTTGTCGGTGTAGTAGCGGTAGAACACCGCCGGCGATTTTCCAGCCGCTGACGTGATGTCGGCGAGTGTGGTGCCGTGAAAGCCCCGCTCGGCGAACAGCTTCCGGGCCGCCTGCTCGATGGCATGACGGGTCTGGCGCCCTTTTGGTGTCAGCGTCTGGGCGGGCACGGTTCAGGTACCGAGCAGCCGGTCCCCGGCGCGCAGCAGCGCACCGGGAAGCTCGTGTCCGACCGCGGTCTGTGCGACCTCCGCAGCCGCGATGGCAGCCGGCAGGTCGACGTCGACGTGAATCCCGCTGTCGCGCAGCAGATACACCAGGTCCTCGGTCGCGATGTTGCCACTCGCGCCAGGGGCGAACGGGCAACCGCCGAGACCACCGACCGATGCGTCGAGGCGGGTGATACCCGCGCAGACCGCGGCGTACGCGCTGGCGAGCCCGGCGCCGCGGGTGTTGTGGAAGTGGGCACCCAGCGGGAGGTCCCCGCTGAGTGGGCGCACCTGCGCGACGAGGTCGGTGACGCGCTTCGGCGTGGTGGTGCCGATGGTGTCGGCGATCGCCAGCCGGTCGACGCCGTCGTCCCGTGCCGCCTTGACGATGTCGAGTACGCGCCCCGACGGCGTCGGCCCGTCGAACGGGCAGTCCCACGAGGTGGCGATGATGACCTCCACCGTCGCACCGCTGTCGTGGGCGATGGCGACGATGTCGGGAATCAGTGCCACCGCTTCGGCGGTGGATTTTCCGACGTTCGCGCGACTGTGACCGTCGGCGGCCGACACCACATATTCGATCGATCCGAGGCCCGCGGCGATGGCGCGTTTCGCGCCGTTCGGGCTCGCCACGAGCGCGGAGAACTCGACGTCAGCAGCATCCCTGAAGTCGGCGAGCGCGGCGGCGAGTTCCGCGGCATCGGCGAGCGCGGGCACCTTGTTCGGTGACACGAACGCGGTGGCCTCGATCTCCTTGACGCCGGTGGCGACGATCGCTTCGAGCATCTTCATCTTGTCCGACAACGGAATCGGGTCTTCGATCTGCAGGCCGTCACGCATGGCGACCTCGCGGATGTCGACGTGTGCCGGTAGCTCGGTCATATGACCCCCGCCTCCTTCAGCGCGGCCAACTCCGCTTCTGTCCTGCCGAGCAGGCCGCGGTACACCTCGTCGTTGTGCTGACCGGGCCGCGCCGGGCCCGCACTGCGGATGGTTCCCGGGGACTCCGAGAGCACCGGCACCACGCCGGGCCCCTTGACGTTGCGCCCGATGCGTTCGTCCCAGTGATCAGCGATCATCCCGCGGGCCCGCAGCTGCGGGTCGTCGATGACCTCGGCGACCGTGTTGATCGGCCCGCTGATCACCCCCGCCTCCGAAAGCGTCGAGATGATGTCGTCGGGGCCGCGCTGCGCCGCCCAGTCGCCGATGATCTTGTCGAGTTCGTCTTGGTTGCGACCGCGTGCAACATGGTTGGCGAACCGGTCATCGGTGGCCAGTTCGGGCTGACCCATGGCGGCACACAAACGCCGGAAAACAGTGTCCTGGTTGGCGGCGATCACCACCCAGCTGCCGTCGGCGCTGCGATAGATGTTCGACGGCGCGATGCCCTCGAGCCGGGTCCCCGACGGGCCGCGCACCACACCGCCGACGTCGTAGTCGGGGATCGTCGACTCCTGCACGGCCAGGCAGGATTCCGTCAGTGCGGCGTCGACTATCTGCCCTTCACCGGTGACGGTGCGACGGTACAGCGCCGCCATCGCGCCCTGTGCGGCGAACATTCCCGCGAGGCTGTCGCCGAGCGAGAGCGCGAGCCGGGGCGGCGGGCCGCCCGGGAATCCGTTCATGTGCCGCAGCCCGCTGGCGGCCTCGGCCACCGAGGCATAGCCGGCCTTGTGTGCTTCGGGGCCGGTCTGTCCGTATCCGGAAATTCTGACCAGGATGATGCCCTTGTTACGGGCGGCGAGCGCGTCGTAGCCCAGTCCCCACTTCTCCAGTGTGCCCGGCCGGAAGTTCTCGACGATGATGTCGCAGCGCTCGACGAGGTCGAGGAACAGGTCGCGGCCCGCACTCTCCCGCAGGTTCAGCGTGACGGCCTTCTTGTTGCGGGCATGCACGGTCCAGAAGAAGTGGTGGC
Organism: Actinomycetes bacterium; assembly: GCA_023415515.1. Taxonomy (GTDB): domain Bacteria; phylum Actinomycetota; class Actinomycetes; order Mycobacteriales; family Mycobacteriaceae; genus Mycobacterium. Next base: position 14,147 of record JAEZKH010000192.1, read on the forward strand.
CGTTGAGTTCGGCCTGCCCCCAGGTGCGCAGCGGATCCGGCGCGCCTGGCGGCTCGATCTTGATGACCTCTGCGCCCATGTCGCCGAGCAGCCGGCCGGCGAACGGGCCCGAGATCAGCGTGCCGACCTCGATGACGCGGATGCCGTCCAGCGGGCCTTTCGTCATAGCGAGAATCCGTGCCGGTGCAGCCAGTCGGTGCAGATGCCCACGGCTTTGGCCCTGGTCTCGCGTTGCGCGGGTCCGGAGTAGTAATGGTTGGCGCCGGGGATCTCGTACATCTCCTTGTCAGGATGCCCGATCGCCTCGAAGAGCCTGCGGGTGTGGCTCGGCGTGCAGGCATCGTCTGCGAGGTTGCCGATCACCAGGGTCGGCACTGCGATGTCGGGTCCACACGTCACGGCGTCGCCGTTGGCGTCGTCGTAACTCCACTGGGACAGCCAGCTGCGCAGAGTGCAGAACCGGGCCAGCCCGACGGGGCTGTTGTTCACAACTTGAGGATCACCGAGATAGGTCGTCCTCGGGGCACGTTCGTTCGGGTCGACCGTGGGGTCCAGCCAGCGGGGATCGGCCATGGTGCCGTGCACGACGAACCCGAATTCGTCCTCGGGCCGCCCTGCGGCCTTCAACTCGGCGAGCTTGTCCTTGACCCAGGCGGTGATGCGCCGGTTGCGGGCGATCTGCGCGGCCCGATACCGCTGCAAGAACTCTTCGGTGTACGGCGGCTGGTTGGGGTTGTCGGGGTTGTAGAGATCCAACTCCGGGTCACGCTTGCCCGGGTCGGTCTCGTCGAGGATCGACGCGTCCAGCCACTCGGTGAGCGTGCCGTGACGGCTGACGTGCGCGGCGAGCAACATGATCCCGTCCGCGGGGATCAGGCCGAGCTTGGTCAGGTCGGGGCCGTCGCCCGACGGGCTGGCCGTGATCGTCGGATTCTGCGCCTGTTGCTGGTAGAAGACCGACAGCGAACCGCCGCCGCTCCAGCCGGCGAGCACCACCTTGGAGTAGCCCAGCCGGTTCTTGGCGTCCTTGATGCATTCCCCGAGGTCTTCGACGACCTTCTCCATCAGCAGCGCCACATCGGTGCCGCGGAATCGGCTGTTGCAGTAGATGACGTGGTGACCGCCGCGGGCCAAAGCGTTGATCATCGGCAGGTACGCGCCGCCGCCGATCGGGTGCATGAACACCAGCACGGTGTCTGACGGCTTGTCCTTCGGCTTGAGTAGATAGCTCTCCATCACCACCAGTTCAGCGACGCCGCCGTAGGTGTCGCGCACACCCGAATTATTCTCGAAGGCAACGAGATACGGGATTCGGTCGTACTCGTACTTCACCGGCGCCTCGGTGCTCGTCATGAATGCTGCCCCAGATCGTTGGCAAGGACTTCCTCGGACGGGATGAGCCTGCGGCGGGTGTCGATGGCGATCACCGACCAGTCGACGCTGTCGTACTCGTCGAACTTGCGGCGCGCCCGCTCGCGTGCCTTCTCCGGAGCTCCGTGGTGAATGCCTTGTGGCGCATGGGAAATCAAGCCGGGTGGCATCGGGATGCCGTAGAGCGAGCCGCCGTGGAAGAACGCGATCTCGTCGAAGTCGACGTTGCGGTGATACCACGGGGTGCGCTCGGTGCCTGGTACACCTTCGGCCGGTTTGGGCAGGAAGTTCATCACGTACACACCGGTGGCCTGCATGAACAGATGCGCGGTCGCCGGGAGGTGGACGCTGTCGGACGTCACGACGTTGTAGTCGGCGATGTTGAACGTGAACGCGAAATTGTCGCCGCGCCAGCCTTCCACGTCGAGCGGATGGTGTTGGTAGTACAGCGTTGTCGGGCCGCCCTCATGGATCAGCCGCACCTCGTATTCGTCGCGACCGTCGTCATCGAAGGGCGCAGGGTCGGGGATGACCGCTTGTGAGGGGTCGAACGGGAAGTGCCTGCCCAACGGGCCCGCCGGCGGGACGCGCAGTTCGTCGGTCGTCTGGACGAGCAACACCGTCGACTCGTTGTCGGGCACCTGCCGGAACGTGCACGCCTTCGGGATGTACACCCAGTCGCCGTCGCGGTAGCGCAGCGGCCCGAACTCGGTCTCGATCAGTCCCGACCCCTTGTGCACGAACCACAGCAGATCGCCGTCGACGTAGCGTACGAAGAACGGCATCTGGTCAACGCGCCGCGACAGCGATACCTGGCAGTCGGCGTTGGAGAACAGCAGCATGGGGCCGCCCGCAGCGTCGGTGGCGTCGCTCGGCTTCAGCTCGCCGGCCAGCACGTCGACCGGCCGCAGCGGGCCTACGCTGCGAAAGGCGGTCGGGTCGTTGCGGCGGTACATGTTCGCGGTGCGGCCGGTGAAGCCGCCGCGGCCGAGTTCATCGTCCTTGAGCCCGTCGAGGTCGGCGTGCAGCCGCCGGGGCGTGATGCCTTTTCGCAGGTGAACAAACGATTCCATGATGCGCTCCGCCTCGATGTCGGTAAAAGTAAATCTGACGTTACTTTTCTGGCGGGGCGTCCGTCAACGTCCCCTACGGCGGGAAGGCTCTGTTGATGGTGCCGTCGGCGAGGCCGGTGAAAGGCTGCGCGCCTTCAGTCGGTCAGATCGACGCGGATCGTCAGCAGATTGGTGCCGAACGTGCGCACGCCGAAGCTGTTGAACTGCGGGAGTGACCGCAATCGCTCGACCGGATCGTCGTCGGGCACCAGATGTGCCGTGCCGCTGTGCCATTGACCCCGCAGACGGACCCGCACCCTCGGATCGGCCTTGATGTTCTTCACGTACTGCGAATTCTCGCCGAACTCGGAGACGAACCAGAACTCGTTGCCGATTCTGCGGCCGTCGAGCGGGGTCTGCCGCGGCAGGCCCGACTTCCGTCCGGTCGTCTCAAGCAGCGTCTGGATGGGCAGCCGCCGCATCACCGGGTTGGCGACCCGCTTCTGGAACAGCGTGGTGATGCGGTCGCGGAGGCTCTCGGCCATGGTGCCCCTTTTCAGATCATCGAGGTTCGCGGTATGTCCAAACCCAGTCTGAGTGCGCCCGCCAGTTCGCGGCTCGTGTCGTAGTCGAACACTACGTGACCGGCGATCACATCGACGTCGCGCTTGATGCGCTGCAGCGGGTTGTCGAGGAAATGCGCGCTCGCCCCGGACGCGCCGAGCAGCCGCGTGATGATCTCGCGCGACTCGTGCACGATGTGAGCTGCCGCAAGCCGCGCCTCGCCGCGCACGGGACGGGGCACCGGATCGCCTGCGGCGACCAGGCTTTCGAGCTGCCCGACGGTATCGTCGAGGAGTGCGCGCAGCGCGCGCAGCCGTACCAGTGCCTCGCTGAGGTGCGCCTGGGCGAGTGGTTTGTCCTTCTGCGTGACGCCCTCGTAGGCCAGCACGCGTTCGGCGAGGCGCTCGGCGTAGATCTCGGCGGCCCGCTCGGCGCTGCCGAACGCAGGCATCGCGGCGAGCAGAGCCAGCGCGGGCACCATCGGCCAGCGGTAGGTGTCGGAGTCGTGCAGGCCCGCGCCCGGCGCGGTGCCCTTGTAGATGTCGATGACGTTCACCAGGCGGTGGTCGGGCACGAACACGTCGTCGATGACGACGTCGTTGGAACCCGTCGCCCGCATGCCGTCGGTGTGCCAGACGTCCTCGATGGTGACGTCGGCGATGGGAAGCAGCGCGAGCGCCGGATAGATGGCGGCGGGGTCGTGCCGGGACCCGCACAGCGCGCCGACCATGATCCAGTTGCCGTGCATCACCCCGGTCGCCCACGACCATCGCCCCGTCAGCCTGATGCCGCCATCGACCGGAGCGCCGTGGCCGGTGGGGGCCAGGGGGGCGGGCGCCAGGAACGGGCGTGTCGCGAAGGCCTCATCCTGGGCCTGCTCGCCGAACAGGGCCAGCATCCAGTTGTGCAGGGTATAGAAGCCCAGCGTCCACGAACTGGAGGCGCATCCGTGTGCCATTCGCCGCACCGGGTCGAGGATGTCCTGCCACGGGGCCTGGATGCCGCCGTAGCGGGCAGGCACCAGCAGTTCGGGAAGGCCAGCGGCGACGTAGTCGTCGAGGGTGGCGGCGGGCAGCATGCGTAGGTTCTCGGCCTCCTGCGCACGCTCCGCGAGACCGGCGACGAATTCTGGGCCGATATCCGGTGACTTGGACGGGACTGCCGGGGCCGCGGTCATGGCCGCGAACGTACCATACTTTTTAGTACGGAAATTCAGCGCGAAAGCATGAGGTCGAGGAAGCGCTCCCGGCGGCCGACGCCCTTGGCGTCCGGGGTTCGCCCGGACAGATGAAGAAAGCCGATGCCTGCGGCGAAGGTCGCCGTTGCCCGCAACTCGGCGTCCTCGGCCTCGAAGCCGAAGTCGATGAACGCCTGCCGAACGGCGTCCAGCACCCGCTGATCGGCGGCGCGGACGCTGGCCGCCACGGCAGGATCGGTCCTGGCCCACTCGCGCATGGCCCGCTCGAGCGTCCAGTGCCTGGCGCTCAACAATGCCGACATCATTTGCGACAGCCGTTCTCGGGGCGCGACCCGCGACATGTCGGTGAACCGGCTTCGGTCGTCGTCGCGCAATTCCCCCCACGCCTGGATGAGCGTGGCGCGGTAACCGGCGATATCGGTGAAATGCCAGTAGAAGCTGCCCTTCGTAACCGCGAGGCGGCTGCAGAGGCGATCGATCTTCAGCGCTGCGATGCCTTCTTCGGCAAGGATCGCGAAGCCGGCCTTGACCCAGTCGTCGACCGTTAACCGGCTGGTGGCACCCCCTGCGCGCTCAATCGCCATCGGCCTCACGATACGTTGGGCGGCTGAGCGCGCCGAGGCTCGGCGGCGACACAAATTGACTGGGCCGTAACGACAAATTTCGCTTACGAATGAGCCACAGACCGCCGTCCCGGGTTTTCCCTGTCCTGTTCACATGTTTTACTCGACAACGCACAACTGAAATTACTCGGTCTGCTCTCCGTCATGACCGCGGTCATGTGGGGCGGGCGCGATAGCGCAGTGAAGACGACGCTGCGGTGCCGGGAGCAAGGTTTGCTCACGGGGCTGAAGACGTGTGACGCGACAACCGAAAGATGGATGGACTGCAGTTATGACGTTCGTTGACAAAATCCGAAGCCGCTGGGGGCGCAGGATCACCGTTGCCGCTCTTGCGGCGCTCCTGCTGCCGGGGATCATCGGCTTCGCGGGAGGATCGGCGACCGCGGGCGCGTTCTCCCGTCCTGGGCTGCCCGTGGAGTACCTGATGGTTCCGTCCCCCTCGATGGGCCGCGATATCAAGGTCCAGTTCCAGAAGGGCACCGGCTCGCATTCCGTGCTGCTTCTCGACGGCCTGCGTGCCCGCGACGACTACAACGGCTGGGATCTGGAAACCCAGGCGTTCGAATGGTTCTACCAGAGCCCGCTGTCGGTCATCATGCCCGTCGGCGGCCAGTCCAGCTTCTACACCGATTGGTATGAGCCCGCCTGCGGTAACAACGGCTGCCAGACCTACAAGTGGGAGACGTTCCTGACCGCCGAGCTGCCGCAGTGGCTGTCTTCGGAGAGGGGCGTGTCCACCACGGGCAACGCCGCGGTCGGTCTGTCGATGTCGGGCAACTCCGCGATGATCCTCGCGGTCTACCACCCCGAAATGTTCATCTACGCGGGCTCGCTCTCGGCGTTCCTCAACCCGTCGGAAGGGCAGTGGCCGTTCCTGATCAACCTCGCCATGGGCGATGCGGGTGGCTACTCGACGGGGCCGATGTGGGGACCTGCGGAGACAGACCCGGCATGGAAGCGCAACGATCCGATGGTGCAGATCCCCGCGCTGGTCGCCAACAACACCCGCCTGTGGGTGTACTGCGGCAACGGCACGCCCAACGAGCTCGGTGGCGGCGACCTGCCCGCGACGTTCCTCGAAGGTCTGACGATTCGGACCAACGAGACCTTCCGCGACAACTACATCGCTGCGGGCGGTAAGAACGCCGTGTTCAACTTCCCGCCCAACGGCACGCACAACTGGGCCTACTGGGGCCAGCAGCTGCAGCAGATGAAGCCCGACATGGAGAAGTACCTCGGGTGATCAACGCCTGATCGTTGGACTGTGGCCAACCCCCGTCGAGGGTCTCCTCGGCGGGGGTTGGTTTTGTGCCATGGCGACGCATGTGCCGAGATGGCCTGCGACACAGGGCACTCCGTTCGTCGTCGGCACGGGGCCGCCGGAGATGACGGTCGGGACACCGTCGCCGTAGGGTGCGTAGCCGGAATTGTCGCGTGCGGGTTCTGCGCCCGCCTGCGGCGCTGTCGCGATCGCGGCGGCGCCGAGCGCGGCGACAAGCAGGCCACGCACTAGAAACCTCCGGTCACCCTGACCACGGCGCGGCCGGAGTACCGGCCGTCCCTGATCTCGTCGAGGACGCCGACGACGTCCTTGATGTCGACGTCGTTGGTGACATCCGAAAGGTGTTGGGGGGCAAGCGGGCCGCCGAGCTCTTCCCACAGTCGCCTGCGTCGCTCGATGGGCATCTGCACCGAGTCCATGCCGAGCAGCGACACACCGCGAAGGATGAACGGCATCACGGTGGTGTTCAAGGCGGGACCTCCGGTCAGGCCGCTGGCGGCGACCGCGCCGCCGTAGCGAAGTGAGCTCAGCACGTCGGCCAATGTCTTGCCGCCGACGCAGTCCACGGCCCCGGCCCACCTGGTCTTGGCCAACGGGCGCGGCTTGGCGTCCGGGTCCTCCGGTAGTCGGCCGATGACCTCGGCGGCCCCGAGTGCCTTGAGCCGATCGGCGGCGTCCGCTTTCCCCGTGGACGCCACGACTTCGTATCCCGCCGCGGCGAGCAGGTCGACGCTGACCGATCCCACACCGCCCGTTGCCCCGGTCACCACGATCGGACCGTCGCCGGGCTTGATGCCCCAGTCGATCAGGGCTTGCACGCTCATCGCCGCGGTGAAGCCCGCGGTGCCGATCGCAGCGCCGTCGTGCGGGCTCAGCGAGCCGAGCTTGACCACCCAGTCGGCGGGCACCCGCGCGTATTCGGCATAACCGCCGTGCCTGCCGGTGCCGATCTCGTAGCCGTGGGCGAGCACTGGCTCACCGACGGCGAAGTCGGGCGACTGTGACTCGACAACCTCGCCGGTCAGGTCGATCCCGGGCACTATCGGATAGTCGCGCACCACTCCGCCGTTGGGGGTCACCGCCAGCGCGTCTTTGAAGTTGACGCTGGAGTAGGCGACGCGGATCGTGACATCGCCGTCGGGCAGGTCGGACTCCGTCAGGTGCTCGACCGCACAGTCGATGCGATCGTCGTACTTGCGGGCGACAAGGGCGGCGAAGTTGTCCATGCCCCGACCCTACGTCGCGGTCGTGCGGGCTACTTCAGTTCGGCCGACGACAACCCGAGCAGCCTGCGTGCCACCACCAGCTGCTGGATCTGCTGGGTGCCCTCGAAGATGTCGAGGATCTTGGAGTCGCGCGCCCACTTCTCCAGCAGGGTCTCCTCGGAATAGCCTGTGGTACCTGCCATTTCGACGGACTTGAGGGTGATGTCGGTGGCCACCCTGGCCGCCTTGGCCTTGCCCATCGACGCTTCCTTGGAGTTCGGGATGTCATTGTCGGCCTGCCACGCGGACCGGACCATGAGCAGGTAGCCGGCCTCCCAGTCGGCTTCCATCCGCAGGAACTCCGCCGCGGCGGCGCTCTGAGAGTGCGCGGGCTTGTCATAGGAGATCTCGACGCCCGCGTCGGTGAGAATCTTGCGCAGTTCCTCCAGCGCCGCCCGCGCGATGCCGACGGCCATCGCGGCGACGACGGGTCGGGTGTTGTCGAACGTCTCCATGACGCCCGCAAAGCCCTTCTCCACCTGGATATCGGGGCTTCCGAGCAAGTTGTCCTTCGGGATCCGCACGTTGTCGAAGCGGATCACAGCGGTGTCGGACGCCTTGACGCCGAGCTTGTCCTCGAGCCTCTCCACGGTGACGCCCGGGTGCTCGCGGGGGACGATGAACGACTTGATCGCCGCACGGCCGAGAGACTTGTCCAGCGTGGCCCAGACCACGATGTGGGTGGCCCGCGAACCCGCGGTGACGAAGATCTTCTCTCCGTTGATCACGTACTCGTCGCCGTCGAGCTTGGCGGTGGTCGAGACCGCGGCGGAGTCGGAGCCGAACCCGGGCTCGGTGATGGCCATCGCAGCCCACACGTCCCGACCGAGGCGCTCCAACTGCTCTGGGGTGGCGACACTGGAGATGGCGGCGTTGCCGAGGCCCTGGCGGGGCACCGAAAGCATCAAAGCCACGTCGCCCCAACTGATCTCCATCACGTTGAGGACGGCCGACATGTTGCCGCCGTTGTGATTGGCCTCCTTGGCCTGTTCGCCGGCCTCTTCGCCGTCGCGGAACGCCTCTGCGCCCGCGAACGCGATGGTCTTGGCTTCCGAGATGCCTTCGAACAGGGTGGCCAAGGTGTCGAGCTCGACGGGGTACTCGTGTTCGCGTAGATCCCATTTGCGCGAAATCGGCCGCAGCATCTCGGCAGCACCCTGGTGCGCCTTCTCGATCACCGCATTGAGCTTGCGGGGGAGTTCCAAATTGATTGCCATGACAGTGTTTTCCGAATCTCGAGGAATGAGTCTGTTAGATGACGACAACGCCCTCGGCGATGCCGATCGCGCGCAGGTCGCGGTACCAGCGTTCGACGGGGTGTTCCTTGGTGTAGCCGTGGCCGCCGAGCAGCTGCACACCGTCGAGACCGATCTGCATGCCCTTGTCGGTGCCCAGTTTCTTGGCCAGCGCGGCCTCTCTGGCGAAGGACAGGCCCTGATCGGCGCGCGCGGCCCCACGCCAGGTGATGAGGCGCAGGCCGTCGAGTTCGATTGCGATGTTGGCGCACATGAACGCAACCGACTGGCGGTGCGCGATCGGCTCGCCGAACGCCTGCCGTTCCTTGACGTATGGGACGACGTGGTCGAGCACAGCGTGGCAGGTGCCGACGGCAAGCGAGGCCCAGCCGAGTCGGGCGAGCGCGACGGCCTCGGAGTAGTCGGCGTCGGTGGCGGCGTCCTCACCGAGGCGGGCGGACAGCGGAACTGTGACGTTGTCGAGCACCACCCGGCCGAGTGCTGCGGCGCGGATGCCCATGCTGGGATCGGCGGTGACGGTGAGTCCCTTGGCCGACGACTCGACGATGAACAGTGCCGGCTTGCCGTTCAATTGGGCTGCCACGATGAGCAATTCGGCGTTTTTGGCAGCCACCACCAATGACTTCTCACCGTCGATGCGGTAACCGCTCGGGGTGCGGACCGCGGTGGTCTTCAACGCGGTCGGATCGAACAACGGGCGCGGTTCGGCGATCGCGACGCAAGCCTGCGGCACGTTCTCACCGGCGAACTCCCTGAGGTAGGTCGCCTGTTGGTCGGCGCTGCCCCAGTGGGTGAGAGCCGACGCGACGCCTGCGGGCGCCAGGATCGGCAGCGCCAAGCCCATGTCGCCGTAGGCGAGCGCCTCGGCGACCAACGCGTTGGTCACGGTGGCACGGTGTTCGGCGATGCCGTCGAAGTCCTCGGGGACGTTGATCGCGGTGATGCCGAGTTCGTTGGCCTTGGCGACGAGATCGGCTGGATAGCCCGCGTTCTCGTCGGCTTCGCGGGCCGCAGGGCGCAGGATCTCCTCGGCGAACTCGTTGACGGTCTCGACGATCATCTTCTGGTCGTCGTCCGGGGTGAGGTCGAAGTAGTCCGAGCCCTTTTGCGAACCGCCTGCCTTCAGCCGGGTCGGCCCATTTTTGGCGCCGGACACCTTCTTGAACTGGCGGGTGGTGGCGCCGGCGACGGAGAAGACCTGCTTCACGCCGTACTTGAGCCCGCGATTGAGGGGATCACGCAGGTTGTAACGGTCGAGGAACTCCTGCCCGACGAGCGGCGTGATCAACGCCAGGCCGATGTCGGTCGGCGTTCGCTTGTGCTTCTGCAATCCGATGGCGCTTTCCCGGTCATTTTTCTTCGGGGCGCGTGCGGCCTTGCGGTCGATTGTGTTGGTCATTGTGTGCAGCCTCGCTCACTAGGGCTAGTCCCGATGACTCTATCTTACTCCTGAGTAAGATAGAAACGAATGTTAGGTGCTTCACATACCGTTCAGCCTGGCCAGCACCGTTTCGTGGAGCAGTCCGTTGGTGGACACGGCGCTGACACCGTGCGGTCCCGGCCTGCCGTCGAAGTTGGTGAAGGAGCCGCCCGCCTCGCGGACGAGGATGTCCAAGGGAGCCATGTCCCACGGGTTGAGGTCAGGCTCGATCGCGACGTCGACGGCGCCCTCGGCGACGAGGCAGTGCGACCAGAAGTCACCGTAGGCGCGCACGCGCCACACCTCGTCGGTCAGTTCGACGAATCGCGGTCGCCGCTGCCCCCATCCGGTCAAGTCGGAGAACGACAGGCTGGCCGAGCCGAGGTCATCGACGCCGGAGACCGAGATGCGTCGCGACGATCCGCCGAACGACGTGAACGCACCCTCGCCTTCACCCGCCCACCACCGGCGTCCGAGCGCGGGCGCGCTGATGACACCGACGACCGGGGTGCCGTCGACGAGGAGGGCGATCAGCGTGCACCACACCGGGACCCCGCGGACAAAATTCTTGGTGCCGTCGATCGGGTCGAGCACCCACTGCCTACCGCTGAAAGTCGGTGCGCCTCCGAATTCCTCGCCGAAGATCGAATCGTCGGGCCTGCTCCCGGTCAGCGCCGTGCGCAACAGCTCTTCGGCGGATCGGTCGGCGTCGGTGACCGGGGTGAGATCGGGTTTGGTCTCGACGTGGAGGTCGAGCGCGCCGAACCGGTCGAGCGTCAGCCTGTCGGCGGCGTCGGCGAGTTCGAGAGCGAGCGTGAGGTCTTCTGCGACCGAGGTCATGGGTGCAGTCCTACCATGGCCGCCCACGTCTCCCGCGGGCCAGATCGCGCAGCTAACGTTCGTCGAGGAAACTCACCAGCACGGCTGTGACGTCTTCGAGGCTGTGGTACACGCCTGCGGCGCGGTCGGTGGCGTCGCGGTCCACCGGGTACTGCGGGTGTTCCATACCAAGCACCGTCAGGCCCGCCGCCGCGGCGGCCCGGATGCCGTTGCTCGAGTCCTCCACCGCATAGCTGCCTGCGCTGTGGGCCCCCAATCTGGCGACGGCTTCGGTGTAGACGTCGGGAGCGGGCTTACCTGCGGCCACTTCGGCGCTGGAAACCGTCGCGCGGAAGTACTCGCCGATCGGAGTCGTCGTCATCACCCGGTCGATGATCGTGCGGGGCGCCGAGGAGGCCAGCGCCACAGGCACTCTGGTCGCTGCGGCCCGCACGAGTTCCAGCGCGCCGTCGATCAGCGGAACCTCGTTGCGGTCGTAGGCCCGCGCGACGACTGCGATGACGTCGTCCGCGGCGGCTTGCGGGTCCATGCCGGTGCGGTCGCTGAGATATCGGGCCCATTCGGGCACGCTTTTGCCCTGGCACGTTCTGGTGTCCTCGGGCAGCCAGTCGTAGCCGTGCTCGGCTGACACCGATTCCCAGCCCTGCTCCCACAGGTGCTCGGACATCACGAGCACGCCGTCGAGATCGAACACCACGCACCGGTCTGTCACAGATGAGCCTCGTCTCGCTGATGGTGATAGATGGGATAGAGCGCGTCATAGAGCCGTCGGTAGCGGGCGTACCTGGCGCAGTATTCGCGCGAGCGCTCCGCATCGGGCAGATAGGTGTGGGTCACTGCCACCCGGTCGGCGAGGAACGAGTAGTCGGGCTTGGCTCCGCTGCCCACTATCGCGCATGCCGCGGCCCCGATGGCCCCGGCATCCTGCGGTGCGGCGATCGTTTCCAGCGGTCGTTCGAGGACGTCGGCGATGATCTGGGTCCACACCGACCCCATCGATCCACCGCCCACGGCGCGGATCCTCTTGACCGCCTCCCCGTAATCGAGGCCGTACTGCAGCGCCCAGCGCATTTGAAATGCGACGCCCTCCATGACCGCGCGCAGGACGTGACCCGGTCCGTGGTGCAGGCTCAGGCCGACGAACGAGGCGCGGGCGGAATCGTCGAACACCGGCACGCGTTCGCCGCTGAGCCAGGGCGCGAACAGCAGGCCGTCCATGCCGTGTGCGCTGTCTCGCACCATCTGTTCCACCCGGGCATAGTCCACCGGATCGGGGCCGCTCAGTCCGAGCATGCGCAGCGCCCAGGTCAGTGCAGCGCCGCCGGTGGCGATCTCGAGCCAGAGGATCCACTGGTCGGCGTCGGCGTGCGCCAGCGCACCGAGCCGCTGACACGGGTCGACGCGCCGTTCGGACATCATCAAGCCGAAGTACACCGCGGTGCCGAGACTCACGTGAAGATCACCGGGATCGACTGCGCCGGAACCGAGTTGGCTTGCGGGTACGTCGCCGACGCCGACGTACACCGGGATGCCCGCGGGCAAGCCCAACCGAAGTGCGATGTCTGGTACCAGGCCGCCCGCGACGTCGGTGGCGGCGCGGATGGCGGGAAGCCTGCCGGGATCTACTCCCGCGGCTTCGCACGCGTCGGGGTCCCAACCGCGGGTGTCGTGGGCGAAGAGTCGATAGGCCGATGCCCCGGCATGGTCAGTGACCGCCGCGCCCGTGAGATGCTGGACGACGGCTTCCTTGCAGTCCAAAAGCTTTGCCGTGCGGGCATATACCTCCGGCCGATGATCGCGCAACCAGAGGATCTTAGGAAGAATGTCCTTGGCGGATACAACCGAGCTGAAGCGTTTGAATTGCGCACTGGGCGGCACGACCTCGGCCAGCGCCCTCGCGGTGCCCTCGGCGCGTTGGTCCAGCCAGCTGACCATCGGAAGCAAGGGCTTGCCCGCGTCGTCGACCGGCACGAGATTGAACATCTGGGCGGTGACGCTGATCCCTTCGATGGAGATCGCGGTGCCCGCACCGACCCGGCGGACCAGTTCACAAGCGGCGTCCAATGACGAATTGATGATGACGTCGAGGTCCTGCTCGACACCGCCGTCGGAGGTCATCTGGAGGCCGTAGCCGCGGTAGGAACTGTCCAGCAACGCGCCGTCCGCGTCGACCACAACAGCCTTCACGCCGCTGGTGCCGATGTCGAACGCCAGAAAGGACGGGCTCAAGGATTCCTCCGCTCGGCCCCGGTTCACGAACCTACACCCGCTCACCGGGCAGGAGCAGCTCTTCGAACAGCTTGAGGAACCGGTCGTTGTGTTCGGTGGTTCCGACCGTCACCCGCACGTGGGACCCCTTGAGCCCGTGTGCCCCCATGGCTCGGATCAGGATGTCCTCGGCCAGTAACGCATCGACCACCGCCGACACCGACTTACCGCTTGCGGAGATGTCAGCCAGCACGAAGTTGCCGTCGGAGGGATATGACTCCACACCGTCCATCTTCTGCATCGCCGCGTGCAGCCGGTCGGCCTCGGAGCTGATGAACTCGCGTCGCAGGTTCAACTCCTCCGGTTCGGCGAGCGCCTGCAGGCAGCCCCAGATCCCCATCAGGCTGATGCTGAACGGGATACGGACTCGCGTGACGATGTCGATGAGTCGAGGCTCACCGATCAGATAACCGACGCGCAACGCCGCCAACCCGAAACCCTTCGACATGGTGCGGGCGATGACGAGGTTCGAATGTGCGGCGACCAGGGGAGCGAATGACTCGGCGTAACCGCACTCCAGGTACGCCTGGTCGACCACGACGGGGATTCCGGTGTCGAGTAGGCGTACCAGTTGGTCTCTACGCCAACCCTTTCCGGTCGGATTGTTGGGGCTGCACAGGAAGATGACCGTGGTGCGGTCGGTGACGGCGGCGAGCATGGCATCGATGTCGAGATCCCATGCGGGCGTCAACGGCACCGATTTCGGGATGCCGCCGTTGATGCGTGTCTGGCTTTCGAAGAACGCGTAGGTGGGCGACGCGATGATCGTCTCGTCACCGGGCCCGACGAGTAACCGCACCAGGACGTCGAGCACCTCCGTCGAACCATTGCCGAGCACGATCGACTCCGGCGGAACGGAGTTGTACTCGGCGAGAGCAGACACCAGGTCCTTCCCCGAATAGGGGTAGAGGTGGCCGACATCGAATGCCTCTCGCACCGCCGCCCGAACTCCTTGCGACGGCGGTATCGGGCACTCGTTGGACATCATTCTGGCGAGTTGCCGATGCTGCCAGGCGAAGTCGTGGTGTTCGGCGTTGTACGGCGCCGCACCGTGGAACCCTTGCTTGACGAAGCGGTCGACTGTCCGGCTCACCTGATCGCACCTCCCTGCGGTACGCCGGCCTGCTCGTTGTTGATCCGGTTACGCAGGATCACCGCGTACCAGATGCCCGCCAGGATGAAGAAGACTCCCGCGGTCTGGGCCGTCTGGTGGTTCAGCTCGGGCACGGTGAGGCACCCGATGACGAACACCGTCCAGATCAGGGCTGCGACCCGAACGAGTCCTGCGTAGCGACCGAGGTCGAAATTGGTCTGGCTCGGCAGGGATCCGTTGCGCGACGCGATGAGCACCGCGATAACCGTCAGGCCGTAGACGGCGTAGTAGCCCAGCGCGGCCATCCCGACGATGAGCGCCATCGCCTGCGAGGAGCCGTAGCTGCCGACGAGCACCAGCGTCAGGCTGAACGCCGCGACGACGAGCAGCGCGGCACTCGGGGACTTCGTCGTGGGGGAGACCTTCTTGAGAACCGAAGAGGCAGGCAGCATGTCGTCGCGCGAAAGCGAGAACATCAACCGACTCGCGGCCGCCATGTTGGCAAGTCCTCCCGCGTAGAGCGCGATGATCGCCACCGACTCGAAGACCGCCGCCCCGACGGATCCGAGTGCTGTTTGCAGGATGTGCGAGACGGGCACGTCAGAGCCGATGGTGTCGGTCAGGTTGTCGATGTTGATGGTCAGTCCGACGATCATCAGGAACCCGACGATGATCGCGAACAGCAGCGCGCGGATCACTGCCTTGGGCACATGGCGGGTGGCCATCTTGGTTTCCTCGGCGAGGTCGGCCGCACCCTCGAAGCCGGTGAGCACCCACATCGCCAGGAGACCGGAAAGCAGGATGGCGGTGGCGAACCCGCCGTCTTCGACGGTCGTGGTGCCCAGGAAGCTGAAGCCTTGGACAGGATTGGTCACGAAGCCGACGACGAGAAGGATGGTGGTCAAGACGATGGAAAGGCCGATCTCGACGACGAAGGCAACCGCGTTGTTGATGCGCGAGGCGATGCGGACACCGGCGAGGTTGATGCCGAGTTGGGTGAGCAGCACGATCAACACCACCACGACGGTCGATGTGGTGGTTATCTCGAGACCGAGCCGATTCAAAAGCACCGGTGCCAGACCGAAGTTCAATCCGGTGAAGCCGGGTATGAACGCCATCAGGCCGGCCCAGCCGACGAACCATCCGTAGTGCGAGTTGATCAGCCTGCTGGTCCACTGGTAGGCGTAGCCGCTGATCGGCATGCGACCCGCGAGCTCGGCAAGCACCAACGCGACCAGGAGTTGGCCGATGGAGACGATGAGCCATGTCCAGACGAAGACGGGCCCGACCATCCCGAGCGAGTAGGCGAAAGTGGTGAAAACGCCTGCGGTGACACACATACAGGAGATGGAGATGGAGAACGAACTCCATGCCCCCATCGAGCGTTCGAGCTGTGGCTCGTAGCCGAAAGCCCGCAACTCGTCTTCGTCGGACGCAGACGTCGCTGGTTTCGCTGTCCTGGACAGTTGATCGTCGGTCATGCAGAACTCATTTCCCTCGGCGGCAATAGTGGTGGTGGAAACGGGTGGGCTGCCCGACGTGGCTCAGCCCTTGTCGTGAGGCGTGCGCTTTCCTGTCACATCGGTTCGGTCGCGGCGGAGGCGGTGCACCGTGAGGCTGAAGACGCCGGGGGCGTAGTGCTCTTGCGACATCAACACGGGAACCCCGCCTGCCGAACGCTCCGTCTGCTCGAGGCGGAGCAGTGGGCTGTTGCGTGGGCAGTCCAACATCTTGGCCATGCGGGTGCTGGCAAGCACCGGCGTTATCTCGGCCACGCCGCCGACAAGATGTACGCCGCACTGGCTTTCCAGGAACTGATAGATCGACCCGCCGTCGTAGGCCGGGAAACCCGCGGCCTCGAGAATGTTGAGCGGTATCACGTCGAAGCCATGCGTCGCAGGCACTCCGTCGACGCGGATGATGCGCTCGACGCGGAAGGCTTCGGCGTCGTCGGGCAGCTCGAGCGCGGCTCGGATCCATGCTCGGATCGGTCCGACCCTGGCCTCCATCACCTCGACGTTGAGGCTGGCTTTCGCGGCTGTGACGGCCTCGGTGACTCCGATGTCGAGATCGAGTACGTTGTGGACCCGCGTCCGTTTCGGCGTGACGAAGGTGCCGACGCCGTGCACACGGCGAATCAGGCCGTCGCGCTCGAGGCCACTGAGAATCTCCCGCAACGTCGGTCGGCTGATTCCGTAGCGTCGGGCGAATTCCGGCTCCGATGGCAGCTTCTCGTCAGGCGCATATGTGCCGTTGGTTATTTCAGTCGCAAGCTGTTGGCGCACTTCCTCGGACAGCAGCTGCCGCTGCTCTCGCCGTATGTCCGGGCCTTGACTCACGGTTGTAAGATGTCAGACATCTGACTACGTGTCAATGGTTGCTATTCGAAATCGGGAGATCAGCGCGTGACACATCTGTTCAACGACCCGGCCCGCTTCACCGAGGACATGCTGGCCGGATTCCTGGACGCTCACACCGATTACGTCGTCGGGGTGCCCGGGGGAGTGGTGCGGGCGTGCGAGACCAGACCGGGCAAGGTCGCGGTGGTCATCGGCGGCGGCTCCGGCCATTACCCGGCCTTCTGCGGAACCGTTGGCGCCGGTTTCGCCGACGGCGCGGTAGTCGGCAACGTCTTCACCTCACCGTCGGCCGAGGACGCCGCCTCGGTGGCGCGCGCCGCCCACGGTGACGCGGGCGTGCTGCTGATCACCGGCAACTACGCCGGCGATGTGATGAACTTCGGCCTTGCGGTCGAGCGACTCCGCAGCGAAGGCATAGATGCGCATTACTTCGCGGTGACCGACGACATCGCCAGTGCCCCAAGCGGCGAGGAGGCGAAACGCCGCGGCATCGCCGGCGACTTCACCGTGTTCAAGTGTGGTGCGGCCGCTGCGGAGGAGGGCCTGGATCTACCCGACGTTGTCCGTGTGACAGCCGCCGCGAATGCCGCGACGCGCACGCTGGGTGTGGCTTTCGACGGATGCACCCTGCCCGGCGCGGACTCGCCGTTGTTCACCGTCCCGGACAAGACGATGGGGGTCGGCCTCGGCATCCACGGGGAGCCCGGAATCTCAGACGAGCCGCTGACCACCGCCGAGGAGTTGGCCGAAAGGCTCGTCAACGGCGTGCTCGGGGATGCGCCGGTGACCGAGTCCACCAGAATTGCGGTGATCCTCAACGGACTTGGGCGAACCAAGTACGAGGAACTGTTCGTTGCGTGGGGCGCAGTGGCGCGCCTTCTGCGGTCGCGCGGCTACGAGATCGTCGATCCGGAGGTCGGCGAACTGGTCACCAGCTTGGACATGGCGGGTTGTTCGTTGACAGTCATGTGGCTCGATGACGAGCTCGAAAGGTATTGGCGCGCACCGGCCGACACGCCGGCCTACCGAAAGGGTGCGGCGACGGCCGTAGACGGTGTCAGGAGGACCACCGTCGGGGTGGAGTCGACGGACGCGGTGCGGCGACGGTCCGAGGTGAGCGACGCAGAGGGACGTCTCGGCGGACGACGGGTCGCGGACGCCCTCGACGCCATGGCCCGGATGTTGGCCGACGCGGCAGACGAGTTGGGTCGCATCGACGCGGTAGCCGGCGACGGCGACCATGGCAGGGGCATGGTGAAGGGCTCGTCAGCCGCCCGGGAAGCGGCCGCGTCGGCAGTCGAGGCGGGATCGGGCCAAGGCTCGGTTCTGATCGCCGCCGGCACTCGGTGGGCGGCCGAGGCCGGCGGGACCTCCGGTGTGTTGTGGGGGGCGATGCTCAGGGCGATCGGCGAATGTCTCGGCGACACGGGGACTCCGGATTCCGCGACTGTCGCGGCGGCGATGCGTGCCGGGTACAACGCGGTGAAAAGGCTCGGGGGCGCGGCACCCGGCGACAAGACGATGCTCGACGCGATGCTTCCGTTCGTCGACGAATTGCAGCGACTCGTCGCCGATGGCCAACCATGGCCGAGGGCCTGGGACGCCGCCGCCGAGATCGCCGAGGTTGCCGCCGCATCGACTGCAGACTTGCGGCCCAGGGTGGGGCGTGCCCGCCCGCTCGCCGAGCGCAGCGTCGGAACTCCGGATGCCGGGGCCACGTCACTTGCGATGTGCGTGCGTGTCGTCGCGGACTGCTTCGCTGTCACTGCGAAGAGGGACAGCTGAGATGGCATTGAGGATCGTCGTCGGCTCAGACGAGGCCGGTTACGAATACAAGGAAGCGCTCAAGGATGACCTGCGCGGGGATACGCGCGTAGCTGAGGTCACCGACGTCGGAGTCGACGCGGATGAACGGACCGCGTACCCGCATGTCGCCGTTGCGGCTGCCCGAATGATCGTCGAAGGGAAGGCCGACCGCGCGCTGTTGGTGTGCGGCACGGGTCTCGGCGTGGCGATCAGCGCCAACAAGGTGCCAGGGGTGCGTGCCGTGACTGCTCACGACAGCTTCTCCGTGGAGAGGTCCGTGCTCTCCAACAATGCGCAGGTCTTGTGTTTCGGCCAGCGCGTGGTCGGGCTCGAACTGGCCCGCCGGCTGGCCAGGGAATGGCTTGGATACGAATTCGACTCCCGCAGCGCGTCGGCCGAGAAAGTCGCGATCATCGACCACTACGAACAATGAGCGAGAGTCCGAGGGGAGCGGCCCTACGATGGCCGTGTGTGGGAATTCCTCATGCTGTTGCTCCTCATCGGCGCACTGGCGCTCATCGCTGGGCCGTGGATCATGCGACGCCGCGGTATCGGCGGTGACCTATCGCATGGCACGCTGCTCGTCACCGGCGTCAGTCCACGTCCCAACGAGACCGGCAGGCAGTTCGTCACGATCACCGGGGTCATCAACGGGCCGACCGTCAACGAGCACGTCGTGTACCAACGGCTCGAGGTCGACGTCGACGAATGGCCGACCATGGGCCAGTTGTTCCCGGTCGTCTACGCACCGAACAACCCCGACAAGTGGGCGTTCGCACCGGCGGCCCCGCCGCCCGGCATGGAGCAGCCCCCCACGTATCCGCCGAGCTAGGCGGCCTCCTGCTCGGCGATCGCGATACCGATCCTGACTTCCAACTCGCTCACATCAATATGAGGTGTGTCAGGTGGCCGCGGTGCGGTCGACTGGTAGCGGTGTCCCGTTGGTGTGACGAATTCTGCTGTGTGCAGGCCGTTTTCGTCTGTGCTGGCGGTGACTTCCCAGCCCGGTGACTCTTTGGTGTAGTTGCAGCGTTCGCATTCCCCGAGCCCGTTGGCGGCGCTGGTGGGCCCGTCGCGGTGGTGGGGACGAGCATGGTCGCAATGGCGGATCGGCGCGTCGCAGTACGG
>JAEZKH010000237.1 GCA_023415515.1 Actinomycetes bacterium
GCCTCGGGCGCGCCGGCCTCGGGTGCGGCGGTGGTGGCACCGGCCAGCAGCTCCTGCTCCCATTCAGCCAGCGGCTCGGCGGCCTCGGCGGCGGGCTTGTCGGCGCCGCCACCGGCACGGGCCTGCAGGCCCTCGGCGACGGCCGAGGCGATGACCTTGGTCAGCAGAGCGGCCGAACGGATGGCGTCGTCGTTGCCCGGGATCGGGTAGTCGACGAGGTCGGGATCGCAGTTGGTGTCGAGGATCGCGATGATCGGGATGTTGAGCTTGCGGGCCTCGGCGACGGCGAGGTGCTCCTTGTTGGTGTCGACGACCCAGATCGCCGACGGCACCTTCTGCATGTCGCGGATACCGCCGAGGCTGCGCTCGAGCTTGTTCTTCTCGCGGGTCAGCATCAGGATTTCCTTCTTGGTGCGACCCTCGAAGCCACCGGTCTGCTCCATGGTCTCGAGCTCCTTGAGCCGCTGAAGACGCTTGTGCACGGTGGAGAAGTTGGTGAGCATGCCGCCGAGCCAGCGCTGGTTCACGTACGGCATGCCGACCCGGGTCGCCTCTTCGGCGATTGATTCCTGGGCCTGCTTCTTGGTGCCGACGAACATGATCGACCCGCCGTGGGCGACGGTCTCTTTGACGAACTCGTACGCCTTGTCGATGTAGGTCAGCGTCTGCTGCAGATCGATGATGTAGATGCCGTTGCGGTCGGTGAAGATGAACCGCTTCATCTTGGGATTCCAGCGTCGGGTCTGATGCCCGAAGTGAGCGCCGCTGTCAAGCAGCTGCTTCATTGTCACAACAGCCATTTCGGCCATGTCCTTTTTCGTTGTCGGTTGTTCGCCCGGCGTCGGGTGATGCCGGGTCCCTGGCGTCTGCTGCATGCCGGACCCGGGTGGATCGTCTCCACTCGGGACCGCCCGGCATGCGGATGCAGCCTTCGACGTTCGGGGCTGCGGCGCAGGCGCGCGAAGTCAATCCGCTGACGCGAATTGCGGATCTGAGTTTACACGGTCCAAGCAGGTGGTTTGTCCACACCGGCGCGCTGCTCCCCAGACGGGCGGTTTGTGTCTTCCCGATCCCGTGCCGATGCGCTGAGCTGGGCAAATGCGTGTGACGACCATCTTCGCACTCGTCGCGTTGGGATGTGCGGCACCCGCGGCGGCCGACGCGGCCCGACTGGACTGGCCGCTACGGCCGCGACCTGCGGTTGTGCGGGCCTTCGACGCGCCCTCACCGGACTGGCAACGCGGTCACCGCGGCGTCGACCTCGCCGCAACCCCAGGTCAGACGGTGTTCGCCGCTCGGAGCGGCACCGAAGTGTTCGCCGGCGACCTGGCGGGCCGACCCCTCGTGTCGGTGGCGCACCCCGGCGGGCTGCGGACCAGCTATGAACCCGTGACCGCCGCGGTGCGGCGAGGTCAGTCGGTGGCCGCAGGCACCCCGCTGGGGGCGCTGACCGCAGGACACCAGGGCTGTGCGGCACCGGCATGCCTGCATTGGGGCGCGATGTGGGGGCCCGCCGCCGAGGCCGACTACGTCGACCCGCTCGGGCTCGTGGTCACCACCCCGATCCGCCTCAAGCCACTCCGGGGCTGACTCGCCCCGCGAGCGACCGTGTCTGCACGCGACACGCCGCGGTTTGCCGTACCGGAGTGGTCGCTCGCGGTGCGTCGACCGCGCGCCTACCGGTGTGACCGCGGCGGGTGTGGTAACCGAACGTCTGCATGTGGGAACCCTGGTGCTCAACAACGACTTCCGCCATCCGGTGGAGACCGCGCGCGAGGCGGCGGGCGTCGCGACGGTGACCGGGGGCCGGTTCGAACTCGGCATCGGGGCCGGACACATGAAGTCCGAATACGACGCGGCAGGCCGGGTGTTCGATGCAGGCGCGGTCCGCGTTTCGCGGCTGGAGGAGTCGGCCCGGCTGATCCGCGCGCTGCTCGACGGCGAAGCCGTGGATTTCCAGGGACGGTACTACTCCGTGCATGCCGACGCAGGCGCCCTCGTCGCTGCGCCGCAGCGGCGGGTCCCAATGCTGATCGGCGGCAACGGGACTCGTGTTCTCCAGCTGGCCGGACGAATGGCCGACGCCGTCGGCTTGGCGGGTATCACCCACAACCACGACGCCACCGTCGTGCGCGCCACGCACTTCGGTGCGGACGGCCTCGAAGACAGGATCGCGGTCGTCCGAGACGCTGCCGGTGAGCGGTTCGAGGAAATCGAACTCAATGCGCTGATTCAGGCCGTCGTCGTGACCGACGATCGCAACGGTGCCGCCGAGCAGCTGGCAACGTCATTGGGCGGGACCATATCCCCGGAGCAGTTGCTACATTCACCCTTCGTTCTGCTCGGCACCCACGAGCAGATGGCAGAAATGCTGGCCGAACGCAGACAGCGGTTCGGGGTCAGTTACTGGACCGTCTTCGACGAACTGCCCGGCCGTCCGACCGCGATGCACGACATCGCGAAAGTCATTGCGCTACTACGCTGAAAAAGCGACCGCCCGCACGGGTGCGCCGTCGGCGTCGATGCGCAGCGGGAAGAAGCCGATGCGTGCGTGCGCACCGAGACCGTCGAGGTTGCAGATGTTCTCCACGATCAGCGCGTCGGCACCGAGCACGACCTGGTGCACCGGGAAACCCGCATGCTGGTCCCCGGTCAGGTCGGGGCTGAGCGTGTCGACGGTCAGCACATGCATCCCCCTGCGGACCAATTCCGTTGCGGCGTCCACGGACAGGGCTGGGTGATCGAACGCGGCATCACTGCCGAACTTGCCCGCCCAGCCGGTGTCGAAGACCACGATCGGCGGAAGCGTCTCGGGCAGCACGCCGCCGGGCAATGCGTCGGCGATCTCGGCCAGACCGTAGGTTGCGCGCGGCGCCAACGGCCTGAGATGCACGACGAGCGCGTCGGCGACGAGCTCGGTCATTTCGATTGCCCCCGTGGTGCGGCCACCCGCGATGCAGTGCGACGGTGCGTCCAGGTGGGTGCCCGTGTGCGAGCCGAGGTGCAGAGCGGCGACGTCGACGCCGTCGCGCGCGAGCAACAGCGCCGGCTCGATCGTGACCGTGGGATCGCCCGGATACACCTGCATACCCGTTGCGACCGGATGGCTGAGGTCACGCATCGGCGGGTTCGGCAGGCGCGACGTCGGCGAGATGGCTGCTGGTCTCCCGCGGGTGACGTGCCCGCTCCGGCAGCATCGCCAACAGGTAGAGCACGAACGTCAACACGAATGCGGGAATGGTCGCACCGACCGGGCTCGGCCAGACGTAGGTCCACAGATAGGAGGCCACCGCTCCGATCGCCCACGCCGCGACCGCGATCCAGTTCACCCCTGCGGCGTACCAGTAGCGGCCACCACGGCGGTCGAGGATGTCTGCGGTGTACGCCGAGCGCTTCACCAGGTAATAGTCGACGATCATGATCGCGAACACCGGAACGAAGAACGCCCCGATCACCGTCAGGAAGTCGGTGAACTGCGCAAGCAGCGCAAGCCAGGTGGATCCGATGATCGATATCACCCCGAGCACCAACGCCGTTGGCAGGAACCGCAATCGACCGCCGACCGGCGCGTTGACCACCGACGTCGTCATGCCGTAGACGACCATCGTGTTGGTCGCCATCACCGACAGGAAGATGACTATGCCAAGCGGGGCTCCGAACGCGGCGACGACGGTGGCCGGATCGAACGCGATCGCCTCGTCGCCGCGCAGGATGACATAGCCGATCGCGGTCACGCCGAGCGTCATCGCGATCACCGTGGACAACGTGTAACCGACTCCCGACCCGACGATTCCGTCCCGGCTCGAGCGCGCGAGCCGGTTGAAATCGGCCGAGAGCACCGTCCACGAGATCGCGGTGGCGATGACGATGTCGAGCACGGTCACCGGCGTCAGCCCGATCGACGCGTCGACCGGGATCCGCTGGAATTCTGCGGGCGCGAACGACGTGTACGCGACGACGAAGATCCAGGCGATGATCGCCAGCATCAGCACCGCCAGCCACGGCTCGACCCTGGCGATGCCTTCGTGCCCGAGGATCGCGATCAACACCACGATCGTCTGGCACAGCACAGAGAACAGGACGGGGCTGGAGAAGCCGGTCGCGCTCTCGACCAGGTAGTCGACGGTGACGCCTGCCAACATGGCCTGTACCCAACTCCACCCCATCAGGATGATGACGTTGGCCGTCACCGGCAGCAGGCTGCCCCTGGTGCCGAAGGCTCCGCGGGTCAGGGCCATCGTGGGCAGCCCCGTCCGAGTGCCGATATTGCCGACGAGGGTGAGAACAACTGCCCCGCAAAGGGTTCCGAGCACGATCATCGCAACCGCGGTGCCGAACCCGACGGCCGGGACGAGCAGCGTGCCGGTCAACAAGGTGGTGACGACCAGGTTGGCGGCCAGCCAGATCATGCCGATGCGGGTCAGCGACAGGGTGCCGCGGACCGGGCCTGCGTTGTCCGCCTGCGCTTCGAGGCGACGGTCGAGGCGGCTGTAGAGCGACATGGCTGCGACTCCTGGGATCGGTCAACCCGCGGCGGGCGACAGGTGCTCATGGATGGCGACGAGGTGATCGCCGTCAAAGCGAAACACGATCGTCTCGCGTTCGCGCGTCGAATCCTCCCCATCGGCCGTCGCGACGGTCGTGGCGACGTCGTGGGTGAAGACCGCGCCGCCTGGGAAGGTCTGCACGAGTTGATTCGACGACGTGCACGTCCGCACCCGCCAACCGTCGGTCATCCATTCGCCCCACAACCGCTCGTAGCTCGCGCGGTCGTCCAGCCGACTCGGCTCGGTGTGGAAGCAGAACGTCGCCTCGGGTGCGAAACACGCGAAGTATCGGTCGCCGTCGTTGGCGGCGCACGCGGCGGCGCTAGCGTTCGCCGCGCGGACGACGTCGTCGGCTGCGGGTTCGTGCGTCGACATGGCATCACTCCCTCGGACCCGCATTCTGCGCAGCCCTCACTGTAGATTCCTCAGCCGTCAATCGCGTGTCCGTACGCTGGAAGAGATGAGCGTCGCCCCCGACACCACCGTGGCCCTCGGCAACCGGTTCGCCACCGAGCTGGCAGAACTGGCGGTCCGCTGGAAGGCCGAACCGACCCCGCAGCCACGGCTGCTGATCCTCAACGAGGCGCTGGCCGCCGACCTCGGGCTCGACGTCGGCTGGCTGCGCAGCCCAGATGGGCTTGGCCTGCTCACCGGTACCCGCCTGCCCGCGGGCGCCGAACCGGTTGCGCAGGGTTATGCCGGCCACCAGTTCGGCGGCTGGGTTCCCCGGCTCGGCGACGGCCGGGCGCTGCTGCTCGGAGAACTCGTCGACGTCGAAGGACAGCTGCGTGACCTTCACCTGAAGGGCTCCGGCCGCACACCGTTCGCCCGCGGCGGCGACGGGCTGGCCGCTGTCGGCCCGATGCTGCGCGAGTACATCGTCAGCGAAGCGATGCATGCCCTCGGCATCCCGACGACGCGTTCGCTGTCCGTCGTCGCGACCGGGCGGCCCGTGCAACGCGACACGCTGCTCGACGGTGGCGTGCTCGCCAGGGTCGCCGCGAGCCATCTGCGTGTCGGTACCTTCCAATACGCCGCGGCGGGAGGTGAACTCGATGTGCTACGTCGCCTCGCCGATCACGCGATCGCGCGCCATCATCCGGCCGCCGCCGACGCCGACAACCCGTATCTGGCACTGCTGGACGCCGTGATCGGCGCGCAGGCCGGGCTGGTCGCCCAGTGGATGCTTGTCGGTTTCATCCACGGCGTGATGAACACCGACAACATGACGATCTCCGGCCAGACCATCGACTACGGGCCGTGCGCGTTCATGGACACCTTCGACCCGAAGACGGTGTTCAGCTCGATCGACTCGTGGGGCCGCTACGCCTACGGCAACCAGCCGACGGTGGCCGGGTGGAACCTCGCCCGTTTCGCCGAGACGCTGCTGCCACTGATCGAGGAGGATCAGGACCGGGCGATCGCGGCGGCCACCGCCTCGTTGCAGGACTTCCCTCGGCAGTACGCGGCGGCGTGGACAGCCGGCATGCGGCACAAGCTCGGGTTGTCCGCCGACGTGGACGACGAGGTCGTCGGGGCGCTCGCCGACGAGATACTCGAACACCTTCTGCAGCAGCGCATCGACTACACGTCGTTCTTCCGCGGGTTGTCCGCCGCCGCTCGCGGTGAGGCCGGGCCGACGGGTGACTGGGTGGCTCGCTGGCGGGCGCTGGGCCCGGACGCCGAACTCATGGATCGCGTCAACCCCGTCTACATCCCGCGCAACCATCTGGTCGAAGAGGCGCTTGCGGCCGCCAGCGCGGGCGATCTCGCGCCGCTCGAGCAGTTGCTCGCGGCCGTCACATCCCCGTACGAGTCGCGGCCCGGCTACGAGCGGTATGCCGAACCCGCCCCAGAGGATTTCGCCGGCTGTTACCAAACTTTCTGCGGCACATAGGTTTGCGAGGTCAGGCCCGGGGGTGGGCCTGGTCGTGCACGGCGCGCAGCCGCGCGACCGTCACATGGGTGTACAGCTGGGTGGTGGCCAGCGTCGAATGGCCGAGCAGTTCCTGCACGATGCGAAGATCAGCGCCGCCCTCGAGCAAGTGGGTGGCCGCGCTGTGACGCAGCCCGTGCGGTCCGATGTCGGGTGCGCCGTCGACGGCGGCAACGGTTTGGTGCACGACGGTGCGGGCCTGGCGCTGGTCGAGCCGGCGGCCGCGGGCGCCGAGCAGAAGGGCTGCACCGGATTCGCCGGTGGCCAGCGTGGGCCGTCCCGCCGTCAGCCAGGCGGTCAACGCGGCTTCGGCGGGCTCTCCGAACGGCACGGTGCGCTGCTTGTTGCCCTTGCCCAGCACCCGCACGACCCGTCGCGGCAGGTCGACGTCGTCGATGTCGAGGCCGCACAGCTCGCTGACCCTCATGCCGGTGGCGTAGAGCATCTCGACGATGAGCCGATCCCGCAGCGCCATCGGATCGCCCTGCTGCGCACCGGAATCGGCCGCGGCCATGGCGTCGAGGGCCTGATCGCGACGCAGGACCGCGGGCAGCGTTCTGCGCGCTTTCGGAACCTGCAGGCGGGTAGCCGGATCAGTGGCGAGCAGACCTCGTCGCGTCGCCCACGCGGTGAAGGTCTTCACCGCGGAGGTGCGCCGCGCCAGCGTCGTCCTGGCGACACCCGCACCGGCCTGCGTCGACAGCCACGCCCGCAGCACAGGCAGGCTGAGGTTGCTCAGCCGCGCGTCGGGCGCGCGCTCGGCGACGAACTCGAACAGCGAACGCAGGTCGCCCAGATAGGCCCGGCGGGTGTGGTCGGAGCGCCCGCGCTCCAGCGCGAGATGCTCGTCGAACTCCTCGATGATCGCCTCCACGTGCCTACCGTCGCAGAGCGCGGACGACGGATCAGGTGACGCGCCGCAGCGTGTCCGGAGTGAGATCTTTCAGCGTCGGATATCCGTCGACGGCCATCAACAGGTCCGCTTCTGCGAGCAGCGTGCGCAGGACGTGCACGACGCCGTCGGTGCCGCCGATCGCGAGTCCGTAGGCATACGGCCTGCCCACGCCGACCGCGGTCGCGCCGAGGGCGAGCGCCTTGACGATGTCGGCGCCGCTGCGGATGCCGGAGTCGAACAGCACCGGCACGCCGTCGGCGGCCTTCACGACGTCGGGCAGGCAGTCGATCGCGGGGATGCCGCCGTTGGCCTGCCGTCCGCCGTGGTTGGAGCAGAAGATGCCGTCGACGCCGCCGTCGATCGCGCGGCGCGCGTCGTCGGGGTGGCAGATGCCCTTCACGATCAGCGGCAGCGTGGTCAACGACCGCAGCCACGGCAGGTCGTCCCACGTCAGCGGGTTGCCGAAGATCTGTGCCCAACGCAGCACGGCCCCTTGCGGATTCGCCTCCGGTGGTTGGTCGAGGCCGGCACGGAACACCGGATCACTGGTGTAGTTGCTCAAGCACTTGCCGCGCAATTGCGGAAAGTTCGCCGTCACCACGTCGCGGGGACGCCAGCCGAGTACCCAGGTGTCCAGGGTGACGATGATGCCCTTGTATCCCGCCGCCTCCGCGCGCGACACGAGGCTGGCGGCGAGGTCGCGGTCGGTAGGGGTGTAGAGCTGGAAAAAGCCTGGCGTGTCGCCGAATTCGGCTGCGACGTCCTCCAACGGGTCCTCGGTCAGCGTCGAGACGACCATCGGAACACCCGTGCGGGCCGCGGCGCGGGCGGTCGCCACGTCACCGTGCCCGTCCTGAGCGCAGATGCCGATGACCCCGATCGGCGACATGAACAGCGGCGAGGGCAGTTTCATCCCGAAGAGGTCGACGGACAGATCGCGCTCCTTGGCGCCGACGAACATCCGCGGCATGAGCCCCCAGTTGTCGAATGCGGTGCGGTTGACGCGCTGGGTGCGTTCGTCACCCGCCCCGCAGTTGACGTAGGACCATACCGACGGCGGCATCGCGGC
The DNA here is from genome assembly GCA_023415515.1 of Actinomycetes bacterium. Classification (GTDB taxonomy): domain Bacteria; phylum Actinomycetota; class Actinomycetes; order Mycobacteriales; family Mycobacteriaceae; genus Mycobacterium. Next base: position 8,448 of record JAEZKH010000237.1, read on the forward strand.
CTCGGCCCTGGCTTCCCATCCGGCGTACGCCATCGGAAGCGTCGGAACGATGCCGGACAGGCCCTGCAGGTAGATCTCGAGTTGGTAGTCGCCGAATGCCATGGCTCAAGCGTGCCAGGCCGCCGGTCAGACGTTGGCGCCTTGCTCGGCCTCGGCGAGTTCGCGCTTCCACTGCCTGAAGGTTTCCTCGGTGCGACCGCGCCGCCAATAGCCGGATATCGAGGCCGCCCACTTGGCCTCGACGCCCCGTTCCTTACGGATGTAGGGCCGCAGGTTGTGCATGACGGCCTGCGCCTCGCCGTGGATGAAGACCTGGACCTGACCGGGCAGCCAGTTGGCCTCCTTGACGGCGGCGATGAGCGGCGCATGATCGCCGGCCAGGTGCTCGGGCACCAGGTCGGCGCGGCCGCCGCGATAGATCCAGTTCACGCCGACACCGGCGGGTGCCTGCAGCGCAATCTCGTCCTCCGGACCGGCCACCTCGATGAACACCTTGCCGACCGCGTCGTCGGGCAGCGCCTCGAGCGCCGCGCTGATCGCGGGGATCGCGGCTTCGTCACCGGCCATCAGGTGCCAGTCAGCCGCCGGGTCGGGCGCATAGGCGCCGCTGGGGCCCATCAGATACGCCGGCTGTCCCGGTTCGGCGGCTTGGGCCCACGGGCCGGCGACACCGTGTCCGCCGTGGACCACGAAGTCGATGACGAGTTCGCGCTTCTCGACATCGACGCTGCGCACGGTGTAGGTCCGCACCGTCGGGCGATGTTCTGCGGGCAGTTCGTCGAAGCTGTTCAAGGTGAGCGGTTTGGGCAGCGCAGACACGTCGACGTCGCGCCTGACGAAGACGACCTTCACGTAGGCGTCGGTGAAGTCGTTGGGCGTGAACGTGTCGAATCCCGCACCCCCGAGCACCACCCGCACGATGTGCGGTGTCAGCTGCTCTGTGCGCAGCACTTCGAAGGTGTGCACCGGACGTCCTGCCACTGTTCCTCCACATTCCGTGCGGTCAATTCTTAGCCAGACTCAACAATGGTACGGGCGGAAGCTGTTCCGTGGTCTCCTACGACCCTGGCCTACAGAGCTTCCAGTAACCGTCCACCCTGGTGACCAAGCCGCACACCTCGAGCATCGACAGCGGGCCGAGCACCTGGGTCGCAGGCAGGCCTGCGGTCACCGCGATCTGGTCGACGGTGCGGCGACCGCGGGCAGGCAACGCGTCGTACACCCGCCGCCCGGCCTCGTCGAGGCCGTCGAGCATCGATTCGGGCCGTGCCTCATCGGGGGCGAGTTCGCCGACGTGACCGATGAGCTCGACGACGTCAGCGGCTCGGGTGACGATGTTCGCCTGGTCGTTACGCAACAGGGCGTGACACCCGACCGACGCCGCCGACGTGACCGGCCCCGGCACTGCACACACCGGACGGCCCAACGCCCGTGCCCACGCCGCGGTGTTCGCCGCGCCGCTGCGGGCGCCTGCCTCGACGACGACGGTCGCGCCCGCCAGCGCGGCGACCAGTCGGTTGCGGGTCAAGAACCGGTGGCGCGCCGGGCGCACACCGGGCGGGTACTCGCTGAGAAGCAAACCCTCTTCGGCGATCCGGTGCAGCAGCGCGGTGTGGCCGGACGGATACGGAACGTCGATTCCGCCCGCGAGCACCGCGACGGTGACGCCGTCGGTGGCCAGTGTTGCGCGGTGGGCGGCGCCGTCGATGCCGTAAGCGCCACCGGACACCACCGCGACATCGCGCTCGACAAGACCGGCGGCCAGTTCGGCCGCGACATGCTCGCCGTAGGCCGTACACGCCCGCGTCCCGACGATCGCCGCGGCGCGCTGTGCGACGTCGTCGACGCGCGCCGGACCGATGGCCCACAAAGCCAAGGGCGGATGTGCCTCCGGCCGCATCCGGTGATCCACGCCGGTGAAGCCGGTGAACGACAACAGCGGCCACTCGTCGTCATCGGCGGTGATCAAGCGGCCGCCGCGGCGGGCCAGGATATCGAGATCTTCTGCCGCGCAGTCGATTCCGCGACGGGCTTCGGTGCGCGAAGCCAGCTCGGCGTCGACTGCGCCCGCCTTGACCAGCCTCGCCACCTCGATCGCACCCATCCGGCGCACGAGAGCTGTCAGTGGTGGGCATGGCGGCTCGGCCACCCGCGACAGATACGCCAGCGCACGGCGCGCATCGTCGGTCATCGCACACCACCGGCTTCGCGAAAACTCATGGCTGTCGCGACATCCTCCTTGCCCGGCGAGGTGCGCCCGGCCAGGTCTGCGAGCGTCCATGCGACCCGCAGCGTCCGGTCGCACCCGCGCAGGCTCAACACGCCGCGGTCGACGGCGGTGCGCACAGGAGCCATCACCTCCTGGCTGAGCCGAAACTTGCGACGCAGGAGAACACCGCTCACCTCGGCGTTGGTCCCGATCCCGTATGGACGCCAACGCTCGGCCGCCGCTGCACGCGCTGCGTGGACGCGGTCGCGCACCGCTTCCGTGGACTCCGCGCCGTCGGCTTCGAAGGCTCGCGCGTTCTCGCGATGCATCTCGACGCGCAGATCGACGCGGTCCAGCAGCGGCCCGGACAGCTTCGACAGATACCGTCGCCTCGCGCTGGAGGAGCAGAGGCAGTCCTTCGGGTCGGGCGCCGCACACGGACACGGGTTCGCCGCGAGCACGAGTTGGAAACGCGCCGGATACGTCGCAACGCCATCGCGTCGGGCCAGTCGGATCTGCCCGTCTTCCAACGGAGTCCGCAGCGCCTCGAGTGCTCGATTGCCGATCTCGGCGTATTCGTCGAGGAAGAGCACGCCGCGATGTGCCCGGCTGATCGCTCCCGGCCTTGCCATCCCGCTCCCGCCGCCGACCAACGCGGCCACGCTCGAGGTGTGGTGTGGCGCAACGAACGGCGGTCGGGTGATCAGCGGCGTGTCATCGGCCAGCAGGCCCGCCACTGAATGGATGGCCGTCACCTCCAGCGACTCGGCCGGCGACAGTTCAGGCAACAGGCCGGGAAGGCGTTGTGCCAGCATCGTTTTCCCGACACCGGGCGGACCGGTGAGCGCGAGGTGGTGCGCACCCGCCGCGGCGACCTCCACGGCATACCTGGCGTGGCTCTGGCCGACCACGTCGGCGAGATCGATCTGCCGCTCGACCGTCGGCGCTCGTGTTTCGACGCGCTCGTGCAACCCACCCTCGCCCGCGAGCCATGCCACCAGTTGTTCCAGCGTCCGCGCCCCGAGCACGTCGATGTCGTCGATCAAGCTCGCTTCGGCGAGGTTGCCGACCGGAACCACCACCGCAGTCCAGCCCTGGCGTTTGGCGGTCAGTACCGCGGGGAGCACTCCCTTGACCGGGCGCACCCGGCCGTCGAGTGCCAATTCGCCTAGCAGCAGCGTCTTTTCGAGTCGCCCCCAGTCCTGCTTGCCGTGCACGGACAGCACCGCAGCGGCCAGCGCCAAGTCGTACACCGAGCCCATCTTCGGAAGCGTCGCAGGGGAAAGGGCGAGCGTGAGCCGCGTCTGAGGCCACTCGTTGCCGCAGTTGGTGATCGCGGCACGGACGCGGTCACGCGACTCCTGCAGTGCGGTGTCGGGCAGCCCGACCAGATGCACACCGGGCAAACCGTTGCTGATGTCCGCTTCGATCTCGACGATCTCGCCCTCCAGTCCGCGCACGGCCACCGAGAACGCCCGACCCAGCGGCATCAGCCGACCGCCTGCACATGGGTGATCTCGGGTTCACGCCGCCGACCGATGCGGACCCCGACGACATCGATACGCACACCTGACCAGCCACCGTCCTGGCCGGCGAGCCACAACCCGGCGAGCCTGCGCAGCCGGCGCACCTTGTCCGGCGTGACGGCCTGCTGCACTCCCCCGAATTGATCACTCGTGCGGGTCTTCACTTCGACGAACACCACCGTGCCCGTCGCTCGGTCGGCGACGATCACGTCGAGTTCGCCGTAGCGGCACCGCCAATTGCGGTCGAGCACCTCGAGTCCAAGCGCCCTCAGGTGATCCACCGCGAGTTGTTCGCCGAACGCGCCTATCTCGGCGCGGCTCCATGTGGTCATGGCGACAGACTGCGGTCAACCGCCGACAAACCATCCGAGACGCTCGAAGTTGTCCACAGTGCGGAGCCGATCCACAGGCCGGCTGATCACGGTGTGTCGGTCAACCCTGTGCCGTTGCCGCGCCGAGCGGCAGCCGAAGCAACTCACGCGCCTCCGCTGGCGAGGCCGGATGCCGGCCGTATTCTGCGCAGAGGTCCGCAACCCGAGCAACCAGCTCGGCATTCGACGCAGCCAGTCGACCCTTGCTGTAGAAGATGTTGTCCTCAAGGCCGGTACGGACATGACCGCCGCGCGCCAGTGCCCAGCGGTTGGCCTCGAGTTGGTGCCTGCCGGTGGCCATGCACGTCCATGTTGCCTCCGGCATCAACACGCTGATCTCGGAGACGAAGAAGTCAACCAGGGACTCCCGCGGCGGCAAGGCGTTCTTTATGCCCATCACCAACTGCACCTGAGGTCCTGGTGCCAGCAGGCCGCGCTCCAGCAGGTCGGCTGCCTTGTAAAGCATTGCGAGGTCGAACACCTCGATCTCCGGTCTGATGCCGAGATCGAGGAAGCGGGCCGCGATGTCCTCCACGACATCCGGCGGGTTCTCGTAGATGCCGGTCGGGAAGTTCACCGATCCGGTCGAGAAGGACGCCATCTCCGGCCGTAGCGCCAGGCAGGCGAAGCGCTCTTCGATTGACCGGCCGCGCGCGCCCGTGGACATCTGCACGATCATTTCCGGGCAGGCTTCCTGGATGCCGCGTTGCACCTCCGCGTACAGCGCGGGGTCCGACCCCGGCCGCTCATCGGCGTCGCGCACATGCACGTGGCATACGGTGGCACCCGCTTCGAAAGCCTCGATGGCCGAAGCCACTTGGTTTTCCGGCACCACAGGAACCGCCGGGTTGTCGCGTGTGGTCGGCACAGCACCCGTGATCGCGACGGTGATGATCGCCGGAGTGGTCATGTCATTGCCTCCTGTCGGTAGTGCCCGACCGGTAGCCGGTCGGCGAGGAAAGACGTCGTGTGCGCCGCGTCGAGGAACTCGGGCTGATCGAGAACCCAGCGGTGGAAGGGAAGGGTCGTCGGGATGCCGTCGACCCGAAACTCGTGCAACGCGCGGCGTGCGCGACGGATCACCTGCTCCCGGTCGGTGCCGTGAACGACCAGCTTCGCCAGTAGCGAGTCGTAGTACGGCGATACCTCCCACCCGCTGTAACAGTGTGTGTCACAACGGATCCCCGGTCCTGCCGGCGGTTCGAACACCGCGATTCGTCCCGGCGTGGGCCGGAAGTCGGAACCGGGATCCTCCGCTGTGACGCGAAATTCCATAGCGTGCCCGCGCGACAAAGACGCGTCGAGGCCGGCGAGGGTCTCTCCACCCGCAACGCGCAACTGCCAGGCAACAAGGTCGACACCGGTGATCTCTTCGGTGACAGGGTGCTCGACCTGGATCCGGGTATTCATCTCGATGAACGCGAACCCACCCGTTGTCACATCCAGAAGGAATTCGACGGTTCCTGCGCTGCGATAGTGGGCAGCAGCAGCCAACCGCACCGCGGTGTCGGAAAGCTCGCGCCTGACGGACTCGGCCAGCGCCGGCGCCGGCGCCTCCTCGACAACCTTCTGGTGACGGCGCTGCAGCGAACAATCGCGCTCGCCCAGCGACACCAGACCCCCATAGTGGTCGCCCAGCACCTGAACCTCTACGTGGCGTACGGCCGGGAGATACCGCTCGACGTACATGCCGTCATCGCCGAACGCACCGGCAGCCTCCTGCCGCGCGAGTGCGAGCACAGCTATCAGGTCGTCTTCGCGCTCGACGACCCGCATCCCCTTGCCGCCCCCGCCTGCGCTCGCCTTGAGCAGCAGCGGGTATCCGTGGTTCCGGCCGAAGCGCAGCGCCTGCGCGTCGTCTCTCAGTATTCCTTCTGATCCCGGCACGATCGGCACCCCGGCGGTGGCAGCGAGAGTCCGCGCGCGTGCTTTGTCCCCCATTTGGGCGATCGTCTCCGGATCGGGACCCACCCAGATCAGTCCTGCCGATCCGACTGCCCGCGCGAACGCTGCGTCTTCCGAGAGAAACCCGTAGCCGGGATGAACGGAGTCACATCCTGTCGCCTCGGCCACGTGGACAAGCGCCTCGCGGTTGAGGTAGCTGGCAGAAGATGCCGGTGGTCCGATCAGCACCGAACGATCGGCGAGCGTGACATGACGGGCATACCGGTCGGCGGCGGAATACACGGACACGGTTTCGATGCCGAGGTCACGTGCGGCGCGGATCACACGCACGGCGATCTCGCCCCGGTTGGCGACGAGAAGTCGCTGTAAGCCGGGCATCCTCAGCGCACCACGCTCAACCGCAGTCCCGGACGCGACAGATTGACCGTCTGTCCGACAGGTCCCCGGCGCATGCTGTCGAGCAGGTGTGCCAGCGGATCGACGGCCGATTCATATGGCGGCTTCGCCTCCATGCTCGCCTGCCTGAGGTTGGTGAGTTCCTGGTCGGAGTAGAACGCGGCCAGCAACAAGTCGTCGTCGGAGTCGAATGGTCCCCGCTCACGGCGGAGTTCGGGCAGCGCCGGCGGGATGGCCTCGCCTGCCCTGCCCTGGAACGGCTCTGATTCCCCCGTCGCGAAGACGCGGTCGGCGACATTGGGGTCGACTGTGCCTGCCAATCGGCCGTAATACCCGCGTACGTATCTCGCGACCTCGTCCGGGATGGTCGAATACCGCTCATCGCCAAGCACATTGAGCATGGCCTGCGCGATGACGTATTGCGCGAACGGACTGACCAGGATCGGGTAGCCGAGGTCGATTCGGACCTGTTCAGCCTCTTCGAGTATCTCAGCTTGGCGATCCTCGAGGCCCATGCGCTTCAGATCGGTGCGGAGGTTGGAGATCATCCCGCCGGGCACCTGATGCCGGTAGAGATCGGGATCGAACCGGTTCGGGACGGCAAGCGGAAACCCGTGCCGATGCGCGACGCCGGTGAAGTAGTCCGTCATCGCCGCAAGCCCGTCGCGGTCGAGGCCACTTTCGATGCCCTCTTTCGCCAAGTGGCGGACGCAGTATTCGGTCGACGGCAGAGATGCGCCTCCGGCGAGCGGGTCGCTTGCGGTGTGCAGGACGTCGACCCCGAGGCGTGCCGCCTCGAGGTAGGACGGCTCGGCCATCCCTGACAGCGAGTGGGAATGAAGTTCGAGCGGCACACCGCCGATCACGGCCTTGAGTGCGGGCACGAGAGTACGCACCCGTTCCGGAAGCAGTAGACCCGACGGATCCTTGATCATCACCGTGTCGGCGCCGAGACCGACCAACTCACTCGCGACGCGCTGGTAGTACTCGTCGGTGTGCACCGGCGAGCTGGTGTAGACGAGCGCAGCGGCCACGTGCAGGCCCTCGTCCCTGCCCACGCGTACCGACGCCTCCAGATTGCGTGTGTCGTTCAGCGCGTCGTAGACCGTGATGCGACGCATACCGTTGGCGCGAATTCGCCGAATGGTCAGGTCGACGACGTCGTCGGCGAAGAACCGGAAGGTGAACAGGCTCTGCCCGCGCGTCATAATGTCGCTCGGGGTTGTTCTGACACGCTCGGCGAAAAGTCGCATCCGCTCCCACGGGTCCTCGTGGAGGAAGCGCACGCAAACGTCGAAGACGGCGCCACCCTCTAGATTGATCCAGTCGAACCCGATACGGTCCATCTGCTCGGCGATCGGCATGATCATCGCGTTCGTCATCCTGGTCGCCCACAACGACTGGTGACCGTCACGGGTGGTGACGTCGATATAACGCATCTTCTTCGCGCTCATGCCGGCTCGATCCAGATCAACGGCTGACCGAACTCCACAAGCGAGGTGTCGTCGACGTCGATTCTTGCGACCTTCCCCGCTGTCTCGGTCTTGAGTTCGGTGAACAGCTTCATCACCTCGACGAGTCCGACAGCATCGCCGGCCGCGACGACGTCGCCTGTCTCCACATATGGAGGTTCGCCCGGCTTGGGAGACCGGTAGAACGTGCCGACCATCGGTGCGGTGATCGCCACCCAGTGATCGGGAACGCCCCGCGATTCGTCAGCGCGGTCGGCTGTCTGCGACGTGGAACCGGCGGGCACATCGGATCTATGGTTGGGTGGTGAACCGAATTGGTCAGCCGCTGCTCTGATTTCGCCGTCGACCGGCGAGTCGGCCTTGCCACTGTCATTCGGACGTCGGTCGCCGTGCCGCACGCTCAACCTGAGGTCGCCCCACTCGAGATCGACCTCGGACGCGTCGATCGACTCGAGTAACCGAAGGATCCGTCCGACCTCGGCGAACGACAGGTCCGGCATCTGCTCTCCACCTTCCAGGCGATTGGAGACGGGTGAAACACATTTCTGGAAAGGCTTTCCATAATCGAGTCTTGTCCCGCTCGCCCGGGATGTCAAGACGAGGGCTCGGCCGCTTCAATCGTCACTCCCGGTCCGCGCGCTGTATCAGCAGGTGGACTGAGATGTACGCTCACACAAGCCCAACGGCCTCGGCGTCGACTCGAAGATGGAGGTGCTCGCTCTCGATGAACATGAGCACGACGTCGGCAACTGTCGGAACACAGGCGATCAGCCGCACTCTTGCGGTACTCACCCTGTTCCGTGAGTCCGAAGGCGATCTCGGCATTTCCGACATCGCGCGACAGCTGTCTCTGAGCGTCAGCACCGTCCATCGGATCGTGCGCGCATTGGTCGAGGAGGGCTATATGAGTCAGGACGTGGCCAGCGAGCGTTACACGCTCGGAAGAAGCGCCGTGTTACTCGGCCATGCGGCCAACCGACGGCTAGGTCTCGACCGCGCCAAGCCAGTGATCGAACGCCTCCGCGACGAATCGGGCGAGTCGGTCAATCTGGGTGTGCGTGACGGGGCCGAAATGGTGGTGTTCGCCAGCGTCGAGTCCAAGCAACTGTTGCGCATCTCCCAGGCGCCGGGCAGCAGGCTACCCGTTCACGCCACCGCCATGGGCAAAGCAACGCTGTCCTACGGCCCTCGTTCGATCGACGATGAAGTCGCTGATCTCCGCACGCCACTGAAACGGCTGACGAAGAACACGATCACCGCCACCACGGCGCTGCGCAAAGAATTGCACCTGATCCGCAGGCGTGGGTACAGCGTCGACGAGCAAGAGGCGATCGAGGGCGTGCGTTGCGTGGCGGTCCCGATCATTTCGCCTGAAGGTGACCTGCTCGCCGCAATGGCCTTGCAGGGTCCCGCCGTGCGGATGACCGACGCTCAACTCAAACGCGCAGTGCCGATGCTGCGTAGGGCAGCGCATGAGATTGCCGCGCTGCTGCCCCCGGACCCGCTGTGACGGCACCGCTAGCGGATCGCTTGGCGTTGTGCCGGTAGGCACTCCCAGCCGACCAGGAGCTCGACAGCGCGCGCAACGCGCAGCATTGTCGCCTCGTCGTGGTAGTTGGCGATCACCTGCAATCCCATCGGGAGACCTTCATCGGACCTGCCGCACGGGACTGAAACAGAGGGCAGTCCAAGGTAACTCGTCGGCAGCAGGAAGCGTCGCACGCGTTCGAGCTCCTCTGGCCCCGCGCCGAACCGCAGGGGTCCGGCCGGCTGGGTCGGTGTGACGAGGACGTCCACCAAGTCGAAGAAGTCACCCACCCGCGACTGCAGCGCCGCCCTCTCGCTGAGTGCATGCTCGTACCAGTCCGGGCTCACCGCAGCGCCACGTTCGAGGTTGTCGCACACAACAGGTCCCAGCAGCTCAGACTCGCACGGACTCACCGCCAGCTCGCGCATCACGGTGTGAAATTCATACATCAGAACGTCAAGGAGCCTGTGCGGCGCCAACGTCGTCCGGAATTCCGAGATTGCGACCCAACGAACCTCGGCGCCGATTGTGGTGAGGCCGTCGATGGCCCGGCACACTGAACGTTCGACATCCGGGTCCAGGCCGCTCAGCGAAATGCCCTCGATCAGCCCAAGGCGCACGCCGTCAAGACCCGGGCCGACCCGCTCACCTTCAGCCACAGCGCGGCTCGTCATCGCGGTCAGCAGTGCTGACGCGTCGTCCACAGTCCGTGCGATAGGGCCGACCGCGTCCAGGGTCGGGGCACGTGCGAAAGCACCTGAAGAATCGACGGCCCCGTACGTCGGGCGCACGCCTACGACGCCACAGACACTGGCCGGGAAGCGGATCGAACCACCGGTGTCGGTGCCGATGCCGGCAAGGCACATCCCTGATGCGACCGCTGAAGCGGTGCCTCCCGATGAGCCGCCCGCCGAGTAGTCGACGTTCCACGGGTTGCACATGTCGCCGAACGTTTCGTTGAGTCCCGTCATGTCCGCGGCGAACTCGGCGAGGTTGTTCTTGCCGAGGAATACGGCGCCCGCATCGCGCATCCTGCGGACAACAGCGGCGTCGGCTGCCGCGGGGGCGACGTTTGCGCGTGCGCGCGAACCCGCAGTCGTACGCATGCCGGCGACGTCCAACAGATCCTTCACCGAGATCGGAATACCGTGCAGCGGACCGCGATCGACCCCAGCCGCCAGTTCGGCGTCCAGCGCAGCCGCCTGGTGCATTGCAAACTCGTCTGCGATCTCGATGAAGGCATGCAGACTCGGTTCGAGTGCGGCGATTCGGGCAAGATGAGAGGCGGCGAGTTCGACACAGGTGATCTCTCCGCGGCGCAGCCGACGCCCAGCGCCTGCGATGGTGAGCGGTTCGGTCACAGGCCCTTCGTCTGGGTCAATCGAGTTCTGCCGGTGCATTCTGGGCTTTTCGGCTCTTTGCCGAGATGCTGGTCCCGAGGTCCTCCATATTGCGACCGCATGTCTCCTGCCCGAAGAAGAACATCGGTGCCGCCAACAGCACCATCGCGAGCGCCGCACCCGTGAGCACCGCCGTAACGCCGAATCCATCGAAGAGACTGGGAAGGAACGCGACAAGAACACCGCCAGTGAGGCCTCGGCTGATCATCTCACCGACGCTGGTCCCCAGACCGCGCAGCCGAGTCGGATATTGCTCCGCCATGTACATCTTCGGGATGGCGAAGCTCCCTAACCCGAACCACGCGGTCGCGAACACCCCAATGACCACTACGGCCATACCGACAACCGGCTGCAACGTCAGGAGGATCAGACCGGCGGCCGCTAACACCATGTACAGAGCGAAGACCGGCTTTCGGCCCCTGATGTCCGCGAACTTGCCCTCATAAAAGACGCCGAAAGCGGAGATGAACATCATCACGCCGGTATAGAGCAGCGAGTTCGTCTTTGTGGCTCCCAGCAAGCCGAAGATCTTCGGCGCGTATGTCAGCATGGTGTACCAAACGATGAACGACGATGTCAGTGCCGCGTACGCAATCAGACTGCGCCGAAGGTAGGGCGCCTTCAATAGTCGACGCATTCGCATCGACTCGCCGTCTGAGGTTTGTTCGAGGACTGCCAGAATGTCCGGATCGACGATCTCGTCGTCGTGCGCGATGCCGGCTTCCTTCTCGATCTGCATGACGAGCTCGCGCACGTCGTCTCGGTCATCCGCGGTGCCGAGCCTCTCGGCCCTGCGCAACTGGAACCGCGGACTCTCCGGCACCCACTTGGCGAGCACCGGCACCAGCAACAGCGGAAGACCACCGATCAGGCACGGCACGCGCCACGACCAGTCGGTCTCGAACGCACTGACTGCCCATAGGCCAACGAGTGCCGGAAGGGTGTATCCAGCGTTGAGAACCCATTGCGCATAGCCCATGATCCGGCCACGCGCCTCTTTGTTCACAAGCTCAGAGATCATCAGGTAGGGCACTGGGAAAATGGCGCCTTCCCCGAGGCCAGCGATCGTCCGCAATGCGAGCAGCACGCCGAGATTCGGGGCGAACGCGCACAGCAATGTGAAGATCGCGAACACCGCGGTACCCACCAGAAGCACCCTTTTGCGGCCGTACAGATCTGCGAGCCTGCCTGCAGGGAGCATTCCGAGAAGAAGACCGACCGTGCCGGACGCGCCGAGCAGCCCGATCTCGCCCGCAGACAGATCCCAATGTGGCCCGAGAACAAGGATCAGCACGCTCACCAACCCGATGTCGAACGATTCGAGTAACCAGACGAGAACGACCACGCTGATGCCGACACGCAAAGTGGCGGTGACCGGTGCCCGGTCAAGGCGCGTCAGCAGGTTGGCGTCCGCGGTGACTGCGGATCGAGCATCAAAGGACATCGACGCACTCCATATATTGGAAAGCTTTTCCAAAGTGACCTACGTCATGCTGCTCTTCAGCAGAAGGTCTGTCAAGGAAAGGTCCCAGTCGGTCGCCGAATGCGGCTGTTGCCTACCTATTCCGTCGAAAAGGACGGTGGGCGTCACGTTTTGAGCGCGGCTTAGACCACCAACTATCTTCGGACGGTCATGGCGGCGGGAATGACAAGTCTCGAATCCGGCCGTCGGGCGCGGTCGTTGACCTCGAGCAAGACCTCCGGCAAAACCGTTCGACGCGCACGTACTGCAGCCCGACTGCGGCGAGAATCGATATCGTCGTGTCCCGATCGCGACTTTCGTTCTGGTCCACGGCGGCGCCCACGGCGGATGGTGCTTCCGGCCGCTGGCTCGGCTGCTGCGGGACAGCGGCCACGACGTGTACACGCCGACGCTGACGGGCCTGGGCGAACGGGCCCACCTGTTCCGGGCCGACGTCGACCTCGACCGCCATATCGAGGACATCGTCGCCGTGTTGCACTACGAGGATCTGCACGACGTGATCCTGGCCGGCCACAGTTACGGCGGCGCGGTCATCACCGGGGCCGCCGACCGTGCGTACGACCGCGTGGGCCATCGCGTGTACCTGGACTCGATGGAACCCGAGGACGGGCAGTCGATGATGGACATCGCGGGTCCGTTCATGGCGGCCGCGCAGTTGGACACCCGGGTCGTCGACGGTGTCGCGATGTGCCTTTTTCCCAGCGACGACACGCTGCCCTATTACGGAGTGGTGGATCCCGACACGCTGGACTGGCTGCGCGCGCGGCTGACGCCCCATCCCGTGCGATGCTTCCAGCAACCGCTTGTTCTCACCAATCCGCAAGCGCTGCAAGCGGTTCCGCAGTCACACATCAGCACGACGATGTTTCTGTCGCTGCGCAACGTCGAGCGGATCCGGGAGAAGGCCGACGGCCGGGTGTGGGACATCGACACCGGCCATGACCTGATGCTCACCGAGCCGAAGAGGGTGGCCGAACTGCTCGACGCCATCGCCGCGCTCACGGCAGACTGATCAGCACCACGCCGGCCAGCACCACGACGGCTGCCATCGCACGGCGCGCTCCGAGCTTCTCGCCGAGGAAGACCGCACCGATCAGCGCCCCGAAGACGATGCTGGTTTCGCGCAGCGCCGCGATCGGCGCCAATGCGCCGCTGGTCTGCGCCCACAACACGATGGTGTACGCGGCGATCGAGATGACGCCGCCGGCCAACCCGGGCAGCGCCGACGCGCGGATCGCACCGGGAAGCCGACGTCCGCGACGCACGACCGCGAGAATCGCGATAGGCGGGCCCTGCAGGAGGAACATCCACCCGGTGTAGGCGAACAGCGGCGCCTGCATCACGCCGAGGCCGTCGACGACGGTGTACGACGCGATCGCCAAGCCGGTGAGCACCGCCGCCGTGATCGCGGGCAGATCCTCGCGGCGGGGTCGCCCGCCGATGAACACCAGTGCAGTGAGGCCGGCCGACACCGCGAGCACTCCGGCGAGTTCGACCGCCGGCAGCTCTCGACCGAGCACAACGACCGATACCAGCGCCACCACCCACGGCGAGGTGCCGCGCGCGAGCGGGTACATCTGGCTGAACTCCCCCAACTGGTAGCTCGCGAGCAGCAGAAGGTTGTACGCCACGTGCAGTGCCGCCGAGGTGATGACGAACGGCCAGGCGCCAGGCGGCGGCAGACCCGCCAACGCCACCATCACCGCACCACCCGACATGTCGGCCACGCCGATCAGCGCGAAGCCCACCAGACGGTCGGATACCGCGTGCGCCAACGAGTTCCACGTCGCGTGCAGCAATGCAGAGAAGAGCACGGCGAACACGATCGTCAACGTCACTGCGCAGGCTCCTCCGCGGACACGCTACGGCACGCGGACGGTGTTTCGCCGCCGTCAAAAATTGGGTACACCCACCGAGCAAAGGAGGTCGAAGATGACCAATTCGACAGTGCACGGAGCCGTCGACCGCGCGACCGACAGCAAGGCGTTCGAGTACACCGCGCGCGCCGGGTTCGCTGCCAGCGGTGTCCTTCACCTGCTCGTCGCCTTCATCATCTTGCGGCTGGCGTTCGGATCCGGCGGCAACGCCGACCAATCCGGTGCGCTGAGCACCCTCGCCGGACAGCCCGGCGGCGCTGTGATGCTCTGGATCGCCGCGATCGGTCTCTTCGCCCTCGGCCTCTGGCGCGTCGCCGAAGCCGTCATCGGCGCCAAGCCCGGTGAGAAGTACGGGGCGGCGAAGCAGCAGAACGACTCGGCCGCCTGGAAGCGCGTCAAGGCGCTCGGCCTGGCCGCCGTCAACTTCGCGATCGCGTTCTCCGCGCTCAAATTCGCGATGGGCAGCGGCCAGAGCAGCGGCCAGCAGAACAGCGGGCTGAGCGCACAGCTCATGCAATCGGGCTGGGGCAAGGCCCTGCTCGTCGTCATCGGCCTCGGCGTGGCCGTCGTCGGCGGTTACCACGTCTACAAGGGCGCATCCCAGAAGTTCCTCAAGGATCTGCAGGTCTCCGGCGGCACCGGCGTCACGGCCGTCGGGGTCACCGGCTACGTCGCCAAGGGGCTGGTGCTGGCAGGCGCGGGCCTGCTGGTGATCGTCGCCTCGTTGCGGGCGGACCCGTCGAAGGCCGCAGGCCTCGACGCCGCAGTCAAGACGCTCGGCGAGGCGCCGTTCGGCAAGATCCTGCTGATCCTGGCCGCGCTCGGCATCGCCGCCTTCGGCGCATACAGCTTCGTCCGCAGCCGACACGGCCGCATGTAGGTCCTACTGGAACGACTCGACCAACGCAGCCAGCTGACCGGGTGACACCGCCACCCCGCACTGGGCCCGCAGGTCGGTCAGCGGCTGCGCGATGCGCTTCAAGTCGAGGAACTCCCCCGGATGTGCCATGAAGTAGTTCTGCACGTTGGCCTTCGCCTCATCCGTCGGCTGAGAACCCGCCTGCGTCAACACGTCGTCGGCGCCCGGGTGGGCGGCCAGGTACGAACCCGCCTCCGACATCACCCCGCTCGCCGTCGAGGCCAGGCCGCTCGCGGTGCACGGGGCGGCGTTCGCCGCGGGCAGCACGGTCGCAGCGGCCAAGGCGCACAGCGCCGAGGCCACGGCGCATGCCACTGCGCCGCGCGTCAGGTTCTCAGTCCAGGTCATCGGGTCGTACCCCTCGTGTCGGTGCAGGCCAGCCTGCCGAAGTCTGTCACGCCCGCGCGGATAACGGGAGTGCCAGCGGAATCACAGCTGCTCCATAGTTCCGCAATTGGCGATGGGTCCGCACTTCGGGAACGCGACTACGGGTATCTTCATTAGGTAACCCTCAGCTAAAGCGCCGGTTCGGCGCGGGAAAGGATCGCCTGCATGCGTTGGAGCCGGATCGCCGCCCTCGCCTCGACAGTTGCCGTCGTGCTCGGCATGACCGCGTGCTCGAGTTCGGGTGAGAACGACGAACTGCTGATCTACAACGCCCAGCACGAGTCCCTGACCAAAGAATGGATCGACGCCTTCACCAAGGAGACCGGAATCAAGGTCGCCTACCGGCAGGGCGGCGACACCGAACTGGGCAATCAGCTGGTCGCCGAGGGCGATGGATCGC
The DNA here is from genome assembly GCA_023415515.1 of Actinomycetes bacterium. Taxonomy (GTDB): domain Bacteria; phylum Actinomycetota; class Actinomycetes; order Mycobacteriales; family Mycobacteriaceae; genus Mycobacterium. Next base: position 24,321 of record JAEZKH010000237.1, read on the forward strand.
CTGCCGACGTGTTCCTGACCGAGAACTCCCCCGCCATGGCCGCGGTGGAGAAAGCGGGTCTGTTCGCCGACCTGAACGCCGACACGCTGGATCAGGTGCCTGCGCAGTACCGCCCGTCGACCGGCAAGTGGACCGGCGTCGCCGCGCGCAGCACCGTCTTCGTCTACAACAAGGACAGGCTGCGGCCCGACCAGCTGCCGAAGTCGATGACCGACCTCGAGCTGCCCGCGTGGAAGGGGCGATGGGGCGGCGCTCCGGCCAAAGCGGACTTCCAGGCCATCGTGTCGGCGTACCTGCAACTCGAGGGCGAGGCGGCCACCGCCCAGTGGCTGGCGGGAATGAAGGCCAACGCGAAGATCTACAACGACAACATCGCGACGATGAAGGCCGTCAACGCCGGCGAGGTGGACGGCGGCATCATCTACCACTATTACTGGTTCCGCGATCAGTCCAAGACCAAGGAAGGCAGCGGTGACACCGCCCTGCACTTCTTCAAGAACGACGATCCCGGCGCCTTCATCAGCCTCTCCGGTGGCGGTGTGCTCAAGTCGAGCAAAAAGGCCGACCAGGCACAGCAGTTCATCAAATTCGTGACGAGCAAGGCCGGCCAGGAGGTCCTCGAGAAGGGCACTTCGTTCGAGTACCCCGTTGCCAGCGGCGTGCCGGCCAATCCGGCTCTGCCACCGCTTGATTCGCTGCAGGCGCCCAAGGTCGACCCGTCGACGCTGAACGCGCAGCAGGTGACCGATCTGATGACGAAGGCAGGCCTGCTGTAGGTGGTCGCTCCCCCGGTCGGTCGAACCGACGCCACGCCACCGCCGCCCGCCACGCGGCGCGCGGCAGGGGCGTCGCGGTCACGACCGGACGCCCGTCCCGGTCCGCTGGTGTCGGCGACGGTCACGCTGCTGGTCGCGGCCACCTGCATCCCACTCGGGTACGTGGTGTGGGGCACGATCTCCGTGGGGTGGACCAGAGCCTACGAACTGGTGGTGCGACCGCGGGTCGGGGAACTGTTGGTCAACACCGTCGCCCTCGTCGTGGTGACCGTGCCCCTGTGCGTGGTGATCGGTGTCGGGGTGGCGTGGCTGGTCGAACGCACGGATCTGCCGGGGCGGGCGTTCTGGCGACCGCTCTTCGTTGCGCCGCTTGCGGTTCCTGCGTTCGTCAACAGCTACGCCTGGGTCGGCGCGATTCCTTCTCTGCACGGCTTGTGGGCCGGGGTGCTCATCGCCACGCTGTCGTACTTCCCGTTCATGTATCTGCCCGCGGCCGCGACGCTGCGCCGACTCGACCCGGCGGTAGAGGAATCCGCTCGTGCGCTCGGATCCGACTCGGCGGGCGTGTTCTTCCGGGTCGTGCTTCCGCAACTGCGGTTGGCGATCCTCGGCGGCGCACTGCTCATCGGGGTGCATCTGCTGGCCGAGTACGGCGCCTTCGCCCTGATTCGGTTCGACACCTTCACCGTCGCGATCTTCCAGCAGTTCCAAGTCACCTTCGACGGGGCGGCGGGCAGCATGCTCGCAGGTGTGCTCGTCGTGCTCTGCCTGGCGCTGCTGTGCATCGAAGCCGGCGTGCGCGGCCGTGCTCGATACGCACGCATCGGCTCTGGCGCACCCCGCGCCGCGGTGCCTGTTCGCCTCGGCCGCAACACCATTCCCGCGACGGCCGGCCTGACGGTGCTCACGATATTGGCCCTTGGAGTACCGGTGTGGACAATCGCTCGCTGGTTGTGGATCGGCGGGGCCGCGGTGTGGAACCTCGGTGAGATCGCCAGCGCCCTCGGGCAGACCGTCGCGCTGGCCGCCGTCGCAGCGGCGCTGACGACCGTGCTGGCGTTCCCCGTCGCATGGGTTGCGGTGCGGTCGAGTGGAGTGCTCGCCCGCATCGTGGAGGGCGCCAACTACATCACGAGTTCGCTGCCCGGCATCGTCACCGCGCTCGCGCTCGTCACGGTCGCGATCGGCTATGTCCGTCCGCTGTACCAGTCGGTGCCATTGATCGTCTTCGCATACGTCCTGCTGTTCATGCCAAGGGCACTGGTCAACGTACGGGCCGGTCTCGCGCAGGTGTCCCCTGGCCTCGAAGAGGCGTCGCGGTCGCTGGGGCGCTCGCCCAGCGCGACGTTTCTTCGGGTGACCCTTCGGCTGACGGCACCGGCCGCCGCGGCCGCCGCGTCGTTGGTGTTCGTCGCCGTGGCGACCGAATTGACGGCCACGCTGTTGTTGGCGCCCACCGGAACCCGAACACTGTCGATGCGCTTCTGGTCCTTCAGCAGCGAACTGGACTACGCGTCGGCCGCACCCTATGCGCTCACGCTCGTGGTGCTCGCCATCCCCTTGACGCTGATCCTGTTCCGGCAGTCGACCAAGGTGACCGCACCGTGACCACGATGCTCGAGATCCGCGGCCTTGGAAAGTCGTTCGATGGTCACACCGTGCTCGATCACATCGATCTCACAGTGCGCGCCGGCAGCACAACGGCCGTCGTCGGATCGTCGGGCTGCGGCAAGACCACCCTGCTCCGGCTCGTCGCCGGATTCGAAACCCCCGACACCGGAACGGTTGCCATCGCCGACAGACACGTCGCCGGCCCTGACCGGTCGGTCGCCTCGCACCGGCGCAACGTCGGCTATGTCGCCCAGGACGGCGCGCTGTTCCCGCACCTGACCGTCGGCGAGAACATCGCATACGGTCTGCCGGGCTGGGCGCGCAGCCGCGAGACGCGCCGCCGGGTCACCGAATTACTCGAAACCGTGAATCTCGATGCGTCCTATGCGGCCAGACGACCACACGAGCTCTCGGGCGGCCAGCAGCAGCGCGTCGCGCTCGCCCGCGCGTTGGCCCGCAAGCCCGTCCTGATGCTGCTCGACGAGCCGTTCAGCGCGCTGGACACCGGGCTTCGGGCTGCGACCCGCAAAGCGGTGTCCCGGCTGCTGACCGACTCGGGTGTGACGACCCTGCTGGTGACCCACGATCAAGAGGAGGCGCTGTCGATCGCCGACCAGATCGCGGTCATGCGCGACGGCCGCTTCACCCAGGTCGGTGCGCCGCAGGACGTGTACCGCAGGCCCATCGACCGCTTCACCGCCGAATTCCTCGGCGATTGCATTGCGCTGCCGTGCACCGTCGCCGCAGGCGTCGCCGAATGCGCCCTCGGCCGTGTGCCCGTGCTGTCCGCCTCCGCAGACGGCCCCGCGACGCTTGCGCTTCGGCCCGAACAACTTGTCGCAACGAGGATTTCCGACAGTGACGTCCGCGGCGAGGCCGGTACCGTCGTGGCCATCGAGTTCCTCGGCCACGACGTCCTGCTGACCATCGATCCGCCGGGTGACGCCGCGCCCATCATCGTCAGGCAACACAGCCTCGATCCACCACCGGTTGACGCCAAAGTTCGGATCGACGTCATCGGCGACGGGGTCGCCCTGCGGTGAACACGCTCGTCGACCATCTGCGCCGCAACGGCGACCGAATCGCTGTGCTGACCGAGGCCACTTCGCTGACCTACCGCGAACTCGCCGATCGGGTGGCCGCCGACGCTGCGCGGCTTGGCCGAACCCGCAGGCTGGTGCTGATCGAGACGCGCAACGATGTCGCCACGCTGGTGCACTATCTCGGTGGCTTGGCCGGCGGCCACGTCGTGCTGCCGATGTCCCCCGGACGCAGCCAGTCCGCGGTGTTCTCCGGCTACGACCCCGATGTGGTCATCGACGCCGACGGCGTTCACGAACGGCGTGCGGGCACTGCACACCGACTGCACCCCGATCTGGCCCTGCTCATGTCGACGTCGGGCAGCACCGGTTCACCGAAGTTGGTGCGGTTGTCACACAGCAACCTGAGGGCCAATGCCGAGGGCATCGCCGAGTACCTCGACATCAGAGAAACCGACAGGGCCGCAACGACTCTGCCGATGTCGTACTGTTACGGGCTGTCGGTGATCCACAGCCACCTGCTTCGCGGGGCGGGGCTGATCCTCACCGACCGCTCGGTCGTCGACGACGAGTTCTGGACCTTGCTGCGCGAGCACCGCGCAACGTCGTTCGCGTGCGTGCCCTATACGTTCGAGATGCTCGACCGGATCGGCTTCGACGGCACCGGGCTTCCCGACCTGCGCTACCTCACCCAGGCCGGGGGCCGACTGGCACCGGAGCGGGTGCGCAGGTTCGCCGCGCTCGGTGCCCGCAACGGCTGGCAGCTGTTCGTGATGTACGGCGCGACCGAGGCCACCGCGCGGATGGCTTATCTGCCGCCGCACCTCGCCGAGACCAGGCCCGAGTCGATCGGCAGGCCCATCCCCGGCGGCTCGTTCACACTCGAACCGCTGGAGGAGTGGTCCGACCCCGACGTCGGCGAACTGGTCTATCAGGGGCCGAACGTCATGATGGGGTACGCGCACGGCCCGGCCGATCTGGCGCTGGGCAAGACGGTCGACACGTTGCGCACCGGCGACGTCGCGCGGCGCGCACCCGACGGGCTCTACGAGGTGATCGGGCGCAGCAGCCGCTTCGTCAAGATCTACGGGCTCCGTATCGATTTGCACCGGGTGGAGGCCGCGCTGAGCGCCGAGGGCGTGACGGCTTTCTGTACCGACGACGACGAACGACTCATCGTCGCTGCCGTCGACACCGACAGCGTCGATGTGCAACGCGTCGCGGTGTCTGCATCGGGGCTGCCCGCCTCGGCTGTCCGGGTGACCGCGATGCCCGAACTACCGTTGCTTCCGTCCGGAAAGCCGAACTACCAGGCCGTCCGCGAACACGCCAGGCGAACCGGCGAATCGGACCGCGTCGGGGACCTGCGCGCCCTGTTCGCCGATGTGCTCCAGGCCGATGCGCGGACCATCCGCGACGACCAGAGCTTCGTCGACCTCGGCGGCAATTCACTGTCCTACGTGGCGATGTCGGTGCGGCTCGAACGTGCGCTCGGCAGGCTCCCCTCGGACTGGCAGCGCAAACCGATCGCCGAGCTTCAGCGCACCGCGGCGCCGACGCGCCGACCGTGGCCGTGGCTCGGCGCCACGCTGGAGACCAGCGTCGCACTGCGCGCGGTCGCGATCGTGTTGATCGTCGGCTCGCACGCCACGCTGTATGAGATGTGGGGCGGGGCCCATCTGCTGCTGGGAATCGCGGGTTACAACTTCGGCCGGTTCTGCCTGACCCCTGTGCCCCGCGCGGAGCGCGTCCGCCACCTGCGCAAGACCATGACGTGGATCGTCGTCCCGTCGGTACTGTGGATCGCGGTGGCGCTGCTGATCACCGACGACTACCACTGGACGAACCTGTTTCTGGCCGAGAAGTTCTTCGGCCCCGACCACAGCATGACCGCGGGCCGACTGTGGTTCATCGAGGTGCTCGTCTGGATCCTGCTGGCGCTGACGCTTGTGGTGTGGCTGCCCGTCGCCGACCGACTGGAGCGCACACGCCCCTTCGCGTTCGCTGCGGCGTTCCTCGTCTTCGGCCTTGCGGTGCGCTATGACCTGTTGGGCCTGCATTTCGGCCGCGAGGCGTGGTCCACGATCCTGGCGTTCTGGTTCTTCGCGGTCGGCTGGGCGGCGGCGAAGTCGTCGACGGTGTGGCAGCGGCTGCTGGTGACGGCGGTCCTTGTGGTCAGCGTCCACGGATACTTCGGGAACACCAACCGGGAGATGTTGGTGCTCGCCGGCTTCCTGCTCTTGATCTGGCTACCCGCGATCCGGTGTCCGGCGTGGTGCACGGCGGTCGCGGGCACGGTCGCCGAAGCCTCCCTGTACACCTATCTGACGCACTACCAGATCTACCCGTTGTTCGACGTTCACCCGTTCCTCGGTGTCGTCGCCGCGATCGTCGTCGGGGTGCTGATCACTCGGCTGGTCGACGCGGCGCGGACGAGCATGCGCCGGCGCGGCGAGCGCGGCGCTACCGCGGATTGGATTCCCGCTCTGCGATGAGCCCTTCCTGAACCAGCGTCGCCGCGATGACGCCGTCGGCCCGGATGAGGCTTCCCGTCACCACTCCTCGGCCCCGCGCGGCGGCCGGGGATCTGGTTTCCAGCAGGTTCCACTCGGTGGCGCGGACCGGCTGGTGAAACCAGATCGACGAGTCGGTGGTGCCGCTGCGGTGAGTGCGCGCCTTCATCGAATGCCCGTGCACCTGCAGCGCGGGGTCGATCATGTACACGTCGGTGACGTAGGCCGCGACGAGCGTGTGCAGAAGCGGTTGGTCGGGCACACAGACCGTTGCCCGCCACCAGAACCGACGCACGAACTCGCCATCGATCTCCTGGTCGGCGATCCTGATGTCCAATTCGTCGAGCGGCATCGAGGGCGCAGGCCCGGCGGGCCCGGTCAGCGGCACCGCGTCCGGATCGCCGACATCGCCGCGGCTGCCGTGTTCAGGACCCGGCAGGTTCACCGCGAACGACACCGTAGCCGTCGTCAACAGCCGTCCGTCCTGGCGGGCGTCGACGCGGCGGGCCGCCGCCGGGCGGCCGGCG
>JAEZKH010000239.1 GCA_023415515.1 Actinomycetes bacterium
GTGCTGGTGCGGGCGGCGGGGGCGGGGGCGCGTTGTCGAGCCCGTCGATCTTTGCCTTCAGCCGGGGCACGGTGTCGTTGCGGACGGCGCGGCGCTCGGTGTCGGGGTCGGTGTTGTTCTCGAAGCATCCGCGCGGGGCGTCGGCGACGACGGCCAGTGCGCTCTGATACCGCTCACGCGCCTGATCCGTTCGCCCTTCCCAGCCGTCGACATCGCCCTGCCGTTCGCGGACCAGCGCGAGATTGACCAGGACCGGACACGTCTCCTCCGGCGCGGTCAGCGACAGCGCCTCAGAGAACCGCGCATCGGCATCCTCCAGTCGACCCTGCAACACCGCGGCGGTGCCCGCTGTGAACGGCGCCTTCGCGCGTTCGACGACATTGAGCGTGTTCAGTGTCGAGCTGTTGCCCCTCAGCGCGTCGGCGCTGCCGTCGCGGAAGTTCGCGACCGCCGAATTGCCTGCGACAACAACGGAAATCAATTTCACGGCGGCGATCAGGGCGATCAGCGCGACCGGCGCCGAGAAGAGGATCAGTCGCTTGCGAAGCACGAGCCGCGCCGGCTTACACGTATCTGTCACAGGGCCACATCCCGTCTGGCGAGCCGGGTGCGACGGATGTCGCGGATGCTGGCGAACAGCTCGAACAGCAGCAGCACCGACGCAAGGAGGGTGAACACCCAGTACAGCTCGGTCCGATCGGTCACACCTGACGGCGCGGACTCCGCGGCGGTGGGCTGGCCGCCGTCACCCGGCGCGGCCTCGGTGATTGGCCTGCCGTCGTCGCGATCGACATAGGGCAGGCCGAGTTGGTCGGCGACTGTCCGCAGCCCCGGCTCGTCTCGCCCTGCGCCGTAACCGAATACCGCTCCGCCGTCCACGGAGCCCGCCGTCGGGTCGAATTCGCCCTGCGGTGCGCGTGAACCGGCCGCCCCGGTGCCGAAGTAGAACACCAGGTTCTCGGAGTTCGGGTACTGCTGCCCGGCCCCGATGAGCTGATATCGAAGCACGTTCGCGGCGGCAGCCGCGTTCGCGTCTTCATCGGCGGCGTTCGGCGGATACGGCGTCAGACGCGCCACCTCGGGCCGCAGACTCCACGAGTCCTCCGACAGCGGCCAGTCGAGCGACGGCCGGGAGGCGAACGAGATCAGCGCGAACCGCGCCCCCGGGTGTTGGTCGATCAGCCCCTCGATGTCGCTGCGAATAGCCGACATTCGCGATTCGTTGTCACCGTGGTCCGCTATCGCCGTCTCCGGCGACCGGTCGACGACCAAGAAGACGTTGGTGTTGTCGGCCGCCTGCGCTGCTGCAGTGCCGCGCTCGCCGTGCTCGATGCCCGGCCTGGCCGCGGCGATGAGCACAAGCAGCACGGCCAGCGTCAGCCCGGTCCACCGCCACACCGTCGACCAGCGCCCACCCGCGGTCGCATACAGCCGGCGCATGGTCAGCAGGCGCATCGCGACGACGACGACGGTGACCACGATCAGGATCACGGGTGGCAGCGCAGGCTGGAACGTCATCGGCGCAACACCATCAGCGAGAGGCACAACAGCATCGACGTCACGACGGCGACGGCGAGCGGAACCGCTGGCGCGTCGCCGAACCATGTCGTGGTCGCTTCTTCGGTGGGAGCGGTGGCTGCCGGCGGCTTGCTGCGAATGCGATCGAGATCAGCGGTGAGCTGATTCTGCCGACCGTCTATCGAGAAATACTGACCGCCGGATGATTTCGCGACTGTGGGCAGGACACCGGCGTTGCGGCTCGATGTGCTTATGGCGTTGATCTGGATGCCCGCCTTGTTCGCCATTGCGGTGACCTGTTCGGCGGTCAGCAGCGACGGCCTGGTCTCGTCGGCTTGGCGCAGTTGACCCGAACCGAGATAGATCAGCGAACGGCGGTGTGAGCTCGTCGAATCGAACGACGGGAAGCCGGTCATGCACAGCGCGAGTACGTCTTCGACGCTGGATGCGTAGTCGACGTAGGACACCGCAGGGGTGAACGATGCGGCGGTGGCGACGGCGTCGTCGCGGCCCTGGGAGAGTTCGGCGATGTCGCCGAGCCTGCCCGCCACGTACTGGTAGTCGCGCGTCATCGGGATGACGCGTCGGTTCTGCGATGTGAGGCCGATCCGTTCGGTCCCATACTTTCTCGCCTGGTTCGCGAAATACATCAGGAACTCCCCGGTGACAGGCTGGGTGACGGGCTCGGCGACGCAGAGCATGATGTCGTCGGGCGGGTCCGGCGGAGCGCTGGACCACCACCACCCGGCGGGTCGCGCGCCGGCCAGCACGGACATGCCGAGCAGAACGCCGATCAGCGCCACCGCTACCAGCATCGACAGCAGCCGCGCCCTGGCCAGCCGGGCGTATTCGGGAAGGCGGGTCAGCCGGGAGGTGTTCGCCATACGGCGCAACTGCCTGCGCACCTGCTCCATCGGCAGCACAAGCGCCAGCACGATCGCGGCTGCCGCACATATCAATCCGGCGATCGCGACTGGCCACCAGGTCAGGGCCACGACCGGATCAACTCCTCGGTCGTGGTGCCGATCTCGCCGACGTCGACAGGCGACGCGGTGTTGAATTGCGCGTCGTTCAGCGCCGCGAGCACGGGGGCCGCCTCGGCCAGGTCGCCGGACCGAATCCTGTCGACGTGCAGGTACTGTGCTCTGGCTCCGGTGGCCTGGTGCAGGAAGCTGCGAAGCGTTCGGCTCATCTGATGACTTGCCTGCGGTGCCGACAGTTCGCCTGCTCGGTATTGCCCGTCGATCGACCGGATCGCGCGGATGAACTTGCGGCGCAGCAGCTTCGAGTGCCACGAGCGGACCACTGGAATGGAGCGCAACCGGTGGGCGGGCAGCGTCCAGACGACTACGCCGACATACCAGGCGATCACAAGCAGCAGCAGGGTCAGTCCCAGCCACAGCCACGACGCCGAGTGCGGCGACGGGCCGAAGATGAACTGCAGTACGTCATCCGGCACGGCTGCGCACCCCTGCACGTGAGGATGACGAGAAAGCCTGCGCCATCTCGACTATGCGGCTGCGGATCTGTCTGCTGCCGCCGACGATCGTGTGGGGGATCGCGCGCGTGGTCATGAACTCGTCGAGTGTGCGGCGGCGGTCGGCCTCCGCGCGTCGATAGGCCGCGACCACCCTCGGGCCGAGATCGGCCTCTCCGATCACGAATGTGCCGTCGGCGACGTCGTAGCCGTCCTGCCAGGCGCCGTGCGAGCCGATCGCGGGCGCGTCGGCGACCATCGCCCACAGAATGTCGTGGCGACCGGTCAGCCTGCGCACCACCTCGTGCAGACGTCCGTCGACGTCCGGCTCGTCGGATACCACGACGATCAGCATCGAATGGCGGTAATGCGTTGCCACATAGGCCAACTGGCAGGTGATGTCGCTAGGGCCGGGCTTGGTGAGGGCGTGTTCGTAGAACCGGTGCAGCATGTTCTCGATGTGGGTTTCGCCGCGGGCCGCCCGGATGTTCACACTGCCGCGGCTGTCTCCGTACACCATGCCGACCTGATCGGCCCGGCCGAGGGTGATCAACCCGATCGCGCCGAGGATGTTCGCGGCGACATCGATCTTCACCTCACCGCTTGGCGCCGAGGCGGTCATGTTCCGGCCTGCGTCGGCGACCAGCAGGATCTTGTGGTGCTTCTCGTCGACGAAGCGCTTGATCAGCACGCTGCCCGACCGCGCCGACGCTTTCCAGTCGATGTCGCGGACGTCGTCGCCGGGCACGTACGGCCGTAGATCGTCGAACTCCAAAGTGCGGCTGTGCAACAGCGCGTGGCGGCCGCCCTCCAGGAGACCGCGGGTATCGGTGCCGAAATACGTTCGCGCGCGATTGAGATGCTTGCTCACGGGCGATGTCTAAGGGACTCGAACCGCTTGCAGCACAGCGTCGATGACGTCTTCGGGGGTGACGCCATTGCTCGCCGCCTCGAAGCCGAGGATGAGGCGGTGTCGCAGTACGCGGTGGGCGACGGCGGCGATGTCGTCGGGGATCACGTGCGCGCGACCTGAGAGCAACGCCAACGCGCGCGCGGACTTGACGAAGGCGATCGTCGCGCGCGGGCTCGCCCCGTATTCGACGAGGCGGGCGAGTTGGGCGGGCAGGTACTCGTTGGGAACGCGGGTCACCGCCACCAGCTCGCTGGCATAGCGGGTGAGCGCCTTGTCGATGTAGATGTGGCGCGTCACGTCCTGCAGGCGTCGGATGTCGTCGAGCCCGACGACTGCTCTGCTGCGGTTGCTCTTGTCGTAGAGCCCGGCGTCCATCCGGTCCATCACCTCGACCTCTTCGTCGGGGGACGGATAGGACAGGACGTCTTTGAGCATGAAGCGGTCGGTCTGAGCCTCCGAGAGCGGGTAGGTGCCCTCCTGGTCGACGGGGTTCTGCGTGGCGATGACGAGGAACGGCTCGGGAATCGGGTGAACGGAGCCCGCTATGGTCGTCTGTCGCTCCTCCATCGCCTCGAGCATGGCACTCTGGGTCTTGGCGCTGGAGCGGTTGATCTCGTCGAGCAGGACGATGTTGGTGTGCACCGGGCCGAGCTGGGTCACGAACGAGTTCGTCGCCGACTCGTAGACCTGGGTGCCGATGATGTCGCTGGGCAGCAGGTCAGGCGTGCACTGGATGCGCTGGAACCCGCCGTGGATGGCTTCTGCGACGACGCGCGCGGCCGTCGTCTTGGCCAGGCCGGGCACGCTCTCGATCAGGATGTGACCGCCTGCGAGAAGTCCGATGAGCAGGGACTCACGCAGGTTCTGCTGGCCCACCACCTTCGCGGAAAAGGCGTCCCCAACTGCGCCGACGATGCGCTGGGCGTCGCCGATCGCGCGCTGGTCGAGACGCACGGGTGCTGCGGTCATTTGTGCCTTTCTCACTGCGGCAGGGCAGGGAGCTCATACCCGTGCTGCGAGGTCTGCACACGGGATGGGCTCAGTTGCCTGGTGAGGCGGTTGATCGACGGTCATGGCCACCGCGAACGCGCTCTACGGGCGATGGGTAAACGACCTGTGGGCCGGAAAAGTTGCAGTTCGCTAGGTCACCTTTCCCGCGAGCAGACGTAGGTGCACGCAAAAGTCCAGGAAAGCGCGTGCAGTCGCGTCTGTTCGCGGGGAGAAATCCGCTAGAGAAAGCGCGCGGCGTAGGTGGCGAACGCGTCGCGCAGATCGCGCTCGTCGAGGCCGAACATCTCGGGCGATGTCGCCACCGTGCCGAGGCGTCCGCGCTGGTGGCCGGCCAGGTATTCGCCGATCGCGGCCCGCGCGTCGTCGTCGAGCACCTCACCGGCCTTCTCGTACACCTGGTTGGCGACGGCCGTCTCGCCCGCCATGAACTCGTCGAAGCGGACGTCGATCGACCGCTCCGGCGGAATTGTGTCGCGGTCGCGGACCACCGCATCGAGCATCCGAGCCAGCCGCTTCACCCACGTCGAGGAGATGTCTTCGACGGGCACCGGCGAGCAGTACATACGCGCCGAGTAGGTGATCATGGCGAGCATCGACAGCGTCACCGGGACGGGGTCGCGGTGGGTGAAGATGACGAACACGCCGGGGAAGACCGAGTCGAGCACCGGCAGCTGTTCGAGGTGCTGGGGCGACTTCAGCAGCCACCGGCGACCGCCGCGAAGGAACTGCATCGCCTTGAGTTGTGTTCGGAGGTATTCGTAGGACGACGTCTGGTCGTGGGCCATGTAGTAGTCGCGCCACCTCGGCACGTGGGCGAGGGTCTCGAACAACATCGTGGAGAAGTCGTTGGCCAGCAACTGAATCTCTTCGTGCACGTGATCGGTCGTCATCTCGTGCATCAGCGGAAAGTGCGGCATCACGACGTTCATCACCTGCACGGCGACATCCATCCGCGTTCTGCGCGGATCGGGTTCGACCCCGGCTTCGCGCGGTGACGGGAACGGCTCGTTGCTCTCCCAGTACGGCATCGTGCGGAAGGTCGCCGGCGCGGCAAGGAGATTGTGCAGGTGCGTGGTGCCGGTGCGGGGCAGGCCGGCGATGACGACCGGTGGCAACAGGTCGATGTCGGAAATCTCGGGGTGCCGGGCGAGTAGGTCGGTGAGCAACAGCCGGTTCTTCAGCCACTGCAGAATCTGCGCGTGGTGGTTGACGACGCCGACCGCGTGCATGGCCGTGATCTCATGCAGCGCAGTCAGATACACGTCGAGGCGCTCGCGGTAGTCGTCGGCGCCGAAGTCGTCGAGTCCGGTTTCTGCGGTGGCCTTGGCGTGCAGGACCTCGGCGTCGAGTGGGCAGTCCGGCGCCATTGACGCCATCATGTCGCGGATCTGGTGTGCTTCGGCGCTGAAGCGCGGTTCTCTGAGGTCGTCGAGGTGCACGGCGGCCGCCGCGACATCGGTTCCTGACATGTGGCCTCCTCGGTTGCGGGGATACTTATGTTACTTTCAGTTACGTAATGACGACAGACCTCGGTCGCCCCCGCGATCCGCGCATCGACGACGCGGTGCTGCACGCCACCGTCGAACTGCTGGGGTCGGCGGGTTATGCGGACCTGTCCGTCGACGCGATCGCCAAACGGGCGGGCACCAGCAAGCCCGCGATCTACCGCCGCTGGCCGAGCAAGGCGCACCTGGTGCACGAGGCCGTCTTCCCGATCTCCGAGGCCACCGAACTGCCCGACACCGGGTCACTGATCGGTGACGTCCGCGAGATGGTGCGACGGTCGACCGCCGTGCTGACCGCCCCCGCCGCCAGGGCCGCCATGCCCGGACTGCTCGCGGAGATGGCCACCGACCCGGCGTTGCACGCCAAGCTGCTCCACCGGTTCGGCGACGTCACCTCCCGCGGCATGACCGAACGCCTCGCCGCCGCCGCGCGCCGCGGTGACGTGCGACGCGACGTCACGGCCGCCGACCTGATCGAAGCGATCGCGGGCATGGCGCTGATGGCGATCATCACGCGCAACCACGCGCTCGACGACGCATGGGTGAGCCGCACCGCCACCCTGATCACGAGAGGAATCAGCGCATGACGCAGGAACACCAGTCGACGGTGGCGTGGCGGGAATTGCTGGAAACCCTTGGCGGCCTTGACACCTCGTTCCTCGAAGGAGATCGCGCCGTCACCGACGATCGGCACGTCGCCGACGGCTACCGGATGCTCGCGACGACGCTCGGCGTCGCCTTCGACACCTATCTTTTCGCCGACCCGAGCAGGCCGCGTTGGGTCGAGGTCAATTCGCCGCACCGACAGGACCGCCGCTGGGGCGGTGACAACACCGACGCCTACTACTTCATGTGCCCGGTCGACCCGAAGCGGCGCTATCGCATCAGCGGCAACAGGGGCGACAGCGTCTACTTCTCGGTGACCGCGTACAACGAGCCGTCACCGGGCGCCTGGTCGGACCGGATCGTCGCGATCGTCCGCGACGACGATCTCGACAGCTCGGGCGCCATGGATGCCGACGGGAACTTCTCGTTCGAGATCGGGCCGACGCCCGACGCGGCCGTGTTGATGACCCGTGACTATCAGGCCGACCCGCGGTCCGGGCGACCCGTCAGCTGGCACATCGAGGCGCTCGACGAGCCGGACCCGTTCCGCCACGGCGACGAGGAGACGGCCGCGGCGCTGCGGGCCAGTGCGGCGTGGATGCGCACCATGTTCGCGATCCTGCCGCTGTCGGTCGGCGCCCGTGCGGACGACGCCCGCACTCGAGGGCACGAGATCTCGCAGGCCGCGAACGAGTTCGCCGCCTCGTATCAGGTACCCGACTCGAACTTCGGCTGGTCGGCACGCGATGCCTGCTATGCCTACGGCAGCTTCGTGCTCTCCGACGACGAGGCGCTGGTCATCACCCACCGGCCGCCCGAGTGCCGATTCTGGAACCTGGTGGTGTGGAACCAGTTCATGGCCACCCCCGGCGTCAGCGACGCGCGCAGTTCCGTCAACGGCCACAGTGCGGTGCCGAACGCCGACGGGTCGGTGACCGTCGTCCTGTCACGCGGGACGACGGCGCATCCC
>JAEZKH010000307.1 GCA_023415515.1 Actinomycetes bacterium
CACCCGCTCCTCCGCCGGGCCCACCGCCGGGGACCGCGCTCGTCGGCTGGGTCACCGGGCCGCAGAGCCCCAACGACACCATCAAGCGCTTCGCGATCACCGGTACCGACCTCGGGATCATGTGGGACAACGGCGATCCGGTCAACAATCAGGTGCTGATGGCCTTCGGCGACACGATCGGCTACTGCAGCGTCCGTGGTCGGCAGTGGCGGTACAACACGATGTTCCGCACCAACGACCGCTCCCTGTCCGAAACGATCTCGATTCCCAACGGCGTCGTGAACAACAAGTACTCCGGTTCGCCGCTGTGGGCGCCTGCGTTGTCGAAACAGATCGTCAACAGCATCAAGTTCGCCCCATCGGAGACCGGCATCATCCCGACGTCGGGAATCTCAGTCGGCACAACGCAATACATGAGCTTCATGTCGATCAGGAGTTGGGACAGCCCGGGTCAGTGGACGACGAACTTCTCTGCGATCGCGGTATCCCCCGACAACGGAGAACACTGGGGCGTCTACCCGCAGAGCGTCCGGCCGGCATCGGCGGACGCGACACCGCGGGTGCCGTATGTCCCTGGCGGGGAGAAGTTTCAGGTCGGCGCGTTCCTCAAACCTGGTGACGGATACCTGTATTCGTACGGGACGCCGTCGGGACGCAGCGGTTCTGCGTTTGTCTCGCGGGTGCCGCAGACCCTCGTCCCGGAGTTGAGCCGATACGAGTACTGGGACGGCGGAACGTGGGTGCCGCAGAACCCCGGCGCGGCACAACCGGTGATTCCCGGGCCGGTCGGCGAGATGTCGGTGCAGTACAACACATACCTCAAGCAGTTCCTCGCGCTCTACTGCAACGGCAACAACGACGTGGTCGCGCGCACAGCGCCTGCGCCGCAGGGACCCTGGGGGCCCGAGCAACTGCTGGTCTCGTCGAACGACTTCCCCGGCGGCATTTATGCGCCCTACCTACATCCGTGGTCGACGGGCAAGGAGATCTACTACAACCTCTCGCTGTGGTCGGATTACAACGTCATGCTGATGAAGACGGTGCTGCCGTAGCCGCCTGCGGGCCGGTCGGTGTACTCCTGTTACGACATGTCGTCCGGCCCAGGGGCCTTCGGACGGCCGCTATTCGACGACGAAGACCGGGATCTGCCGAGCGGTCTTCGTCTGGTACTCGGCGTAAGGCGGATACGCGGCGACGGCCAACGCCCACCAGTGCTCGCGCTCGTCGCCCTCGACCTCGCGCGCTGTGCCCTCGAAGACCCTGTCGCCGTCCTGGACCGTCACCGCAGGGTTGGCCTTGACGTTGAAGTACCAGCTCGGATGCTTGGGGTCGCCGCCCTTGGACGCCACCATGGCGTACCGGCCGGCCTCCTCGACGCGCATCAGGGGCACAAATCGCTTCTTGCCGGATTGGGCGCCGGTGGTGGTGAACAGCACGACGGGCCTGTCCATGATCTCGACACCATCTGTGGTGCCCTGCGCCAGAATGCGCTCTGTTTGTTCTCGCACCCAGTCGGTCGGGCTGAGTTCTGCTTGCTCGCTCATCGCGCAAGTCAACCACCCCGCTCGCTGCGGCATTCCCCGACGCCGAGCGCCGGACCGTGGCAACGACTGCAGGTTCAGCGGTCAGCAAAGACTTCGACCGTGCGGATCAGCTGACCGTCGACACCGGCGCGACGTCGGATGGGGCACGAACCCGGCCCGGCGGGTTGGAAGTCACCGCGGGAGCAGTCATGAGGCCGGATGGGATGTGAGCGATGTCCCCGAGCTGCCGCGGCCCGGAGGCCGGTTCAGCAGGAGGAGCCACACACTTGCCGAGGTAACCGTCGTCGAAGCGGTTCGCTTTGCTGACTGACGAAAATGCTCCACGGTCACGTGGTGCTTCAGCAATCGCCGCGAGGTAAGAATCGACTGCAAGTCGAGCGTCGTCCGCGACGGGCTCGACTCGACTCATGAAAATGGCGGTGGCGGAGGGATTTGAACCCTATCTCCGGATGCTGACGGAAACAGTATTATCGGTTCTAGCTGCAAAATTAGTTGACGCCGCATCAGCTCTGGTCACGCTGTTTCACTCAGGAGTGTGGGCAAATTGTGGGCAGGGAGCGAACCCGAATCGAGCCGCCCGCTGACGTCTAGCCCACATACTTTCGTGTCCGGGCGGACGGGCATGACGTCTGCGCAACCCGCTCTGGCGCGGAGCCGTCATCGCCCCTCTTGACGCAACATTTCGGCGCGAAAAGCGAGTACAGAATGTTCCATCTCTTCAAGTTCCGCGACTATCACCTTCCGCAGTCCTGCCTCCACGAGCGTTGTGAGAACCGGTATGTCATCGGGGGGCATTCCTAACCAGCTGACGATCAAATCGTCGTGGTGCGCAAGGGCGTCGCGAAGAACCCGGGCGTAGGCCCTATACGTTTCCATCGCGTTCTCGGCTTCGTCGTAACTCATGCCGGGAGCATCTCACGGTCTCGTTAACTGATCCTCCTTGGAGAACCTCATCCCGCAAGAAGGAAACGCTGCCGCCGATCTAGAGCTGCGTCGAGGATTCGGGCGACCGTCTTATGATGTACGCCCAGTTCTGTCGCGATGCGGTTAAGCGCCTTTCCTTCCTCGTGCGCCGAGAGGATCGAGAGGACCAGATCAGTGGGCTTCGTCGTCGCGCCCGCGTCCACGAGAGCCTGTGCGAGTGCGCGGTGATCGACCACTGCGTCCGCACATCGTTCTGGTGCGGACACCTCGGAAAGTGCGGGGCTCTTCGGTGCGGAATTTACGCTCGAGGCTGTATCGCCGTCCCGCAGTCTCTGGGTGCGCGAAGGCGGCGAGACCTGTGCGGGTGCGTATGGTTGGCCAGCTGCAGTATGAGCGGGTGCGGGTGCGACTGGCTTGCGCACGCGGCGCACCGGCTTATCTCCGAGCGCAACAAGCATCATCGTGCTAACCGCTACGGTCGCGTCGATGATCACCGGGAAGACGCACGCTGTGACGACGCCGTACCCGATGCCGCGCATGAGGTCACGCAGCGCCATGAAACTCACTGCGAACGCACCCACACCGATTGCCGCGACCGCACCCACCGCCCAGCGATATATCGCACCCGATGCTCCTGCGCGGACCGCGACGGCGATGCCATGCACGGCAGCAAGCAGCGCGATGGGAGGCACTCCCGCTGCTCCCGCCTGGATGGCGATGCGTGGGATGTACGGCAGCACCGCATGCGTGACGTTGCCCATCAGGCTCACTGTGGTCGCGCCGATCAGCAGGCACCAGAAGAATTGGATCGCTCTCGTGCGGCCGTGTGTGGTGCCATCAGCTTTGCGAAATTTGTTCATCGATGTCGCCTGCCGGCGGTCAAGTTGTGCTCGACCGTTTCGCCAGCCACGGTCACCACGAGTTTGGCGTCGACGCCAAGGGCGGTTAGATATGCCGACAAGGTGCTGAGCAAGAGATCGTTTTGGCGTTCAATTTTGGACACCGCCGCCTGCCCGACACCGAGCGCATCCGCGACTTGAGTCTGCGTCAGTCCGGTTGCGCGACGAACGGAGGCCAGCTCGATCATGAAGGAAATACTACCTTAATGGAATATGCCTTTCAAAGACTATCCATGAATTGAGAAACTGCAGGCCCGCCCCGTCCACATTGCGCGGTTCGCTCGGTGATTGTGGTGTCCATGACCAACTGGACGGACCGATTTGCTGTGACCCACGTCTGACTTAACCGTCCAGCCTCGGCCAGTCGACTCTCCCTGTCGGCGGGCCAACCTATCTTTAGGTGAGCGAAACGCATCTGCCCAGACAAGAGACCTTGATCCTCATGACCACTGAGACGCCGAGCAGTAACAACTCACTTGCCGTCCAATACCCAGAGGTTGCGCGCGAGTGGGACTCGGAGCTGAACCATCCACTGACGCCGAAAATGGTCACTCCCGGTGCCAAGAGGAAGGTCGGTTGGGTGTGCGGGACGTGCCAGCACAAGTGGCAGGCTCGCGTAAACAGTCGAACGCGCGGCGGGCACGGCTGCCCAGAGTGTGGACGCCGCGCTGCAGGCAAGGCAAAGGGCACTCCGCGGCCCGGCGAATCTCTGGCAGAGAAGCTTCCAGATGTGGCTGCCGAGTGGCACCCCACCTTGAACGGCGAGCTGACGCCTACCGACGTCGGTTTCGCAAGCAACAAAAGGGTCTGGTGGTTGTGCCGGTCGTGTGGACACGAATGGCAGATACAGGTCGCGAATCGAAGGCACGGCGCTGCTTGCAAGAAGTGCTCTAGCAAGGCAATGGCGATCCCCAAGCCGGGCAATTCACTCGCGGTGCGATGTCCTTCTGTCGCCGCAGAGTGGCACCCGACGCTAAATGGTGACTTGACACCATCAGACGTTGCCTTTTCGAGGAAAGAGAAGGCGTGGTGGATGTGCGGTAAGTGCGGGAACGTATGGGAGGCATCCATCGGAAATCGCGCCAAGGGCGCCGGATGCCCACCATGCGGGCGTTCCGCAGCGGCACAAGCCATCCGGGGCCGCAAGTTGCCTCGGGTCCCGAAACAGCAAGCCGCCCAGGTACGGAAGAAGAGGTCGAATAACAGCGTCCCGCAGCCAGGTGGGTCTTTCGCAGATCGATTCCCTGAAGTCGCTGCCGAGTGGCACCCGACCTTGAACGAGGAGCTCACGCCAGACAAGGTGACATACGCGAGCAACAAGAGGGCGTGGTGGCTCTGCCCCACGTGCGGCAACGAATGGGACGCGATAATCCAGAGTCGCGGGAAGGGAGCGGGTTGTCGAAAGTGCGGAAGCAGCAGGGCCGGACGCGCCCTCGCCCGGCCCCGGCCCGGCAGCTCACTTGCCGATATGTTCCCCGCGCTGGCCGCCGAGTGGCATACCGAGCGAAACCGCTCACTAACGCCTGATCAGGTCGCCGCCAAAAGTGGTCTCAAGGCCTGGTGGCGTTGCAGCACGTGCGGGAACGAGTGGCAAGCACAAGTGTATAGCCGGGCAAGTGGGCATGGCTGCCGAGCTTGTGCAGACCGACAGGCTGCAATCGCGCTTAGCGTACCTACGGCCGGACAGTCTCTTGCCGAGCGAGATCCAGAGATCGCTGCGCAGTGGCACCCCCGCCGCAATGGTTCGCTCAGTGCCTCAGATGTCACCGCGAACAGTGGTCAGACAGTTTGGTGGCTCTGCGACAGACGACACGAGTGGCAAGCCATGATCAACAACCGGCGCAGAGCACGAGGATGCCCGAAGTGCACGCTGTGGGGAACCAGTGTCGAGGAAATCCGGCTACGTCATGAGCTGCTCGCCGCTGGCGTCCCAATCGATCCGGACCACGAGGTCGCCCTCAGGGCCGCCGGACGGGCACTTCAGTGCGATATGTTGTGTTCGGCGTGGAATGTCGCTATCGAGTTCGACGGCAACAGATTTCACAAGCTGCCAGATAACGTCGAGAAGGATAGGCGCAAGTCGCGATTGCTCACCGAGCAAGGGTGGACGGTGATCCGCGTGCGCGAAGATCTACCGGCGATCGGAGAACACGACGTCCTAGTGCCGCTTTTCTCAAGCGAGGTCACCCGAGCGAAGGCAGTCCTCGCCAAGCTCCAGAGTCTGGGCTACACCGCGGCCGAATACGACGAGTATCTCAGGACCGACCGCGCTTGGGGCGGCGATGAATCGGCCGCTTACATCAAGCGGCGGCGTATCGACAAATCACTGGCGACCCTGCACCCCGAACTCGCGGCCCAATGGGATCCGGAAAGGAACGGCGTACTGACGCCCGCGGACGTGACACCTGGTAGCGGGGAGCGGGCTTGGTGGATTTGTCCCACCTGCGGGCATAGTTGGGCTGCATACGTTTACAGCAGAGCAGGCGGAGGGCACGGCTGCCCACAGTGCGGTCGCCGTAAACGAAAGTGACAACGTAGGAGTGCATGAGGGCGAGTCTCGTCCGAACCACTGATTGCAAGTGGATCACTAAGCCCTCCGAACCGTGTAGCCCCGAATGAGCATCGGTCGACCCGTCCACGTTGTCGGTAGCCGCCGAAACGGTCACCGTTTCATGAGCAACGCAGCGCCCTGGACGGCAGTCAGATAAAACTGCCTGGCCTCACTATCAATCTTGGTTGCGGCGACGGTATGCCTGCACCCATTCGTTGACCGCTATCGCGAAGATTCCCACGGTGAAGACTAGAAGTATCAGCTTGTGTGACTGCGCGTAGGCGAACGCCATGAAGGTCGCAAGCAGGAGGCAAACGACACCGGCTATCGCGCGGCCCCTTGAACTGGCCAACCATCGCAGGGCACGAGTGCGAGATTCGTTTGGCATCAGCCCCAGATCTTACTGAGCATGTATCCGATGCCGGCGATACCTGCCCCGGTCGCGCAACCGATGCCAGCTCCGGGCCCGGTGAAAAACGTGACACCTGCGCCACCTGCACAGCCGAGTCCGGCCGCGACACCCAACCCTTCCAGCGTCGGCTGCTGGTCGAGGGCGCGTTGCTCCTGAAGCTTGTCGATCTCCTGCTGCTGTTGGTCCACCTGCTTTTGAGTCTCCTGTAACTGCCGCTGAATGACAGTGATCGGATCGGGAGGTGGCGGGGGCGGTGTTGTATCTAGCGGAAAATCCGCCGCGAAGATCCGTCCCTTCATCTGACCGGCCACCCGCCGATCCAAAGCCGTCAACGTCTGTAGTCCGTCCGTTATCGCCGCCGCGTGTCTGTCGACTTGAGCCTCACGTATCGCCGCCTGACGAGCTGGATACACCTTGGTATCCGCAATCGAAAAGTCCTCTCCGACAACAAATCCGTCCTCTTGAACCCGGCGGATAGACCTCAATAAGTCCGCTTTGGCGGCCTCTATTTCTGACGCGCCGTCACGCGCGATCGCCGCGGCATCACGCAGCGTGTCCGCAGCCTGCCAGGCGTATTTGCGATCCACGGCGGTTCGGTACTGAGCCGCGTCCGCGCCTTCCCCGGTCCACTCCGACCCTCCGGGCGCAAACGACTCCTGGTGGACTGCGTCGAACGAATACTTCCAGTCAGCTGCCACCGCCTCCCAGTGACTCGCTGCTGCGTGGAGATGGGAGGTGTCCCAGTTGCGTACCTGCGACAGCGCCATCATCAGCCGACGACACTTGTGAAGGCGTCTGCGTTGGCGTCCTCGGTATCGGAGTACTCGACGGCGGATCGAACGGCAGCACGTGCAGTCAGCGCCATGCGATCGCCCAGACTCGCGGCCTGAGAAGTGACCGCGCCGTGGATCGAGAAGACGGCCAGCGCCGTCGCCTGTGCTGGGTTCACTGAAGCTAGCGATGGAGATTCCGCAGCTGACACGACGCGAGCTGCGTAGTGAGCGCAATTCAGGCCGTACACCTGAAGGCTAGATGCGGAAACCTCGATTGATTGAGCCATGCTCATATTCTCGCCGGGTGCGGCACACCCACTTGCACTAATTTCGGGCACCCCTTGTCGGCATCGGCCGATAACGTCACCGCTCGTGAGCAACGCAACGCCCTGGGCCTCAACCGCAGGCACCGAACTCGGCATGCATCTCACCGTTGCCTCTGACGAACGAGCAATGGATCGACGAGTCTGCGGATGACTACATCCGATACCTCGACCTGGCGCGGGATGTCGCTCGCGAGGTGGACACGAGTGAGGATGTCGTCGAGTGGCAGCTGTGGCGATCCAACGAATCGGCGCTGCGCGACTGAACTCCGAGTTCGCCGTTGCCGGTCGGGAACAGGCGCGCAAAGGCGTCAGGTAGCGTCGCGCGCGTGCGCTTGGTGAACGTGATCGTCGGAGGCTACCGATCTGTAGATCACCTAGCCTTTGAAGCGAGTCCCTTCACCGTACTGTTCGGTAAGAACAACACAGGCAAGACGAACATCCTTGAAGCTGTGTACGACGTGGTCCATAGCCAGAATTTCAAGGCCTATACCGATGTGGTGCTGCATGGCGACCCGTCACCGACGCGGCGGCGTGATTTTTATGAAGAGCTGGGATCGTATGGCGCACTTTTCGTCGAGTTGGATGCCGGTGTGAGCTTCGACGCCACTGTTGTCGGAGCAATCCCGAAAACCAACACGAATGTCGCTGCGGTTCGGGTCGCTTTTACTGACGGCGGGCTGTTTGCAATCGATCCCACCGACAGCTATGCGCGACTACACGCCAGTCTGCAAGCTGGCGATAACGTCGGCGCCCTAACCGCAGAACCAGCGATCACTTTCTTCGAGGGGCTGGAGCCGATAGACGCCCCTACGTTGACTGCACTTCTACTCGACTGGCAGTTCAACGAACTCAATAAAGACATCAGCACCGCGCTCTCAAGGCTGGTAAGCGTGACGGGTGACTACGGATCAGCGTGGCTCGAGCCGTTCGACTTGCCGGGCATCGGAACGTTCTATCGACATAGACAAGACATGATGGATCGGCTGTACCAGTTTGCAACTCTGACAACGGACCTGCTTCCGGACTTCCTGGACGGGGCTGTCGAAGCGAGCGTGAACCCACCGACGATATGGGAGCGGTCGCCAAAAGTAGTTCTCGAATACGCGGAGCGCGGAAGGGGGGAGCTTACACATCCCTTGTTCGGCAGCGCGGTCGAAGTTGGCCATGTTGAGGGTTTAGGCCATGGAGCCGCGCGATGGATAGCTGCCGCCGCGAAAGTCGCCCTGCGGCTGATAACGGACCATCGAGACGTGGCCAGTCTGCGCGACCTGGAACTCCGCGGCACTGGCTACGTACTACTCGTGGACGAACCCGAAGCACACCTACATCCATCAGCAGTAGCGAGCATTGTCCGGTGGTGCCATCGGATGGTTTCTCACGGTTTCACCGTGGTAGTCGCCTCGCATCACGATGAGTTCCTCCGCATACCGGGCGATGAGGCAACCCTCGTGCATGTCACCCGCGACGCGAACCGAGTTCACACGAACGCTCGGACGTTGCCCGTGTCTACAACTACACGTCTACAGGAGCTAGCCGACGACATCGGCATGCACCCTGCCTCGGCGCTATCTCTGCACCGCGCAATCCTCTTCGTTGAGGGGCCTCTGGATGAAGCCGTCCTAGACGAGTACGCCGGACTCGAACTCGACGCTGCGGGTGTGAAGATCATCCCAATCCACGGCACCCGAAATTACGAAGGCATCATTTCCGCTGAACTGATCTCAGGGCTCGGCATTAAGACCGGCGTCCTTTTCGACAACACCATCCCTGAAACGATGGGCGCAAGACCGAAGAAAAAGCGCTCTGGAGAAGAGAATAAACTCGTCAAGTTGCTAAGTCTCTTCGACCAACAAGACCTTCCAGCTCCAGCGATTTTCGGGGTTCCCGAGGACGATCTTCTATGGGCGCTCCCGGCTGACGCAATTCGCGAGCACGTCAACGACTCGTTTCCGGGTTGGAAAACGATGCTCGATGAAAGCCGTGAGGCGTCCGGCATGGGCCCTTCCGACTCTGTTGACTGGAAAACTTACGGACTAGAGAACTATGACCTGCCAATCAACTCACCTACGGGTGTCCGGAGTCTTGTACGGCTGCTAGATCTGCAGACCGTCGAGATGCCATCAATCCGAGCGGTAGTCGACCAGATCGTTCATTGGTCGAAGTGACCACATGCGGGCGCTGCAAATCGCGCTTGCCTCACCAACGGAGACCTAGCGGGCCTTCCAGACCCAGCCGGGTAGAGCTTCCAGGAGGTCTTTCCGCTGTGCGGTGAGCTTGTCCCGATTCATACGCTGTGTTAGCACCCAGCTTCCGATGTTCACGCCGTCCTCAATGTGCCTGTCCGGAACTCGGGTGTGCCCTTCGCGGTCGCCGAACTGCTGCACCAGTTCGTAGGCCTGCTGCCACCGATCTTGATGGGGATCCCAGGACCATCCAGGCAATAGCTCCAATAGCGCGCGACGCTCTCTCGACATCGTCTTGCGAATCCCCCGCTGTACCGCGATCCAAGAGCCCAGCGCTACACCGTCCTCCTTATGCGACTGCGGAACTCGGGCGTGGCCCTCGCGCTCGGCGAATTTCTTCACCATCTCGTATTTGTCGAACCAGGAATCATCTGAGACACCCCAACTCCAGCCCAGCACCGACTCGAGACGGGCGACCCGTTCGGTCGAAAGGTTTTCCCGCTCGGCTCGCTGTTCGCGGACCCAGCCACCCAACTTGACTCCGGACTCGGTATGTCCCCCTGGAACGAGGGCGTGTCCCTCACGTTCGACGTACCTTTTAAGCATCTCGAACTTCTGCTTCCAGACGTAGTCCGCCTTGCGGCCCCAGAACCAGCCGGGAATAGCTTCCAGCAGTTCCTGTCTCGCTGGGCTGAGCTCCTTATGCTCGCGCCGTCGTAGCCGGGTCCACTGTCCGAGTTTCAGCCCGTCCTCGACACAGTCAACTGGGACATTGGTATGTCCTTCCCGGTCGGCGTAGACACGCAGCAATTCGAGATGCTGCATCCACGATTCCTCGACCGCGTTCCAACTCCATTCGGGCAACGCCTCCAGACGTGCCCGTCGCTCGTCCGCCATATTCGAGCGGCTGCCTCGTTGTTCCGCCACCCAATTGCCGAGATTCATCCCTCCTTCGAAGAAGTCGCGAGGGACTTTTGCATGCCCTTGGTGGTCGACGAACGCAGACAATGCGGCATAACCACGCTCCCATGACTCCGAATACGGATCCCATGACCATCCCGAAACGGACTCAAGAAGCTTCCGGCGCTCCGTAGTCATAGTCGCGCGGTTGGCACGTTGCTCTCGAACCCAGCTCCCGAGGCTTATTCCGTCTTCCTTGTACCCCTGCGGAACCAGGGCGTGGCCTTCGCGCTTTTGGAACTCGTGAAGGAGAGCGAGCTTTTGTTGCCACCGGTCAGCGCGGGCGTCCCAAATCCAGCCAGGTGTCGAGTTCAGTCGTTCGAGTTGGCTGTCGGGCAGCTTGTCTCGTTTGACCCGTTGATCGGTCACCCACTGGCCTAGCCGGAAACCGTCCTCCAGATGACCGTTGGGGACGCGGGCATGGCCTTCTCGTTCGACGAAAGCCTTTAAGAATCCGTAGGAACGTTCCCAGGCGTCGGTAGTTGGAGTCCACGACCATCCCGGCAGGGCTTCAAGTAGCGCCTTTCGGTCCGGCGACATCTCGCTGCGATGGATGCGCTGTACTGCCACCCATTGCCCGAGTTTCAAGCCGTCGTCGTCGACGAATCGCTGGGGGGCGCGGGCGTGTCCGGCGCGGTCTGCGAACTTCTTGAGTCCGTTGTAGTTCCGAGACCAGTTGTCGTCCAGAACATCCCATAGCCACCCAGGCAGTGCCTCAAGCTCTCGGACTCGCTCCTCGGACAATTCTCCGCGCTTGTGCAAAGTCCGCTGCGTCGCGACCCAGCTCCGAAGGTTGTACTCGCCGACAATGAACGGAAAGGGAACATTTGCATGCCCGTGTTCGCTGACGAACTGGTGCATGAGGTCCATCCACATGGTCCACTGGTCGGCCAGGACATCCCAGGCCCAGCCAGGAAGGCGCTCTAATTTGGCGCGCCGCTCGGCGCTTAGTGTTCTATTCGAGTGCAAGTTGCGCTGTACGCTCGCCCACTGCCCGAGCGCGTATCTACCAATCACGTAATCGACAGGAACGCGCGCCGTGCTGTTTTCGTCGACATACCGCTCCAGTAGCCCATACCAGAACTCCCAACGAGCACTGGTCTTTTCGACCAGGCGAACGTCGAAGGCGTCGGCGAACGCGCCGCCGACGGAGCGCGCCACGTTCAAGTGAATTTTGTCGGGAATCCGGGCACGGCCCGAGCGGCCGAGTTCCCGACGCAAGGTATCTATCTGTTCCGCTAGCTCTGCGTCGTGGGCGCGGAGCGCTTTGATGACACGCCATACCGAATTGAACGATGAGTCGTTAAGGGCTGTGTCGGGGTCGGTTTCGGTATCGATGAATACCGGGATGATAATGGTTCCAATGGTTTTGTCGTCGGCTAATCGGATTGCCCGCCCAACCGCCTGCACAATGTCTACCTCCGAACCGCGCGGATCGATGAACGCCACACCGTCGAGCGTGGGTACGTCGACACCTTCCGAGAGGCAGCGTGCGTTAGCCAGCAGCCCACGCTCGCCGTCTTCGAGTTGGCGTAGGCGATGCAGCCGAACATGACGCTCACCGGCGCTCATCTCCCCGGACGCGAACCCGGTCCACAGGGGACCAGATGGCCGTTGTCGTGCGGGCATCCAATCAAGGACATCGGGCATGTCTGTGGCGAACCTCTTAGCTCGCAGCACGCGGGAGTGAAAGCTGATAACTCGGTGAAGGTCATACTTCCGCATCGCCTTCGCGAGGCCAATCTGACTCGCCAGAGTTCGAGCATCGGTGGTCATCTCGCCACGTCTGACGAGAGATCCCTTCACCGCCCATTCGCGGAACGTAGCGTCATCCACACCGACGACGGCGACCTGGTAGTCCGTGAGTAGACCGCGACGAATCGCTTCACCGAAACTCAGCCGATAAAACACCTCGCCGAACTTCGCAGAGTTGTCCATTGAGGCGACTTCCATCTCGGACTCCTGTGCGGTCTTAATGACTCGCCCGGTGTAGTAGCGGGGCGTCGCAGTCATGAATAACCGTCGTCGCGCCATGATGGCGCCGGCGTCGAGGATGGTCGCAAACACCGTTGATTCATCGCCAGCGACGCGGTGGCTCTCGTCAGCGATTGCCAGATCGAACTGCGGTACCCCACCGAGGGCGAAGGCCCTCGCAATCTGCGGCGACGACTGGTACGTGGAGAAGACAACACTCGGACCCGAGCGTCGTAGGAACTCAGCAATATCTGCGGGGTCGGTCTTGACCGGCAGGCACAACTCGCTGACGTGAGCTATCGCCGTGTCGTCCTGTGAGACTGTCTCATCGGAGCACACCGGCAGCGCAGCGAACGACTCCTTCGCGTTCGCCCGCCACACTGCCATCGTCTGCTTCAGCAGCGACAGCGACGGCAACAGAACTAGAACCCTCTGGGCGTCCAGTTTTTCCTTAATGAAGAGGCTCGTGAGGGTTTTACCGGTGCCGCAAGCCATGATGAGCTGGCCACGGTCAGCGGTCTGGAAGCCGCCGACAACTTTTCGGATTGCTTCTGTCTGGTAGTCGTGCGGCTTGGCAGACTTCGGGAGCTTGACGGGGCGCAGACGATCCGGAAAAGCCGGCCACTCGACTTCGGCGGTTAGAAGGTCGGCCAGGCCGATGAACCCGACCTGCTTCTCCTGCGCGTCGATGGTCCGTTGGGCGATGGCATGCATCCGGTCGGTCGTTGCAATGAGCAGACGGTAGGAGAACCACTTCCTCGACGACTCCGAGAGGAACTTATCCACGTCCTTCTTGGTGACAGCGCGATCCGGGTCGTACGCCTTGCACTGGACCGCCCAGAGCTTGCCGTCGCTGTCCTCGACAACGAGGTCGATTCCGGCGTCACCGCCCCACCGGTGCTCCCAGTCATCCCAGAACCAGACCTTACGAACGGTGTCCCGGTAGTACGGGTCGTTCTCCAGGAACCACTTCGAGATGCGCTCGAACTGCTTTCCCCGGACATAGTTGTCGGCGTCGAGGTTGCCGTAAAGAGTGGTGAAGTCCCCCATGAACAATGGAGCCTAGATCCGAGGGGCGACAATGCATCAGAAGCACCTGCCTCGGTGGTCACTGGTGCAGGGGCGCAGGAGGTAAGCAGTCGCCGTACTCAGCCCGTCCTTCGCATCGTCGCGGATTACATCGTGCTCGCCATGCACCGAACTCACTGGGTTGAGATAGACCGCTAGGCAGCTTCAGGGGCGAGATACCGGTACACGGTGGCGCGAGAAACCCCCAACATCTTTGCGATGTCGGCGGCCGTGATGCCCTTCTCTCGGAGGCTGCGCGCCTTCGCGGCGTCGGCGGCGTCAACCTTGCGTGGACGACCCCCTTTGCGGCCGTTGGCAGCGGCCGCCGCCAGTCCGGCGCGGGTGCGCTCGATCATGGTGTCGCGTTCGAGTTGGGCGAAGGCGGCCATGATGGTCAGCATTGCTTTGCCCATCGCACCCTCGGTATGCAGGCCCTCGGTGAGGCTGCGGAACGCGATGCCGCGTGTGGTCAGCTCAGCGACGACGGCGAGAACGTGTTGGGTGTTGCGGCCAAGGCGGTCAAGCTTCCAGACAGTGAGGACATCTCCGTCGCGGAGGTGATCCAGGCAGGCAGCGAGCTGGACGCGATCAGCGGTGGACCCGCTCACGCCATGGTCGGTGAACACCCGGACTGCCCCTGCCTCCTTGAGGGCGTCGAGCTGGAGCTGCGGGTCCTGGTCGATCGTCGAAACCCGTGCGTACCCGATGACAGCCATGCCGGCTCCATTCTCAAAATGCCGTCGCAATCTAGGTTTTGAGAATACTTGATTTGCGACAGGTTTTCAAGACAGATCGGGTCAGCGCTGGACCAGGTCGCGACGATGGCATCAAGGGGGCATCCGGATCTCATCAACCCATCGTTTTTGAGACGTGACGAGACGATACGTAAACGGGTTTGTGGGGCGGCGCGTCTAAGTCTCGGGGGGCGCCGAAGAATCCGATCAGCCGCGGCGGTGCAACAAGCGCCGAACCGCGCTCTTGGTGTTTGAGGAAGCGCCGTGGCTATACGCGGGACCAGCAGTAAGCACGACGTGGACCGCCACATCACGCAGATCAAGCGGCAACGCTGGGATCGTGACGGGATGAGTCGCGGTGACGCCGACACCGTAGTCTGATCCGTCGTTTCTGATCCCCACGCTGACGACACGCTTACCGTCGAGCAGGCGGTCCGCGATCATGTCGCGGACACGCTCTGCCTGCTCGTAAGTACTCAGCTCAAACCTCGCTTAGTCGTACTCCAAATAGTACAAGGGCAGCGTCCAGAGGGCTCGCCCAAGACATTCTGCGATTACCCCCAAACAACAGTCCGAACGGCCGCAATCCGTCCTCTATGGCTACGATAGAGCCACTGTCGCCCGGTCCGCTAAACGGCTGTTCGCTCGCAGTCGTAATTTCGTATTGTCGGGCAAAGCTCATCAAGGTAGAGCCATACCAAACGGCGGCCCTCGCCTCGACCTGTGTGATCTCGCCGCGCGTCACGCGCGTGCTGGCGCCAGCCTTCATCACAGACGTACCCACACCTACGTTAGACACCAAGGGGCCAAACCTACGTTCGGATCCCAGCGGGACCGTATTGAACGATGTGCCGTCTATCAGGGAAGCGACGCCCCCATCGAGAGTGTTGATCTCGCCCTTCACCGGTGCTGCCACCTGGTAGGTCCGTCCGATTGGCCGAGCACCGGCGTCGCCTTGCGGCGGCTGCATCACTGCACGCCCGCGCTCAGATTCTCTTAGTACGTGTGCATTCGAGATGAAGCCCTGGCCAATGTGCGGTCCCTCGACGATGGCGCCTAAGGTGCCGAAAGAGTCGCGCACTGCACTTACGGCGCACCCAGGAACAACGGGATCGTGTATCGGTCTGCCAGATGCAGTTTGCTTCCCGAACCAACGCAAGTTCTGTGCCGTTATGCGCCCCGTCTCGTAAATCTCGACGTTGTCGCCGAACTCCCGCCGAAGGGCTTCGCTCAAATCCGTCGCGGGTCGAGTCGCTAGATCCTCAAAGCCGACACCAACGCGGTCGTGGTCCTTCCCCCTAATTCCGACGGTGGTTACGCCCGCACCAATAGCGCCAAGGGCTTGATATTGCAGGATGTCGGCGGCGCCGTAGCTGCTGTGCAGAAAGTCCGTTGCAAGTTGCGCGCTCTCATCGGCACCACTCGAGGCGTGGCGTCCGAGGGAATAGAGAGGGTCGTACAAGCTCTTTTCGATGTCTGAACCTTCGAGCGAAGTCAGGTCGCTGGGATGAGGAACAAGGAGTGCGCCAAGAAGCGACGCAAGCTTCGCGGCCTGCTCGCGGGTCACGACGGGATCCGAACGCTTTCGAGCGCGGGATCTACGACGGCGTTCGCTGAGAAGCAGCCAGTCACACTTGGCACAATTTCAGTCCCGATCATGATCATGCCGAATGCGATCAACACTAATCCGAGCCCACCTAAGAAGATGCCTGGCGGAGCTTTTAGCAGTGCAATCACGACCTTAAAGAACTGTTCCGGAAGCGCGGACTGCGACACGCCCTTGTTGAGCTTGGCGAACTCCTTCTTTACCACGAGGACGACACTTGCCAGGACGCAAACTAGCCCTACCCAAATGAGCGCGTAACCAACCACTGTCGACATGAAATTCCCTCCCGCCATAAAGGTTAGGCGCCAACCGCCACGGATCATGAGCAAGTGACCATCTTGCCGGAGAATCAGCGTTTGATGGGTTGATGATCGCGCGTTTTGCAGCTCGATATGCGCAAGCGACACAATTGGGATTGAACGCACCTGCTGAAGGAGATGGCCCACGTCGAAATAGGCTCGTGTGCTCCCCGAACTCGAAGGCGCCGATAGCTTCGTTCGAGAGAGAGCCTATGACCGAACCGCCTAAGAACCCGCGGTTACTAAGCGTAATAACCTGTCTACCGTAAGGTCGGCGGCGCGTTCAGGGAGGTGTAACGGGGGTGGTGGACGGAGCGACGCCCGACTTCGAGTTGCGATTGGCGGCGTTTGAGTCGGCGACGTTTAGGAGTCTGCGGCCCGGCCAACGTCAGGTTCTCGGTTCGTATGCTGACAGTTACCTCGGGGCCGCCGACCTAGCGATCGAAATGCCAACCGGGGAGGGCAAGACCTTAGTAGCACTCCTCATTGCTGACTACGCGCTCGACCACGGCAGGTCTGTTGCATATTTGACGGGAACCCGCCAGTTGGCAGAGCGTGTGGACGAGGAAGCTAGAAAGCTTGGACTCGAGGTCGTCCGATTCGCAGCGAAGGATTACGGTGGTGCGAAGCTAGACGACTACCACCAGGCGCAAGCAGTCGGCGTAATGAATTACTGGGTTTACTTCAATAGCAGACCTGTCCCGCAGCCCGCTGACCTCGTCATCTTCGATGATGCCCACCTAGCCGAGCAGCCACTCAGTTCGCTGCAGACTTTGCGCATCCCTGACAAACCGGGCGCAGCGCGCGACCTGTACAGGACTATCTGCGACCTGGTCATCGCTCACACCGAGGCATACGCGGGGCTACGAGCAATGCGCGACGGCACAGCTAGGCCAGGCGCTCCCCCGGAGCTGCTGGCGTTCAGTGACTGGGCCGCAATTGTTTCGTCGGTACGAGACGCAATTGAGGTGTCACCACTTCTCGAGGATTCTGAGGTCAAGTGGGTGTGGCCGAAGCTGCGTGACAACCTGACTCGCTGCGGTGTGCTAATAGGGGCTTCTGGCGTCGAGATGCGCCCGTATCACCCGCCGACATCACTCAACGCGGGGTACAGCAAGGCAAAGCAACGTATCTACCTGTCGGCCACCCTGGGTTCGATGGATGATCTGCAGCGTCGCATTGGCGGAGGCCAGGTCGTCCGGCTCTCAACGGACCAACCCCTGCCGCCTGGCGCCACTGGAGAGCGGCTGTTTGTACTAAATCCGAGCGCGGGGCAGCCTACGGAGACGGACGTCCTCGCCTGGGCTTTCGATCAGGTTGCTGCCGCCGGAGGACGTGCCGCGTGGTTGTGCGCGAGTCATGCCGAAGCCGACAAGCTTCAGGACTTGCTCTCGAGCGCAGGGCATCTCGTCTATCGCCTCCGACCGGGTGACGACGATATGGTGGACGCTTGGAGCCGCGCCGGGACGGGACAGTTAGTCACCGCAGGACGGTATGACGGCCTCGATTTGCCGGGCGACATTTGCAAACTCGTCATCATTACGACGGTGCCTCAGGCCAGCAGCGAGTTCGAACGCTTCGTAGTGGCGTACCTCGGGGACGCGAGCTTCATGCGGCATCGAGTAGGGCAACGGGTTACCCAAGCGCTCGGTCGGGCTAATCGTAGAGCCGATGACCGGTCGATGTACCTCGGGCTGGATCCTACGTTCGCACAGATCCTTGCCGATCCCGCCGTTAGGGCGTCCATCCCCGATGGTGCTCAAGGTACGGTCCGCGCCGCACTTGAACTGTACGACGGCGGTTGGGAGGCGACCCGTGCGGCCTGCGCGGCGTTCTGGGATGCCTCAGCGGGGACAACGCCGCCAGAGTTGGAGGGTTCCTCAGCAGGTACTGCGTCCGTTCAACGCCGCCGACGGCCGGGTCGCACGGCAGGCGGGAGCAGCGAGGTGGCGAGCGCTCAGGCTGAGGTTTCCGCCGCAACCGACCTTTGGGTGGGGGACCACCTTGCTGCAGCCCGCCAAGCCCGCACGGCCGCGTCAGTTCTAAGCAAAGCTGGTGAGACTGAACACGCTGCGTTTTGGCGCTACGTTGAAGCCCACGCGCTGCACGACCGTGGTCGACTCGAAGACTTGGCGGCTGCGAAGGCAGCCCTGGAAGAGGCGACGGGCAACGGACCTCGAACGACGTGGTTCCGACGGTTAACACGAACGATCGACGATCTGAGTGGAAATGCAGGCGCTGCTGATGACACCGACCGTTTCTTTCTTTCGTGGGACGAGTGGCGTCGTGAGGTTGGCGGTCGTCTAGACCGCGCGCTATCAGAGGGGCGGACACTTCTCGCGGGTAGCCACGACGCGCAGTGCGACGGGCTAACAGTGCTCGCTCGTTTGGTCGGCGCCAGCGGAGAACGTCCTCCACGCGGCGAGCAAAGCGCCACGGACTGCCGGTGGACATGGTCGACCGCTAAGCGCGGTGAGCGTCGCGTGTGGGAAGTGAAGACGCGCGACATCGATGTCGTAGCAAGGAGTGACGTCAATCAATTACTCGGACAGATCGAAGTTGAGACAAAAAGAGCATCTAAAACCCGTGTGTATGGCTGCCTCCTTACACCAGCAACGGTGGCAAACGACGATGCATCGGAAGCCGCGCGCGACAAAATCGCACTAATCAGTCATGCCGCCATCATTCGGTTGTACGACTTGCTGGCAGATCGTCTTCGCAATTACGACGCGCTGTGCGGCGACGGCAATGCCGAGGCGCGAGGTGCAGCACGGTCTCAGATCGAATCGATCCTACCAACCGACGGGTGGTTAGGTCGGCTTCTCAGGCCAACGCAGGGAGTTGTTATCGATCGGGACGACGTCGCGGCGCTTTTTCCTCCACGTTGAACTAACGATGACCCGCGCTGGTCAAATCTCCACGCTCGTAAAACGGGTTCTCACCGGCAATTCGGGCTGAAAGCCGCTATCACCGGAGACCTAACTCCCGGAACAGATCAAGCGCGTTCGCGAACGGGGAACTTCCGTATACGAGCAACGGTCGACGCTTGTCCGACCAAATCGGATCACTCATGGCCAGCCCGAGGAACAAGTGGGACTTCCTTCAGAAGTCAGGGACTTAGCGCGAATAGTTTTCTATAGTTCGCGGCTATGCAGGAGCCGCCTTATTTCTACGTCCGTGAACGGACTTCTCCCGCCGCCCATCATTGGGACTACCTCAACGACCGCACCGACGAAGCGCTGTGTGGGCATGGGTACGACGACCCAATAACCCTTGGCGAGGTCACTAGGCCGAAATCAGTCTGCCGAGCCTGCCAGGGCCGACTCCACGAATATCACGCAAAGTGGTGGCGCGAGCAATCGCAGGCTGTCAGTTCGGAGCTGGAGGAACTTCGCGCGCAGCTGGACGAACTCGGCGCGAGGTACCGGAAGCTCGTGGAGCACTCAAACAATCAGCGGACGCACCTCGCAACGCTGCAGAGCAAGTTGCGCACGATCAATGAGGATCGGCAGAAGGCGTCGGCGCCGAAGACACGGCCGCAGAAGTCGTCGGGAGCAGACGTCGTCTCGAAGAAGCGGCGCCCGAAGCCAACGAGTGTTGCTGGCGCCAAAAAGAAGCAGCGGCCGAAGTCGGTCGCATCGCCGTTTGCAAGTCGATTGGGAATCCCGTCGGTGAACAAGCAGCAGGTCGAACTAGACAGGACAGAACGCACCAGGCGCGCCGCCGATCCCGAGAAGGTTCAGAAGAGGGTCAAGGAGTTACTCGCGCCTCAACGCCATACACCGAAAAGTGCCGGAGGAAAGGGGTCGGATCAAGCAGCTCGAGACCGAATGCGTTCTCAGAAAGCAAGTACATGGAGGCTGGGCCGGTCCCCTGGCAGCTATAGGTAGCGCAATCTAGTTCCGGACCGGTGCTGGCCCTTCCCTGAGTGGCGGCTTATCCGCGTGGAACACGAAAATTGATACCAGGACGTGTGACCAAGGTGTGGTCATCACCGGTCGGCCACCTTCCGGTCCAGCTTGCTGAAACGCCAAAGCTTCCCCGGATACACGCCCGGCTCGGAGTGTGCGTGGTGAAGGTTGTTGATCTTGGCCGCCACCGCCGTTGCGGCGCGACGCAGCCAGGGCGGCGCTCATCAGCACTCACCCGGATGGTGGGTTCCACAATGTGTGCATAGCGGGGGCAACACCTCGGGTCGCCGGTGGCGGCCGCCTCCAAGGTTGACATCGGTCGAAGGTTATTTAAAATTCGCGACAGCGTAATTCCAATACGCGACAACTTTGTAGACAGCCGTCCACGGAAACGCTCCCTCGCTAGAACGGCTGCCGCACCGCAGCCTCGTAGGTCACCTCTCGCCGATGAGGTCAGTTGCTCGTACATTCAGCGCCGCTGCAATGTCATAGAGGCGCTCGAAGAGCAGTCCCCGCCGACCATGCTCCAGGTCGATGAGGACGTTGCGGGAGACACCCGAAGCAAGTGCCAGGCCCTCCTGCGTTAAGCCGCGTTCGATACGCAGATCGCGGATGCGTTGGCCTACTTCCCGGCGCCTTCGCTGCCACTGGACCACACGATCTGGGTCGTTCTGGCCGGGTCGTGTGGGCACGCTCCAAGTAGGTGTGGCAAAGGCCTTCGAAGTCTGCCCTACTAGTAGTACATTCCGCGGTTGGGGAGATCCGTCGTCGGTCGAGGGGTACGGGCCGCGAAATTCGGGGAGGCAACCATTGAGCGATGCCGAGAACAGGTGCCCTGCTGGTCACGAAAACCGCACTGATCAGAGATTCTGTGGCCAATGCGGAGCTCAGTTGACTGTCCGCTCGCCAACGGCGGGGGCCGACCAGGCCAGTTCGCGACTGTCAGAGCCAGTCACCGTCGACTCGCCACATCAATCACACCCGAATCGGCGGGCGGAGTCAGACGCCAGTGCGGTCCCGTTCATCGTTCGTATGTGGCGCGAAAGTCCCATCAACACCGCGATCGGAATTGGGCTCGCAATTCTGCTTGTGATCGTGGCTATCACGATGATCGTTCATTACAACTCTGACGAAGGTCGGCGAGCGCGCTGCATCGATGAAGCCGGCAAGTCGGCACCTACTGATGTCGCGGTCATGTACTGCAGCTAACAGGGCCTCAGAATGACCCGCCTGATCGCTTTCGGTAATTACTCATAGAGATCCCGAACGTCGGCACGCCCGGTGGATTCTGCATCACGGCGGCGATGATCCTCTGTCAGGTGCGCCCATTTGGTCGAGGGCTCATTGTCCGTGCGGTGGCGGGCGGCGTGAGCGCGATTTCGCGCAATAGAGTCTGTATCAAGGTCCGCCGGAAACCAGCCCAGCTCATCCGCCAGATCGGCACGCAGTTGACGATCATTCTCGCTACTCGGCAACGGAATTGCACATCCTTAGCACCGTCAGTGGGTGTCGCGAAGATCAATTAGGCCTATGATCTCCGCGAACAACAATCTGCTGCTTATGATTTGACTATAGCGGCGCTGTGTTGGTGCTACAGGGACGCAATGCGGTCTGACCACGGCGAATGACGATTTGACCCGCTCGCCGGGAAGTCTCTCACACCCCAAATTTGTGGTACTTGTGGTGTGGGGTGGCGTGGACATGACCGTGATCTTGGTTCCGAAGAGATCGCTCAAGTCTTTGTCCATCTTGGCGCACCAGTACTTGATAACCCCTTCGATGTCGAAGTGACGCTTCTTGTGGGTCCGGAGGCTGTCGTAGGTTATGCGGTTCTCGACGGCCTCGTTCTTGTTGATCGGCTCAAGGGCGCGCAGGACATCCTTGTACGTGACTCGGTGAGATGTGCCATCTCCCTGAGGGATCAAACCTCCGCGAAATCGAAGCAGCTCGTTGACGTGGCGTCGAACGCTGGGGTCTCGACACACCCTGCAGCGGGGTTCGTCGATCTGCAGGGCCAGCGATTCGGTTGACGGCGTACCGCGATTCACAAGCACGGCCCTACGTGCTCCAGGTGGCACTCGGCACATTTGGCGGGTTGGCGCATCCCGGTTGAGACAGTTCGTTCAACACTTAGGGGCTCATAAGCAGGGCCGCGGCAACCCGAATGAACCGGCTGCGAGTAGTCGGCGTGGTAGCGGATGTCGTCGCCTCGACGAATGGGTCGGCCGCAGCGATTGCACTCGCTCACGAAGCGAGCGACGAACGCCGCGCTCCGATTCGATGACGAGGTGCCGAATGTCTTCACCTTCGGCGCGGCGCGCAACTCCCGCCAAGCCGACGCGAGTAACTGTTCGTCAGTTGGGGGTGCATGGCGGCGCATACTGCGGCGACTCATCGAGATACCTCCCTGCGACCATTGATTGGTCGAAGGTCTTGCGGTGTTGCGAAAGATGCTGTCGAGAGTTGGTTCTCAGCCTGGCTTGCCTGCAATCTCTTAAGTTGGTCACGAAGACTTTCGAAGTCAGTACTGTCTCCGTGACCACGAAGATGATCGTTTGTCGATCGGGCATGAAATTGGGATAGAAGAGCTCGGCTCGCGACCGCCGAAGGCGGAGCCGCTTCTCGTAGATCTAGGTTCCTGCTGTCTCGATCTGTTATGTCTTCTTCCGCGGTCATCTGTGGAGGGAGCCTGCGATCGAGGCTTGGCGGACCTCCCGGCGCCCGTGAGGCGACGGTCTTGTCACTGATGACTGGAGCCCTCCTGTCATGGGTGGGCAGGGGTCCTTCGAAGTGCAACTCTGAAGGACACAAATCGCCGCGTTCGGTCGACCCGTCGTCGAATCCGTCGAGATCCGGAAACAGGTACAGGTTGGACTTCGGCACCTTCTGCTCCGCATCGGCCCAACGGTGCTCAACTCGGAGAGCGCCCAGGTGTTCCAGCTTGCGAACAGTTCGTTGGACCGTCGAGACTCCGACTCCTGCTAGATCGGCGATCCTTCGGGTCGCAGGGAAGCACCGTCCGGGCTCCCAAGCATGCTTACGAATAGCCAGATACACCAGAGCTTCGGTGCCGGTTAGTCGGCGGAACAAGTTGTTCGGAAACTTCGTAAAGCTGGCGTCTCCGCACGGCGTTGATAACATTTCAATACTCCTTGCGAATGGAGTGCAGAACGGCTCCCGTCGACATCGGGAGCCGTTTTTAGTTGTCGATGGTCACCGGAATCACTTGTCGGTGCGCGAGTGAACCGACTGCGCGAGCCAGTTCTCAATGTCAGACCACCGGTACAGCACCTTGCGGCGGCCGACGCGAACGAACTGGGGTCCGTCGCCGCGATAGCGCATCTGAGCGAGGCTCGCCGGTGTCGTGCGGAGGACGCGAGCTACCTCATCGGGCGTCGCTAGCTCGGCGAGCGCGGTGGTGTGAGCCTTCTGTATTTCACGAAGCATGACAATGGTCTACCATTAAGTCAGATACTTGGTCAACCCTCGGGAAATCCCGTAGTCTGCGGAGGTGCAAGAGCCACTGCGACTAGCAGAAGTGATCGGCCGTAACGCAAAGGCGATGAGGCTGAGCACTGGACTCACGCTGGATCAAGTCGCCGGCGCAGCCCGTCGACGCGGACTTAGTTGGTCGGAGTCACGGGTCGCAGATTTCGAGGCGGGAAGAGTAGCTCCCAACCTCGAGACGCTCATTCCATACTGCTTAGCGCTTACCGACATCAGCTGTAGCGCAACCCCTTCGTCGCTCGTCGGCCCAACCAACCAATTCATCGCACTCAACAAGACGTTGCGGCTCAGGGCCAGTGACATCGTCAAAATGCTCAGCGGTGAAGCCGTAGCGAAGCCGCAACGCCCAGCGCGATCCAGACCCATGGACCAGACGGAGCGGTCCGCACTCATCGTCGACACAGATGAGCGTCGGATAGCCGAGTTCTACATTGATGACGTCAAGCTTTCGACACTCAGAGCCATATGGGAAAGTTCTGGTGCTGCAGAGGAACGAATGCGCAGATCGCTGGGAATCTCGCTCATGCTTCTCGCCAATTTGTCTGCAGCTCTGTGGAAGCGAAGGTTCTCCGAAGAGCGCGATCGGCGCGCTGGCGAAAATGCCAACGCTCAGATGCGAGGTCGCATCAGTCGACAACTGCGAGAAGAACTACTGACTGCTATCGAGAGGGCTCGGGATGGCGTCCGTAAGTAGGGACCACACCGCCGCAGGTCTTCGCTGGCGAGTTCGGTACCGGACGCCAGACCACCGGCAGACTGATAAGCGCGGGTTCAAGACAAAACGTGACGCCGAGGCGTTCGCGGCTACCGTGGAGGTCAAGAAGCTCACTGGTCAGTTCATTGCCGAATCGGCTGGCAAGGTCACGATCGGCGAGCTTGCGATCCCTTACCTGGACAGAAAGAAACACTCGACAGCGGCGTCGACCTTCCGGATGACGGAGTCTGCGTGGCGAGTTCACGTCGCTCCCAAATGGTCTGCTCAACGGGTCAACGAGATCACAGCCTTAGATGTCGAAACATGGGTGGCACAGATGGTCAAGAACGGTGCAGGCCCCACGACCGTCATCCGCGCACACGGTGTGTTATCCGGCGTTTTGACTGACGCCGTCCGGTCACGACGGCTCGCACTCAACCCGGCGAAGGGCATAACGAACCTTCCTCGGAAACGGGCAAGAAGGCGCGTCTACCTATCGGCCCACGACCTTCACCACTTAGCCGACGAGTCAGGTGAGCATCGCGCATTGGTACTCGTGTTGGGCTTCTGCGGACTTCGATGGGGCGAAGCGATTGCTCTGCGAGTACGCGACGTTCACTTTCTTCGGCGACGACTGCACGTATCCGAGAACGCGGTACAACTCGGTGTTGATCATGCGGTCGGAGAGACGAAGGGTCGTGAGGCGCGATCAGTGCCCGTGCCGGCGTTCGTACTCGACGAGCTGGCCCAAACTTGCGATAACAGGGCCGGTGAAGACCTGATATTCCCCGCGACTAACGGGGGCTACCTTCCACGTCCAAAGTCATCTGGTGGTTGGTTCGTGCAGGCCGTGAAGCGGTCCGGAGTGCAGCGAGTGACGCCTCACGACCTCCGCCACACGGCGGCCAGTTTGGCTGTCTCTGCTGGGGCCAATGTCTTGGCGCTGGCAAGAATGCTTGGCCATAGAGACCCGAGCGTGACCCTTCGAGTCTATGCCGACCTGTTCGACACCGATCTAGACGCCGTCGCCGCTAGCTTGCACTCCGAGTTCTCACGGGACGGTGTGGGCACAAAGTGGGCAAATGCGCGCGGCAAGTAGGTCGAACTAAACGCGATAAGAGCTTCTACCTGCCAATTCAGGCGAGAAGCTATGGCGGTGGCGGAGGGATTTGAACCCTCGGACGGGGGTTACCCGTCACACGCTTTCGAGGCGTGCTCCTTAGGCCGCTCGGACACGCCACCGTGTGGCAGCTTACCGATCACCCGCGGAGTGCCCAAACCGGTGGGACTACCGCTGCCGGGCGAAGAACGCCTCCAGCGGCGCCGCGCACTCGGCGGCCAGCACCCCGCCGACGACCGCGGGGCGGTGTGTCAGCCTGCGGTCGCGCACCACGTCCCACAGCGAGCCAACGGCACCGGTCTTGGGTTCCCACGCCCCGAACACCAGCCGCGACACCCGGGCCATCACCAGCGCGCCCGCACACATCGTGCACGGTTCGACGGTCACCGCGAGCGTCGTGCCCTCCAGTCGCCAACCGTCGCCCAAGGCGGCGGCAGCCGCCCGCATGGCCAGGATCTCGGCGTGCGCCGTCGGATCGCCGAACTCCTCGCGCGCATTGGCCGCCCTTGCCAACTCCGCGCCGTCGGGTCCGAACACGACCGCGCCGATCGGCACATCGCGTGGCCCTGCACTGCCCGCGGCCGCCAGCGCAGCGCGAACGAGGTCCTCGTCGGTCACCGATCGAGGCGGTCGAGCACCGCCGACAACTCCTCGGCGAAGCCCATCTCCCGCGCAATGCGCCCGATCTGCTCGTCGGCGTAGAGGTCGTACTCGGAGATGATGACGCCGAGCACGGCTTCGGGCAGGCCCACGTCGGACAGCAGGCCGAGATCCCCCTCCTCGAAAGGGTCGGCGTCGTCGAGGTCGTCCGGCCCGATGTCGGCGTCGAGTTTCTCGAGGACTTCGGCGGCGATGTCGTAGTCGAGCGCGGCGGTGGCATCCGACAGCAACAGCCGCGCGCCGGCAGGCGCGGGCCGCACGATGACGAAGAATTCGTCGTCGACATCGAGCAGACCGAACACCGCACCGGCGCTTCGAAGTTCGCGCAACTCGGTCTCGGCGGCGGCCAAGCTGGTCAACGCTGCGGACCGCATGGGCGAGCAGCGCCACTTGCCGTCCTCGCGGACGACGGCCACGCCGAAGCCGTCAGGCGCACCGGCGTCCTGCGCAGATGCCCGCTGTGGTCCCATGGGCGCTTACGGTAGTCCCCGACCAGCACCTTTGACCAGCAGTCGAGGCCAGCCGCCCAGCAGACGGACAGCACCGTGTGCCACCCTTGAAGCCGTGACGAAACCGCCGGTGTGCGTGCTGGGCCTCGGCCTGATCGGCGGCTCGGTGATGCGCGCGGCGGCGCAGGCCGACCGCGAGGTGTTCGGCTACAACCGATCGATCGAGGGCGTGCAAGCGGCGAGTGCGGACGGCTTCGACGTCACGGAGAACATCGACAAAGCCTTGAAACGCGCGGCCGAGACCGACGCGTTGATCGTCGCGGCGGTACCCGTGCCCGCGCTGCCGATCGTGTTCGAGCACATCGCCGACCTCGCCCCGGACGCCCCGCTGACCGATGTCACGAGCGTCAAGGCTGCGGTACTCGACCAGGTGAAGGCTTACGGTCTGTTGGCCAACTTCGTCGGCGGCCATCCGATGGCCGGTACCGCTCACTCCGGCTGGGCCGCCGGCGACGCGACGCTGTTCGCCGGGGCGCCGTGGGTGCTCAGCGTCGACGATCACGTCGACCCGCAGGTGTGGGCGGTCGCCATGGAGCTTGCGCTGGACTGCGGCGCGGTCGTGGTGCCCGCCCGATCGGACGAACACGACGCCGCCGCAGCGGCGATATCGCACCTGCCGCATCTGCTCGCCGAAGCCCTGGCCGCCACCGCGGGCGAAGTACCGCTGGCGTTCGCGCTGGCGGCCGGCTCCTTCCGCGACGGCACCCGGGTGGCGGCCACCGCACCGGACCTCGTGCGAGCGATGTGCGAGGCGAACGCCGATGAGCTGCTTCCGGCGCTGGACCGCTGCATCGAGACGCTCAAGGATGCGCGGACGTCGCTGGCCGCTCAGCAGTCGGTCGCCGACCTCGTCGAGCAGGGCCACGCGGCCAGGATGCGGTTCTCGGGCTTTCGCCGCTTCGAGATAGTGGCGACGGTGCTGGGTCAGGACGGCTGGCGCGACGAACTCGCCGCCGCGGGCCGCGCCGGCGGGGTGATCAAATCCGCTCTGCCAGTCCGGGGTAGTCGAGGATGAATCCGTCGGCATCGACGGTGACCGTCGTGTCGGCCACCGGTGAATGCAGCTTGATGCCGTCGGACGCGCTGCTGTAGCTGATCGAGACGGGGCGCACGGCCAACTCGGGCAGCATCACGTAGACCACCGGCACCGCGAGCGAATCGCTCCGCTGGTAGAGCCCGGTCCGCCTGATCGGCAGGGCATTGAAGAACGGACTGAACACGACGTCGACGTCCAGCGCCCCGTCGTAGGCGGCGCGGGTGGACTGGCCGGTGTGTTCCTGAACCAGCCACATGTTCTCTTCGTCACGGGCGATGGACAGCTGCCGCTCACGCTCGGCGAGTGTGAGGGTCATCGACAGCCGCTTGGTCGCGCCCGTTTCGTCGGTGACGAGGTCGTAGGACGCCGAGAACGCCGGATGTGTCTGCGTTGCCGCGGCGACGATGCGGCCGTAGGCCTTGATCCGCTTGTTGGACAACTGCACCCGAACCGACTCCATTCGCGGAACGTCATGCGCGCGCCATGTCAGTACGGCGGGCCAGGTAGCGGGTTGTTCGGCATTCACCCATCTACCGTAGGCGAAGGACCGCCCCGTTCGTAACCTCGTGTGAATCTGCTCGTCGTCCGATATTCCGGCGATGGACGAGACTCCAACGCGACCTCGTCGCCCAGCAACGGCTGCGGCATGTTCCTGCGCAACCGCCCGGTTCCGGGCACCGACGCCCACACCGCGAACGCGAGCAGGCCGTCGAGGATCAACGCCAGCGCCGTCACCATCAGCGCGCCGACCAACGCCAGGTAGAACTCGCGCACCTTGATGCCGTCGATGAGATAGCGGCCGAGCCCACCGAGGCTTGCGTACGCGGCCACGGTGGCCGTCGCGACGATCTGCAGCGTGGCGGTGCGCAGTCCGCCGAGGATCAACGGCATCGCGTTGGGGACCTCGACGCGCAGCAGCACCCGCAGTTCGGTCATCCCCATCGACCTGGCCGCGTCCACGACCGCCCTGTCGACGTTCGCGATGCCCGAATACGTGCCCGCGAGCAAAGGCGGGATGCCGAGCAGCATCAGGGCGACGGTCGGCGGTATCAGCCCGAGGCCCCACAGCAGCACGCCGAGCAGCAGCACGCCGAGCGTCGGCAGGGCGCGCAGTGCGTTGACGCCGGTCACCACGAGAAATGTGCCGCGGCCGGTGTGGCCGATCACCATGCCGAGCGGAACCGCGATCAGTGCCGAGAAGATGACCGCGACGACGGTGTACTGAAGATGTTCGAGGATGCGGGCGGTCAGGCCGGCGGCGCCGCCCCAGTTCGCTGCGGTGAAGATGTAGGACAGCGCCTGGTGCAGAAAGTTCATGCCACCACCCCCGCCTTCGGCCGTGCCGCCCCGGCGGCGCCGGTGGCCCTCGTCCACGGGGTCAGGGCCTTGCCGACGAGCATGATCAAGGTGTCGATCACCAGGGCCAACACGAAGATCGCGATGATGCCCGCGACGATCTGGTCGCTCTTGTTGGCCTGATAGCCCTCGGTGAACCAGGTGCCGAGGCCGCCGATGCCGATCACCGAGCCGACCGACACCATCGAGATGTTCGTGACGGCGACGACGCGCAGGCTCGCGATGAGTACCGGGATGGCCAGCGGCAGTTCGACTTTCAGCATGCGAGTCAACGGCTTGTAACCGACGGCGGTCGCGGCGTCGAGCACTGCGGGCGACACCGCGTCCAACGCCTCCGGCACCGCCCGCACCAGCAGCGCAACGGTGTAGAGGGTCAACGCGACGATCACGTTGGCCTCGTCGAGGATTCGCGTGGGGATCACCAACGGCAACACCACGAAGAGCGCGAGCGAAGGGATCGTGAAGATGATGCTTGCGGTGACCGTCGTCAGCCGTCGCAGCGCGGAGGTGCGCTGGACGAAGGCGCCCAGCGGCACGGCGATCAGCAGTCCGAGCACGATCGGCACCAGCGACAGCCGCAGATGGATGACCGTGAGCGTCCACAGGTCATCGAGGTGGGTGAACAGATAGCGCACCGGCTACCCCACTTCCGGGATGCGGCGCTGCTCGTCGAGCAGTTTGATGACGTCTTCGGCACGCACACCGCCGACGAGATGACCGTCGTCGTCGACCGCGACCCCGAGACCCGTCGGTGAGGACAGTGCTGCGTCCATCGCCAACCGCAGCGTGC
Source organism: Actinomycetes bacterium (assembly GCA_023415515.1). Taxonomy (GTDB): domain Bacteria; phylum Actinomycetota; class Actinomycetes; order Mycobacteriales; family Mycobacteriaceae; genus Mycobacterium. The sequence goes on from JAEZKH010000307.1 coordinate 29,837, forward strand.
CGTCGGGGCGGAAGAAGGACCCGCCGCCGATCGTGCTGTCGTACAGCGAGCTGCCCTTGCGGTGCACGTCGACGCCCTCGGCGTTGATCCACGCGAACGGCTTGCCGTCCTTGATGACCAGCGCCCAGTCCTCGGGTCCGAGCGTGAGGGTGTCGACGTCCGCCTCGGCGACGTGTCTGATCTCGTGCAGCGGCAGTCCCGTGGCGTGGAAGAACTGCAGTCCGCGATAGCCGCGGTCGGCGCCGACGAAGCCCGCCACGAGTTCGTTCGCCGGGTTGGACAGCAGGAACTGCGGGTCGGCGTACTGCTGCAGCACGCCACCCTTGCCGAAGACCGCGACCTTGTCACCGAGCTTGACCGCCTCGTCGATGTCGTGGGTGACGAAGACGATGGTCTTGCGTATTTCTCTCTGCAACCGCAGGATCTCGGTCTGCAGGTCCTCGCGCACCACCGGGTCGACAGCCGAGAACGGCTCGTCCATCAGCAGAATCGGCGGGTCGGCGGCCAACGCCCGGGCCACCCCGACACGCTGCTGCTGGCCGCCTGACAACTGGGCGGGGTACCGGTCGGCCAGTTTCGGGTCGAGGCCGACCCGCTCCATCACCGCGAGCGCGGCTTTGCGTGCGCTGCGCCGTGATTCGCCCCGCAGCACCGGCACGGTCGCCACGTTGTCGACCACTCGCAGGTGGGGCATCAGGCCGGCGCTCTGGATAACGTAGCCGATCCCCAACCGGAGTTTGACGGCGTCGACCTTGGTGACGTCCTCGCCGTTGACCGTCAATGTGCCCGACGTCGGGTCGATCATCCGGTTGATCATCCGCATCGAGGTGGTCTTGCCGCAGCCCGAGGGTCCGACGAAGACGGTCAGCGTTCCCTGTGGCACTTCCAGCGTGAGATCGTCGACCGCGACCGTGCCGTCCGGATACTTCTTGGTGACGTTCTCGAAGGTGATCAAGGGTGCCTTCTCACTTCTGCAGGGGCTTGTCGAAGCCGTTGTCTTTGATCCACTTCTCGGCGGCCTCGTCCGGGTCGATGCCCTGGTTGCCCTCGACCGCGGTGTTCATCTCGATCAGCGCCTGCGTGGTCAGCTTCGCGCTGACCGCGTCCAGCACGTTCTTGAGGTCGGTGGACATTTTCTGCGACGCCACCAGGGGCACGACGTTGGCGGCGAGGAAGACGTTCTTGGGGTCCTCCAGCACGACGAGTTTGTTCTGCTCGATTGCCGGCGACGTGCTGAAGATGTTGGCTGCGGTGACAGTGTCACCGGTCAGCGCCTTCACCGTCGCGGGCCCGCCGCCGTCGCTGATCGCGATGAAGTTGGCGGGCGCGATGTCCAGCCCGTACTTGTCCTTCAGCCCGACAAGGCCGGTGACGCGGGTCTGGAACTCCGAGGGCCCACCGACTTTCACCTCCGCGGAGTGCGTGGCCAGGTCGGCGATCGACTTCAGGTTCCAGCGCTGTGCGGTCGCCGCCGTGACGGCAAGGGTGTCTTTGTCCTCGGCGGGCGACGGGTAGAGGATCGACAGGTCGCCCGGCAGCGCCTTGAGCAGTCCGAGCAGCACCGCGTCCGGGGTCGTTGCGGTGGTCTCGCTGTCGAAGTACTGCAGCAGATTTCCGGTGTACTCGGGGATCAGGTCGATCGAATGATCCTGCACCGCAGGGATGTACGTCTCCCGGCTGCCGATGCCGAACTGGCGGGCGACGGTGAAGTCGTTGGCTTCCAGCGCCTGGGCGTAGAGCTCGGCGATGATCTTCGACTCGGTGAAGTCGGCCGAACCGACCTTGATCGACTTGAGATCCCCCGACACCTCTCCGCCGCCGAGCGGGTTGGAGCTGCCGCAGGCCGCGGCGAACAGGGCCAGGACCACCGCGAGAACGGCCAGCTGGCACCTACGTGTCTTCGACATACCCCTCGACATACCCCTCGACATACCCAATGTCCTCTCGGCGCACGACTTCACCGGACACTATCGGCACGGACGGCCACCCGCCGCGCTTTGCGATCAGCGTGAAAATGACGGATGGTTTCGCAATCCGCCCGGAAGGGCAAAGATGGACCCATGACCAGCGACCCGCACGCGACACCCGATCAACCGCCGGTCGGCGGGTCGCGGGCCGAACCGCTTCCCGACGTGGCCGCGGACAAGACCGTCGACCCCACCGCAACCCCCGGTGAGTACCTCGCCTCGCCGGAGTCCGCGGTGAAGTTCACCCGCGCCGCGGCGCTCTGGTCTGCGCTGATCGTGGGATTTCTGATTCTGATCCTGCTGCTGGTCTTCATCCTGCAGAACACCGACTCGACGACCATTCACTTCTTCGGGTGGGAGTGGAACCTGCCGGTGGGCGTCGCGATCCTGTTCGCCGCCGTGTGCGGCGGACTGCTGACCGTCGCCGCGGGTACGGTGCGGATCTTCCAGTTGCGCCGCGCCGCCAAGAAGAACTTCAAGGCGACCAGCGCGCGCCCCTGACGCGCGGGCGGGAATGCCGTCCCGCGCCTTTTGGTTGATACGTCACGCAATGGCGACAGCCTTTGAGAAGCGTGATCTATCACGTAAGGAGAAACGACGATATGGGCGCTCTACAGGACAAGACGGCCCTGGTGACCGGCGGTACGTCAGGCATCGGACTGGCCGCCGCTCGGCGACTGGCCGACGAAGGTGCGCACGTCTACATCACGGGCCGCACACAGCAGCGTGTCGACGATGCAGTGGCCGAGATCGGCTCGAGCGCAACGGGTGTGGTGAACGACGTCAGTGATTTCACCGGAGTCGGTGTGATCGCCGAGGCGGTGGAGGCCGGCGGGCGTGGCCTGGACGTCGTCTTCGCCAACGCGGGCGGTGGGTCGTTCTCCACCCTCGAGGAGATCACCGTCGACCATTACCTCGACACGTTCAACCGCAATGTCGGCGGCACGCTCTTCACACTGCAGAGGGTGCTTCCGCTGCTCAATCCCGGTGCGTCGATCATCTTGTCGGGCTCGACGTCGGCGTCCAGGGGGGTACCCGCGTTCGGCGTGTATGCCGCATCGAAAGCGGCGGTCAGGTCCCTTGGCCGCACGCTGGCTGCCGAGCTGGCCGACCGGGGGATTCGAGTCAACACCATCGTGCCCGGCCCGGTCGAGACCCCCGGACTGAAGGGGCTCGCGCCGGCGGGCGGTGAAGTCGAACTGCTGTCCCAGCTCGCCGGCGACGTGGCGATGAAACGGCTGGGGCGACCCGACGAGATCGCCGCCGCGGTGGCATTCCTTGCCTCGGACGCCAGCAGCTACATGACCGGAAGTGAACTGTTTGTCGACGGTGGCGATGTGCAGGTCTGACGCGCAGCCGTCAATCCGGCCTCGGCAGCGTGCCGTTGCGCAGGATCGTCTCGTAGACATCACCGAGCAGGTCGGCCAGCATGCCGGCGGAGGCGTCGTCGAGGTCGGAGAAGAACAGTGTCCGGACCCACGCGACGTGTTTGGGCGCCGCGGACTGCAGAAGCCGCCAGCCGTGCGGTGTGAGTTTGGCGTCGGTGGCGCGGCCATCGGTTTTCGATGCGATCCGCTCGACGAGACCGCGCGTCTCCATTCGCCGCAGTTGGTGCGACAACCTGCTTCGCTCCCAACCGATTCTGGTTGCCAGGCGGCTCGACTGCATCCTGCGGCCCGGCTCGCCCGACAGCGCGTTGAGGACGCTGTAGTCGGCGAGTGAGATTCCGAAATCGGCCTGCAGCTGTCGATTCATTTCGTAATCGAGTCGCAGATAGACCTGCATATAGTTGGTCCAGGTCCGCTGCTGCGTCGCGGTGAGCCAAACGCGTTGCGCCATGCGGGACATCATCACAGTTTGTTGATAGATCACACAATGAGGAGAGCGCGACCCGCAGCGCAGGAGGGCGGCACACCGCAGGCGTCGGGGTTCGACGTGGCGATCATCCGCGACGGTGTGATCGTCGAGTTGTACACCGTGCTGACGCCGGTCAGCTCGTGATCTGAGCAGCGACGACGTCGGGGTGGGAGTAGGGGATCATGTGGCTGCCGTCGACGGTCACCAGCCGAGTGCGGGGCAGCGCTTCCGCAAGCCGCCTGAGGTGGTCGATCCCGACCAGTTGATCGTCCTCGCCGGCGATGATGACCGACGGGACCCGGATCTGTGGGACGTTGTCGTCGAGCCAGCGCGACGTCGCGTCGAACTCCAGCTGATCGGAGGCGAACGCGGTCAGGTTTCCTCGCGTCATCGATACCGAGAGCAGCCGCTGCTCGTACGCCGGGTCGATCTTCTCCGGATGGAACGCACGCGCCGCTCCGCCGGTGGCGGCGACCCGCTTGATGAGCTGGTTGACCGTGGCGTCGAGGAGGGAGCCGATGACCGGCAGCTGACTGAACCGGGCGTAGCGGGCGTTGAACAGGTCCATCGCAGCCGACCGCATGCCGCCTGCGCCCGGGGCCACCAGCACCAACTTCGCGATGTCGTCCGGATAGCGGCGCGCGACGCCGAGGGCGAGAGTTCCGCCGAACGAATGTCCGACGAGGATCACCGGCCCCAGGTCCAATTGCGTCACGAGGTCGTGGACCATGTCGATCTGCTCCTGGTACGGCGACGGGCCTCCCTTCGACCACCCGAAGCCCGGCCGGTCGATCGCGATGACGCGCCGTCCGCGCAACTCCGGTAGCACCGGGTCGAAGTCCCGGTAGGTCCCGGGGAGGCCGTGGAGCATCACCACGGCGACGCCGTCACCGGGTTGTTCGACGTAGTGAATGTCCTTGCCGCGCAGACTGATGTACTCACCCTCCGCGGACGGCATCGGCGGCAGTCGTGCGACGGTGTTGTTGACGACCACTACTACGGCGATCAGCAGCGCCAACGTCCACGCGCAGACCCGCAGCAGCTTGCGCATCAGCGACCCAGCGTGCGCAGACCTTCGGCCATCAGGGGTCCCACCGCCTTGTCCACCTGTTCGGTGTCGGCCGCGACGCCACCGCCTTCCCTGGCGCGGAACGCGATCCCCGCCGCGATGATCGCCACCTTGAAGTATCCGAGCGCCATGTAGAAGTCCCAGTTGTCCAAAGACTGCTGCGCGGCAAGCGAATAGCGGTTGGCGAGGTCGTCGGCTCCGGGCATCTTCGGTGACGCCCACGCCGAGCTCGCATGGATGACGTTGAACAACGGGTGGCGGTACACGCACATCAGCGCGGCATCGCTGATCGGGTCGCCCAGCGTGGACATCTCCCAGTCGAGGACAGCGAGAACCCTGGTCGGGTCGTCGTTGTCGAGCATGGTGTTGTCGATGCGGTAGTCGCCGTGCACGATCGAGGTTCTGCTCTGCGCCGGAAGCGCCTCTGCCAGAGCCGAATGCAGTCGGCGGACGTCGGCGTCGAATGGGTCATCATCACGTTTGACCAGCTCCCACTGCGAACCCCAGCGCCTGACCTGGCGTTCGAGATAGCCGGTCGGCTTGCCGAAGTCGTCGAGCCCGACCGCCTCCGGGTCGACCGCGTGCAGATCGGCCAGCACCGTGATCAGCGCGTCGACGCAATCGCTGATCGCCTGCTCGTCGCCGAGCGCCTCGAGGTCTTCGGCGTGCCGAACCACCCGGCCGGACACGTACTCGACCATCTGGAACGGCGCGCCGCCGACCGAGTCGTCGTTGCGCATCGTGACCGCGCGGGCCACCGGGACGGGGGTGTCGGCCAGGGCCGCGACGACGCGGTACTCCCTGGCCATGTCATGGGCCGACGGCGTCAGCCCGTGCAGCGGTGGCCTGCGCAGCACCCACTTCGTCGCGTCGTCGGCGACCAGGAAGGTGAGGTTGGACCGGCCGCCGGAGATCAGTTCAGCGCGCAGTTCGCCGCTGCGCGGTATACCCACGGCCCGCAGATGGCGGTCAAGCGCCACGAGGTCGATACCGGTCGGCGATGTCGGCTGGCTTGTCACGGGACTTTCCTACCACCGCTGATTTCGCGGCAGGAGGTCCCATACGTGTTCGGTGCCGTTGACCGACGCGACGTAGAGTTCGCCCTTCCGCGACGACAGCAGCCGGGTGATGCCCGCATAGTCGACGTTCACGCACAGGATCTTCTCGGTGCGCAGGATGGTGTGCAGCAGTCCGTTGATCACCCCGCCGTGGCTGAACACCGCGACGGTGTCCTCGTGGTCGCCTGCGGCCGCGATCTCGCGGATGCCCTCGTTGATGCGGGACAGGAAGGCGTTCTCGTCGACCGAGCTCGGCAGGTGACCGCTGGCCAGTCGCGCCAGCTCCTGCGGGTACTCGGCGGCGATCTGCTCGATCGGAATGTAGTGCGCAAGGTCGCGGTCGTACTCGGCGAGCCGGTCGTCGATCTCGATGTCGCGCCCCAACGCGTCGGCCACCGGCTGCGCGGTCTGCACGGCACGCCGCTGCGGGCTGCTGATCAGACGTGAGACCGGGAACCGCGCCAGCGCCTCGGGCAGCCTCTTGGCCTGCTCGATCCCTTCCTCTGAGAGGTCGGGGTCGGACCCCTCACCCGGCTCGCTGCGGAGCGGCAACGCATGCCGGATCAGTAGCAATTGCACCGTGACACCATAAGGCCATGGGCTATGCCGACGAATTGTTCGACCTGACCGACCGCGTGGTGCTGGTCACCGGCGGCAGCCGCGGGCTTGGCCGCGAGATGGCGTTCGCGGCAGCGAAGTGCGGCGCCGACGTGGTGATCGCGAGCCGCAAGCTGGAGTCCTGCGAAGAAGCCGCGGCCGAGATCGAGTCGGCCACCGGCAGGGCTGCGATGCCGTATGCGGTCCACGTCGGTCGCTGGGAGCAGCTCGACGGTTTGGTCGACGCCGTCTACGAACGGTTCGGCAGGGTCGACGTCCTGATCAACAACGCCGGGATGTCACCGCTGTACGAGTCGCTGGACGCGGTGTCGGAGAAGTTGTTCGACGCCGTGGTGAACCTCAACCTCAAGGGCCCCTTCCGGTTGTCGACACTGGTCGGACAGCGCATGGTCGCCGCAGGCGGCGGTTCGATCATCAACGTCAGCTCAAGCGGTTCGCGCCGCCCGCAACCCGCGCAGCTCCCCTATTCGGCCGCCAAGGCCGGGTTGAACGCGTTGACCGAGGGGCTCGCACTGGCGTTCGGCCCGACGGTGCGGGTGAACACACTGATGCCGGGACCGTTTCTCACCGACGTCAGCAAGGCGTGGGACATCCCTGCGACGACTAAGGGCGCTCAGAGCTTCGCACTCAAGCGGCTGGGTAACCCACCCGAGATCATCGGCGCCGCACTGTATCTGGCATCGGATGCGTCGAGTTACACCAGCGGCTCGATCATTCGGGTGGACGGCGGCATCCCCTGAGCGTCACGGCTCGATGATGTTGAATGCCGCGTCGGGCCGATCCACCACCCCCATGATTGCCGACAGCGCACCCTGATCGCCCGAGATCTCGACGCCAGGCGAACCGGTGTCGCCTGCCGCGAACATCAACAGGCGCAACCTGTTCGCGAGTTTGATCGTCGACTGGGCTGTCGACTCGTCGGCCGGACGCTTTCGGTACACCAGCACGCCGTTGCGCAACGTCAACCGGTAGTTGGTATCGGTGTCGAGGAACGTGATGTCGACGGCGACGTCGAGATCCCATGCCCGCGGTCCGTTGATGTTGATCGCCAACGTGTCGAACATCTGCTCCGGTGTCAGCTGGCCCATGATCGACGGCGACGCGGACTGCGTCGGGGTGCCGAAGTTACCCTCCCTCAACTCCGTTGCGCCCGAGAGGAAGAAATTGCGCCACACTGCGTTCTCGGCACCGTAGGCCAGCTGTTCAAGGGTGCCCGCGTACAGGTCGCGCGCAGCGGCATGGTCCTTGTCGGTGAAGATGACATGGTCGAGCAGCGTTGCTGCCCACCGGAAGTCGCCGTCATCGAAGGACTTCTGCGCGATCGCGACGACGTTGTCGATACCGCCCATCGCGTCGACGTACCGTGGCCCGATCGCCTCGGGGGGATACGCCCACAGCCTGCCGGGGTTCCCGTCGAACCAGCCCATGTAGCGCTGGTAGACCGCCTTGACGTTGTGACTGACCGACCCGTAGTAGCCATGCGTATGCCACGCCTTCTCCAGGGCCGGAGGCATCTGGAAGGTCTCGGCGATCTCGATGCCCGTATAGCCCTGATTGAGCTGGCGCAGAGTCTGGTCGTGCAGGTAGGAGTACAGGTCCCGTTGCAACGAAAGGTATTCCACGATCGCCTCGCGCCCCCACGTGGGCCAGTGGTGGGATGCGAACACGACGTCGGTCCGGTCGCAGAACGTGTCGATGGCCTCGGTCAGATATCCCGCCCAACCGTGCGGATCGCGCACCAGCGCCCCGCGCAGCGTCAAGAGGTTGTGCAGGTTGTGCGTCGCGTTCTCGGCCATGCACAGGGCCTTGAACTTCGGGAAGTAGAAGTGCATCTCGGCAGGCGCTTCGGTGCCGGGCGCCATCTGGAACTCGATCTCGACACCGTCGATCGTGTGCGTCTCACCGGTCTCGCGGACGTCGACGGTCGGCACGATCAACGCGACCTCCCCCGTCGAGCCGACCTGGCCGAGCCCGCAGCCGACCTGCCCCTGCGGGCCGCGCGCCAGCACCGCGCCGTACATGTATGCCGCGCGGCGCGCCATGGCGGTGCCCGCGTACACGTTCTCCTGAACGGCGTGTGCGGTGAAATGTTCGGGCGCGATCACCGCGACCTTGCCTGCGTCGACGTCGGCCTGCGTGGTGACCCCGAGGACACCCCCGAAATGGTCGACGTGGCTGTGGGTGTAGATGACCGCGACGACAGGCCGGTCGCCCCGGTGCGCGCGGTAGAGCGTCAGGGCGGCGGCCGCGGTCTCGGTCGAGATCAGCGGATCGATGACGATCACGCCGGTGTCACCCTCGATGAAGCTGATGTTGGACAGGTCGAGCCCGCGCACCTGGTAGATGCCCTCGACGACCTCGTACAACCCCTGCTTGGCGCACAGTTGGCTCTGCCGCCACAGGCTCGGATGCACCGACGGCGGGGCGTCCCCGGCCAGGAAGGCGTACGCGTCGTTGTCCCACACCACCCGGCCGTCGCCGGCCTTGACGACGCAGGGCTGCAGTGCGGCGATGAAGCCGCGGTCAGCGGCTTCGAAATCGCGGGTGTCGTCGAACGGCAGGCCGCTGCCGTGCGCGCGGTTTGCTGCTTCGATGACGGCTGTCGGCGGGTTCTGCTCCATGGGCGTCGACCCTGCCATCAATTTCGGCTATGCGGGTTCAGTTGGGGCGAAAACCTCGATCCGGCCGTCGTTTTCACGCACTTCGAGCCGTGGCAGTGGCGGCGGCGCGGACGGCAGTTGGTGCGTCACCGTCTCGCCCGTCAGTGCGAACGAGGTGGAATGGCACGGGCATCGCAACCGTGATTGCGCAGCGTCCAGCCACAGCTTGCAACCCTGGTGGGTGCAGACACCCGAGACCGCTTCGACTGTCGCGCCGCGCCGGTGGACGAACCCGTTGACCGAGCCGAGGTCGAACGCCAGTGCCCCGCCGTCCGGCAGGTCGGCGCTGGCGCCGACCCGGTGCCATGTGCCCGCATTGGGGTCGAGTACGCCCTGCTCGGGCGCGGCCTGCCGGGCCGGGCCCGCCGATGGGGCGAGCAGGTTGCGCCCGACCACGACGCCGGTGGCCGCCGACGCCGCCGCGAGACCGGTGCCGATCACCACCTGCCTTCGCGTGCCTGACGGCGGCTTGCCCGGCTGCGGCGTCTGCATCTGCTCGGACAGCCTGCGGTGCAGATCGGTGATGAACTCCTCGCGCGGGGAGTCGCTGCCGGTGCGGGCCGAGCGCAGCTCGATCGCGGTCCTCATCTCACCCGCCTCGACCTCGTCCGGGCGCGCCCGCTGGGTGCGTTGTCCCCGCAGCAAGCCGTCGACGAAGCGTCGCACCGGTCGTCCGCTCACAGCGCCTCCCCGTTCATCTGCGCAGCCATCTGCAGCGCGCGATGCTGCAGCACCTTGGCGTTGGCGACGCTGACACCCATCTGGGCGGCCGCCTCCCGCACCGAAAACGCCTGCAGGAAACGTAGTTCCAAGACACGGCGGTAGTTGTCGGGCAGCCTGTCCAGCACGCGGCGGACCCGGTCGGGCGCATCGGAGGGGAGCACTTCCCGGTCGCCTTCGTCGACGATGTCGTCCTCGATCGTGGTGATCTCGCGCCCCATCCGCTCCCGCCAGTAGGACGCGAGCACGGTGCGCGCCGTCATCTTCAGATACTTGCGCACCTCGGGCACCATCGCCGATACGCGAAGCGGTTTCAACGCGGTCATGAACACCTCCGCGGTGAGGTCCTCGGCGTCCGGTTGGTTGGCCACCTTCGAGTACATCAGGCGGTAGACCCAGGTGACGTTGTCGCGGTACACCGCATCCCAGTCCGGATACGTCGCACCCGCCACGGCTCGCAGTCCTCCCTCCGGGCCGGACCTTCGCGCCGGGCCGGATCGAGGACGGCGCGCCTCATTCTGGCTCGCGACCACACGTCACCGTCCTCGAATCGACCTGGGAATCAGCTGTGTGCCGCGTTTGAGGTGGCGACACCTCAGACGCGCGCGGCGGCCGCGATGCGGTTCGTCCTCGCCGCGTCGAACGACAGGCCGCCCGCGCCGACGACGAGCAGGAACACGCTGCCGCACAACATCGCGATCTCGAGACGGCCTTCGTGGAAGAAGTCCCAGAAACCGCCTTCCTTGGGGTACAGCGGAGCACTACCCCACAGCAGCGGCACCTTGGTGATCACCAGTGCGCCGACCATGTCCACGATCATCGGCAGCGTGGCCAGCCTGACCAGGAGTCCCACCAGGATCAAAGCGCCACAGACGATTTCGGCCATACCATCCAGGTTGGCGAAGAAGGCTCCCGCTGGAATGCCCGCCTTCTCGAACCGACCCGTTCCCAGCGCCTCCGGCCGCAGAAACTTCAGCAGGCCTTCGCCGACGAAGATCAGGCCCACGTAGAACCGGATGAGAACGACCGCACCCGACGCCCGGGTTGCAGTCAGCTGGCTGAGCGAGATTTCACGCTGCGACATGTGCAGTGCCTTCCTTGAGTGGTTGTTCCCCAAGAGATAGGCGGCGGGGTTACACGCGGTCTGCCATCGCTCAGATTCCGCGCTCCGCCAGCCACCGCTGCGCGCGTCGCGCCGAGGCCCGTGACAGCCAGGCGTCCTGAATGAGCTCGGTCAGTTCCTGCCTGCCGATGTCGCGAAGCCGGCCGGCGCGGATCAACACCGACAGATGCCCGTCGAACCGGTCTGTGGTGAAGAACGGCGATCTCGGATCCTGCACGAGGGCGAGCTTGTCGGCTTCCGACTCGACCCAGATCATGATGACGTCGGCGTAGCGCTCGCCGGTGTCGGGATCCTCGGCGTCGGGCTGTGGTGTGCGGAAGAAGACGAACGACTTGCCGCCGACCTGATAGATCGGGTTGCCCTTCGGGCCCTCGATCCGTTTGACGTGCGGCATGCCCGCCGCGATTTCGTGCACGTCGCCGACCCTGGCCGGGCGGTCACGCACCTGGGCGCTCCAACCGATGCAGGGTGACGTCGGACAGCACGCCGTCGGCGACGAGCGCGGTCATGTATGTGCAGAACGGTTGGCGTCGGCGATCGGTGGGCGAGCCGGGATTCAGCAGGCGCAGGCCGGTAGCGGCCGTGGCGTCCCATGGGATGTGGCTGTGCCCGAACACGAGCACATCGGTGTCTGGATACGTCTTCGCCATCCGCGCGTCCCGTCCGCCTGAGGCACCGGTCTCATGGACGACGGTGAAGCGCACGCCGTCGAGTGTGGCGTCGGCACGTTCGGGCAACCGTGACCGGAGTTCGGCCCCGTCGTTGTTGCCCCAGCAGGCGACCAGCAGGCGCGCCCTGGACTCGAGGGTGTCGAGAAGTGCCGGCTCGACCCAGTCGCCCGCATGGATGACGGCGTCGGCTTCGTCGACCTCGTCCCACACCTGCGGCGGCAGGTCGCGCGCCCGCTTCGGCACGTGGGTGTCGGCGATCAGCAGCAGTCGCACGGTCAGCCCTGCGCGAGCAACTCGGCCATCTTCGGCATCAGCGCCTGCAGCCCCTTGAGCGGGCGCACCATCACCTTGACCGACGTGATCTGTTCGGCGTCGTTCCAGTGGATCATGTCGATGCCGTTGACGTACTTGCCGTCGATGGTCGCGGCGAACTCGAGGACCGCCGACCGCTCCCCGAACCACTTCTCGACATAGTGGAAGTCGGTCTCGCCGAACACCTTCGCCGCGGCGCTCAGATATGCCATCACCGTGCTGCGGCCCTCCTGCGGCGTGAAGATCGCCGGCGAGCTGAACACGGCGTCCTCGGCCAGCAGGCCCTGCAACTCGGATGTCCGGCCGCTTTCGATGATCTCGATCCAGCGCGCGATGACCGGTGGCGTCATGAGCACGACTGTAGCTCCATAAATAGATTGTGACCACTCACTATCTTTGGTAGCGTGTCCCGCATGACCTACGACGTGATCGTTCGCAACGGCCTCTGGTTCGACGGCACCGGCGCCCGGCCCCAACGCCGGACGCTGGGCATCCGCGACGGGATCGTGGCAGAGGTATCGGAGACGCCGCTCGACGAGACCGGCTGCGGTGCCGTCATCGACGCGGACGGCAAGTGGATCCTGCCCGGCTTCATCGACGTGCACACCCACTACGACGCCGAAGTGCTGCTCGACCCGGGCCTGCGTGAGTCGGTTCGCCACGGTGTCACGACGCTCCTGCTGGGCAACTGCTCGCTCTCGACGGTGTACGCCGAATCCGAGGACGCCGCCGACCTGTTCAGCCGTGTCGAGGCGGTGCCGCGCACGTTCGTGCTCGGTGCGCTGGAGGCCAAGCGGACTTGGACGTCGCCGGCCGAGTACGTGCAGACGCTGGACAGCCTGCCGCTCGGCCCGAACGTCAGTTCCATGCTCGGGCACTCGGATCTGCGCACGACGGTGCTCGGCCTCGACAGGGCCACCACCGAAGGCGTCGAACCGACCGACGCCGAACTGGAGAAGATGGCCGAGTTGCTCGACGAGGCACTCGACGCGGGCCTGCTCGGCATGTCGGGGATGGACGCGCCGATCGACAAGCTCGACGGCGACCGGTTCCGCTCGCGCGCGCTGCCGTCGACGTTCGCGACATGGCGTGAGCGGCGCAGGCTGATCAAGGTGCTGCGCAAGCGCGGCCGCATCCTGCAAAGCGCGCCCAACACCAAGAACCCGATCGAGGCGCTGAACTTCTTCCTCGCCAGCAGCGGGATGTTCGGCCGCAGGCGGGCGGTCCGGGTGAGCCTGCTGGTTTCGGCCGACGCCAAGTCCAACACCGGAGCGGTGCACGTATTCGGCCCTGGCACCAGGATCCTCAACCGGGTGTTGAACTCCTTCGTGCGGTTCCAGCATCTGCCGGTGCCGTTCGAGCTGTACTCCGACGGCATCGACCTTCCGGTCTTCGAGGAGTTCGGTGCCGGCACCGCCGCGCTGCATCTGCGCGATCAGATCGAGCGCAACGAACTACTCGCCGACCCGGAATACCGACGCCGGTTCCGCGCCTCCTTCGACCGCAAGAAGCTCGGCCCGACGCTGTGGCACCGCGACTTCCACGACGCCACGATCGTCGAATGCCCCGACGCCGGCCTCATCGGCAAGAGCTTCGGCCAGATCGCCGAGGAACGCGGCCTTCACCCCCTCGACGCGTTCCTCGACGTGCTCGTCGAGAACGGCGAACGCAACGTGCGGTGGACGACGATCGTCGCCAACCACCGCCCGAAGCACCTCAATGCGCTGGCGGTCGACCCGTCGGTGCACATGGGCTTCTCCGACGCGGGCGCACACCTGCGCAATATGGCGTTCTACAATTTCCCGCTCAAACTGCTGCGGCGCGTCCGCGACGCCGAGCTGTCGGGCAAGCCGTTCATGACCGTCGAGCATGCCGTCCACCGGCTCACCGCCGAGGTCGCCGAATGGTTCGGACTCTCGGCGGGCACGCTGCGCAAGGGTGACCGCGCCGACTTCGTCGTCGTCGATCCGGCAGGCCTCGACGACTCGGTGGACGCCTACCACGAGGAGAAGGTGCCGTTCTACGGCGACTTGTCGCGCATGGTGAACCGCAACGACGCGGCGGTGGTGGCGACCGGCGTCAACGGCACGGTCGTCTTCCGTGACGGCGAGTTCCGCGAGGGCTACGGGGAGACCGTCAAGTCAGGCCGTTTCCTCAAGGCCGGCCAGCCGCGGCGCGAGTTCGTCTCCGCCTGAGATGGCCAGAACCCAGCAGCAGCGCCGCGAGGACACCATCGCCCGACTGCTCGACGCCAGCATCGCCACGATCGTCGAGGTCGGGTATGCACGCGCGTCGGCGAAAGTCATCGCCCGACGGGCCGAGGTGTCCGACGGCGCCCTGTTCCGCTACTTCCCCACCATGGGTGACCTGATGGCGGCGACGGCGCAGGAGGCGGGCAGGCGGCAGCTCGAGCTGGCCGCCAAGCGGATCACCGACATCCCCGCCGACAAACCCGCGATCGAAGGCGTGCTGGGGATCATTCAGGATCTGACGGCGAACTCCACCAACACGGTGATCTACGAGCTGATGTCGGCCTCGCGCACCGATGAGAAGCTCAGGGACACCCTGCGGGAGGTGATGGCGGCCTACGTCGCCAAGATCTACGAGGCCGCCAGGACCATCCCGTCCGGCGACGAGATCGCAGCGTTGGGCGAGGAGAACTTCGCGGCGCTGGTGTCGGTTCTCATCAACACGTTCGACGGGGCGGCGATGTTCCGGCATGTGCTCGAGGATCCCGACATCGAGGCGCGCCGGATCCCGGTGCTCATGACGCTGCTCGACGCTGTCCGTTCGCAGCGGACCCAAACGCCGACGGTGTGACGCACCGGGCCAGCGTCGTTGCGGGGCTGCCTAGTCTGGAGTCATGTGGGAGGAACGCGCGGCGAAGGCTGCCAAGCTTCTCCTGTACATACTGACGTCTGGCCTTCTGTTGGCGGCGTTGGCGTTTCCGTTGGTCGGCGGTGCAGGCGCGGCGATCAACCGGCTCTCGGACCGGACAGCCCAGGACACGACCGCCGTCGTCGAAGGCGAGGTGCCGATCATCTCGACGATGGTCGACGCCGCAGGTGATCCGATCGCGTGGATCTACACGCAGCGCCGCTGGGCGGTGCCGAGCAATCGGATCGCCGACACGATGAAGCTGGCGATCGTGTCCATCGAGGACAAACGCTTCGGCGAGCACAACGGTGTCGACCTGCAGGGCTCGCTCACCGGGCTCGCCGGTTACCTGAAGGGCGCGGTGGACACCCGAGGCGGCTCGACGATCGAGCAGCAGTACGTCAAGAACTACATCCTCCTGGTCAACGCCACCAGCGACGCGGAACGGCGGGCGGCGGTCGAGACAACGCCGATCCGCAAGCTGCGTGAGATGCGGATGGCGCTCGAACTCGACAAGGCACTGCCCAAGGCGGAGATCCTGACCAGGTATCTGAACCTGGTGTCGTTCGGCAACGGCAGCTTCGGGGTGCAGGACGCCGCGAAGACCTACTTCGGGGTGAACGCCGCGGATCTGAACTGGCAGCAGTCGGCGCTGCTGGCCGGCATGGTGCAGTCGACGAGCACGCTGAACCCCTACACCAATCCCGACGGCGCGTTGGCGCGCCGCAACCTCGTCCTGGACACCCTGATCCAGAACCTGCCGGACAAAGCCGACGAGCTCGAGAAGGCCAAGGCCGCGCCGCTGGGCATCCTGCCGAAACCGGCCCCGCTGCCGCAGGGCTGCATCGGCGCGGGCGACCGCGCGTTCTTCTGCGACTACGCGCTGTCCTATCTGGCCAAGGCAGGCATCGGCAAGGAGGAACTCGCCCGCAACGGATACCTGATCAAGACCACGCTCGACCCGAGGGTGCAGGACTCGGTCAAGAAGGCGATCGACAAGATCGCCAGCCCCGACCTCGAGGGCGTGGCGAGCGTGATGAGCGTCATCAAGCCGGGCCGGAACGCCCACCGGGTGCTCGCGATGGGTGACAACAGGACCTACGGACTCGCCCTCGGGGAAAACCAGACCGTGCAGCCGCAGCCGTTCACCACACTCGGCGACGGCGGCGGGTCGACGTTCAAGATCTTCACCACCGCCGCCGCGCTGGAGATGGGGATGGGCATCAATGCCCAACTCGATGTGCCGGCGACGTTCCAGGGCGCAGGCCTCGGGGACAGCAACACCCCTGGATGCCCGCCGCGCACCTGGTGTGTGAAGAACGCGGGCGGTGGTGCCCGCGGGGCGATGAGCGTCACCGACGCGCTGGCGCAGTCGCCGAACACCGCGTTCGCGAAGCTGATCCAACAGGTGGGCGTGCCGCGCGCGGTGGACATGGCGGTGCGATTGGGTCTGCGGTCCTACGCCGAGCCGGGCAGCGCCAGAGACTACGACCCGAACAACAAGGGCAGCCTCGCCGACTACGTCAAGGACCAGAATCTCGGCTCGTTCACACTCGGCCCGCTCGAGTTGAATGCGCTGGAGATGTCCAATGTTGCCGCGACGCTCGCATCCGGCGGCATGTGGTGCCCGCCGAGCCCGATCGACAAGGTCCTCGACCGTCGCGGACGCGAAGTGCCCATCCCGCAACAGAAGTGCGAACAGATGGTGCCAGAAGGGCTGGCCAACACCCTGACCAACGCGCTGGGCAAGGACCACACCAGCGGCACGGCGGCCAGCGCCGCGGGTTCCGTCGGCTGGAACCTGCCGATGGCGGGTAAGACCGGAACGACCGAGTCACACCGTTCGTCGGCATTCGTCGGATTCACCAACCAGTACGCGGCCGCCAACTACATCTTCGACGACACCGCGGCGCCCAAGGAGTTGTGCTCGTGGCCGCTGCGTCGATGCTCCAGCGGAAACCTGTACGGCGGCAACGAACCGGCCCGCACGTGGTTCACCGCGATGAAGCCGATCGCCGACGAGCTGGGGCCGGTCTCCATGCCGCCGACCGATCCTCGATACGTCAACGGCGCGCCCACGGTACCGCTGCCGAGCATCACCGGGCTGAAATTCGATGCTGCGCGGAAGAAGTTGCAGGACGCCGGTTTTCAAGTCGCCGACCAACCCTCGCCGGTGGACAGTTACCTGTCCAAGGGCACGATCGTCGGCACCACGCCGAAGGACAGAGCCGTGCCTGGCTTCCTGATCACGATCAACACCAGCAACGGGGTCGCGCCCTACGAGTACTACCCACGGCGTCCGTCGGAAGCGACCCCACCACCAGAGGAACCGCCACCACCCGACGCCAACGTGATCGAGATCCCCGGGCTTCCGCCGATCTTCGTTCCGGGGCAACCACCACCGCCGGGACCGCCGCCGTTC
>JAEZKH010000342.1 GCA_023415515.1 Actinomycetes bacterium
CCTCTGCTGTTGCTGAGCGACGGCGAGCTCAGGATCACCTGTGCGCGCGAGGGTCGTCGTCGGGCCGTTCACGATGGGCGCCGGCGGGCCGCCTACGCCGTACGGACCCGACGGGTCGGTTCCCAGCGGCCGGTTACCGGGCGTGGTGAAACCCTCCACGGTGGTGTCGATGCCGACGGGCACGGCGCCGAGCGTGTTGCCGATCAGGCTGATCGGATTGCCGATCGGGCTCAACTGGAACGTCACATGCTCTCCGGGACTCCGGTCGCGGACGTACGCGTCGTTGATCCACACCTTGAGGAGCTCGTTGGGAATCGCCAAGGCCGCCGCGGGCACCCCGGCGGTCACGAGCGGCAACAGAATCGGCACGGTGTCCGACGGAATCATGTAGTAATGCGTGTCGCCGTACTGCCCTTGGTCGATGAGCTCCGTGGTGTCCATATCGGTGCCCGCAGGCACGTTTCCGTGCAGCAGGGCGTAGGCCATCATCGAGTTCGCCATCGCCAGCATGTTCAACGGCCGCGCGGGCGCGTCGCCGCCGAGGAAGTCGTATTCCTGCGCGACGTCGGTGGTCGGGAGTTGGTAGGTGTCTCCCGCACCGCATGTCACTCCGGCGCAACTGTTCTGGGTCGGCCCGTAGAACGGTATGCCCATGAGCGGGATCGTCATGCCCTCGAACCCGCGGCCGAGTATGCCGCCGTTGGCGCGCATGGGGTTGGAGATCAGGAAGAACTGTGTGCCGTTGAGGGCAGGGTCGCGATCAGCGATCAAGTCGTTCTTGACCAGCGACGCGACGACGGCGCTCTGCGAGTAGCCGAAGACGACGAACGGAGGTTGGCCTGACGCACTCGGCGTCGGCGGATCGTTGGCGTCGTGCTGGCTGTAGTTGCACTCGCCGCCGCGCCCCAGGCAGGCCGAGAGATTGTCGACGCCATGCGCGACGGAATCCTCGAAAGTGGTTGTCCCGGAAACCGGGAAGAACTCGGCCGGATAGACGACGCCGTACTCGCCATAGTCATGACCCGGGTCGGCATGAAGGTTGGCATCTGTGTCGATGAAATGGTTCA
Source organism: Actinomycetes bacterium (assembly GCA_023415515.1). GTDB lineage: Bacteria > Actinomycetota > Actinomycetes > Mycobacteriales > Mycobacteriaceae > Mycobacterium. Next base: position 1,068 of record JAEZKH010000342.1, read on the forward strand.
TCGCCCACCCCATGTAGTCACCGACGTAGACAGGGTCGTCGCCGGGTGCGAGGGAGTGCCCCGTCCCGCCCAGGACCAACACGGTCGTGGCCAGTAGCTGAACCGCGGTGGTGACCGCCGTCGTCACCACCAACGCAGGCACGGCGATCAGTGCCACCATCACCACGACCAGCGAACGCGCGAGAGCCTTCATCGACCCCACTTCCCCTTCCCACCCCATGTGATCGCGCTGCCTACCCTCAGCGACGATCATTCAAGATCGCTGCGAGACCGCACCTCGCAGCACACAAGCATTTTGCACCACAAAGTGCGGATCCGATAGCGAAACTTCGAGACTTTCCCATGATGACCACCGCAGGTGCTCTAGCCCTAGACCATCGACGACGTCTGACCGATACGGGCAAACGGCTCTGACGTGCGATTCATGGCGAATGAACCCATCGGGTCTTCGCGGATTTTCCTTCCACGGGGCGTTCACCGACCGTAGAGTCATGGCGCAGATTTCAACTGGAACGGGAGACCCAATGAAAAGAGTGAGGGCTGGCGGCATCGCGATTCTGGCCGTCGCAGTCGGCCTCGGACTGGCAGGCTGCGGATCCAACGACAAGAAGGAAGAGGCGAGCAGCAGCACCTCGGAGACGACTTCATCATCGAGTGAAGCGCCGAGCACGACGAAGGCCCCTTACGCCCCAACCATTCCGGAATACATCAAACAGAACGGCATCACCGAGACGCCCGTGAAGCGCGGCGACCCTGGATCGCCCGACATCATCCTTCCGTTCCCGCCCGGCTGGGAAGACCTTGGTCCCCAGACGCCGCCATGGGCGTGGGGCGGAATCAAATTCACCGGCGATCCCGCGATGGCACAGAACCCGCCGACCATCATCGCGCTTCTTTCGAAGCTGACGGGCAATGTCGACCCTGCCAAGATCCTCGAGTTCGCGCCCGGCGAGATGAAGAACCTGCCCGGCTACGAGGGTGACGGTCACGGTTCGGCCAGTCAGCTGGGCGGGTTCGACGCGTGGCAGATCGGCGGTACCTACATGAAGGACGGCACCAAGCACGCCGTCGCGCAGAAAACGGTGGTGATCCCCGCGCCCGATGGAGTGTTCGTCCTGCAACTCAACGCGGACGGCACCGAGGACCAGTTGGGCGTGCTGATGGATGCGACCAACATCATCGACGAGCAGACGACGATCACGCCTGCACCGTGACCGCTGTCCGGCCCCCGTCTCCGAACGAGCGCCACCGCCGCAGGCCGGTCTGACTCGCGCGGAACGGGGGCCGCGACATCAGCTCGGGCGTATTCGCAAAATCGTCGTCGTCAACGCCGACCGAGTCAGGCCCGCGATACCGCCGACGCGGCTGCGACCTGTTCGGCCGTCGGGCGCACACCGGTATAGCGTTCGAACTGCTCGGCAGCCTGCAGCGCGATCACCTCTGCCCCGGTGATGACGTTCACCCCCGCCTCGCGCGCAGTGCCGATCAGCGGGGTCTCCGACGGCAGCGCAACCACATCGAACACGGTGTGCGCCTTGCGTATCGCCGAGGTGTCGAAGGCACTCGCGTGGGCGTCGGGCCCGCCCGACATTCCGATCGGCGTCACGTTGACGAGAACATCCGCCGTCCGCGCTCCGACCTGCGCGGCATAGTCGTAGCCGAGTCGACGGGCCAGTGCCGCGCCCGTCTCCTCGTTGCGGGCGACCACCAGGCCCGTGCCGAAACCGCTGTCGCGGAAGGCTGCACCGACGGCGCCGGCCATTCCGCCGCTGCCACAGATCAACACCGACAGTGAACCGTCCAGTCCGTGTTCGTCGATGAGCCGTCGGACGGCGATGTAATCGGTGTTCGACGCGGTCAGCCGGCCGTCGTCGTTGACGATCGTGTTGACCGCGTCGATCGTTCGCGCCGAATCCTCCACCGTGTCGACGAGCGGTATCACGTCGCGCTTGAATGGCATCGACACCGAGCAGCCGCGAATGCCCAGCGCACGGACCCCGCCGATGGCCGCGCCGACATCGGTTGTGGTGAAAGCCTTGTAGATGAAGTCGAGTCCGAGAAGGTCGTAGAGGTAGTTGTGAAACCGAGTGCCGATGTTGCTCGGTCTGGCCGCCAGGGAGATGCACAGCCGGGTGTCCTTGCTCAGCGGCGGACGCATCAGCCGACTGCTCCCATCACCTGCCGTGCCATGTCGTGGATCTCGCGGTACAGCTCGCGCGAGATCGACATATCACGTAGGTGGGGCACGTCGATGACCGTGGTCACGACGCCGAGATCCTCGCGCCGCCACTGCGCACCGAACCGGTCGAGGATCCTGCGCATCGCGTAGTTGTCGGAGAGCACCCGCGCGGTGAACCGCCGGACGCCGTCGCCGCGCGCCGCAACCGCCACTGCCGACATCAGGAACGAGCCGATGCCCCGGCCCTGGTAGTCGTCGCCGACGATGAAGGCCACCTCTGCGACGGTGGGGTCGGTCTCATCGCGCACGAATCGGCCGTCGGCCACCACCGGCCCCTCCCTGCCCTCTGTCATCACCCACACGAAGTGATCCTTGTAGTCCACTTCGAACAGGTAGGTCATCATCGCCCTGCTCGGCACGTGCGGTGTCTGGAATCTGCGATAAAACGTCTCGGTGGAGAACTCGATGGCGCCTTCCGACGTGCGCTCACTGTCACCTGGCAGCACCGGCCGCAAATAAAGCCAAGAGTCGTCGCGCATGTGAATCGGGATCGGGGCGATGAATGCCGCGAGCCGCTGGCGCGCGGTACGAACCAGAGTGGCCATTACCCCCGGGACGTCGAGCATGGTGGCGAAGGCGGAGTGTCCGCCGACCCATCCGGTCAGCGGCTCGGTGGCCACGACCGTGGCGGTGCGGGGCGCGTCGCGCAGCAGCGCGATCTCCCCGACGATCAGTGGAGTCCCCAGCTCCAACACAGTCGGCACACCCTCACCGTCGGTATGGGTGATCTCGACTTTCCCGGAGTTGAGCAGCAGAAACGACTCGGCGCGTTCACCCTGGCGCATCAAGATCTTGCCCGCCGCCGCATCCAGCGGGCGCAGCTGCGCCGCCAGCGACACCAGAGCATCCGGACGACAGCCCTTGAAGATCCCCAGGGCGGCGAGTTCGTCGACGCTGACGGCCGTCGGTCCGGCCACGGGACGAGGTTACCGCCCCGGCGCGTCGGGCGCGGAGATCTGCGTGGCCTCCGCTCGGCCGCGCAGCAGTTGGCTGCCCTTGGCCACCCACTGGGCGCGCTCGGCCTCGTCGGCCCGCTCAATCGCCGCCGACGAACACAGAATCCGCCGGTCCGACGTCTTCGCCAGGTCGGCCAGCCGCGCGGCCTCGTTGACCGGGTCGCCGATGACCGTGTACTCGTATCGGTTCTCGGCGCCGATGTTGCCCGCGAAGACCGGACCTGCCGACACGCCGATCCCGAAGTCGACCAGTGGCAGCTCGCGCAGCTGCTCGCCTAGGGCGCGCGCTGTCGCCAGCGCCGCAGAAGCTGCGCGGTCGCTGTGAAACGGTGCGCCGAACACCGCCAGCGCAGCGTCTCCCTGGAACTTGTTGACCAACCCGTCGCCGGCGTCGACGGCGTTGACGACGATCCGGAAGAAATCATTGAGCACCTCGGCGACCCGCTCCGGCGGATGGCTTGCGGCCAACTCCGTCGACCCGGTCAGGTCGATGAACAGGATCGCCACCTCCTGGACATCGCCCGACATCGATGCGCCCTCTTCGATGGCCCGACGGGCCACGTTGGCGCCGACATGCCTGCCGAACAGGTCGCGGACCCGTTCACGTTCGGCAAGGCCTGCCACCATTCGGTTGAATCCGCTTTGCAGCCTGCCGATTTCGGAGCGCTCGAATACGTCGACCTCCGTGCCGAACCTGCCCTTCTCGACCTCGGCCATGGCGTCGACGACCTCGCGGATCGGATCGGAGATCGACCGCGACGTGAGGATCATCGTCGGCAGCCCTAGCAACACCGCGGCGAGTGCGACGATCAGCACGGCGATCTCGACCGACGCCGTCTTCGGGATGAGCCAGCCGTTGGCCCTCACGACCACGAGCGCCATGATGACCAGACACGGCAGAGCACTGCAGAGCAGCCACAACAGGATCAGCCGCGCCAACACACCCGGTGCGGTGACGAGTCGCTCCGAGGCGTGGGTGGCGGCGGCCAGCATCGGACGGATGAGGTTGATCGTCAGCAAGATCCCGGTGCCCGCGGACGCAGCGCCGCCCAGCAGGACACCCAGCACCGTCGGCACAATGATGCTGACACCGGCATCGAGGTTCAACAGGATGGAGATGGCGCCGCTGACCGCCCAGGTGCCCGCGAGAAGCACACATTGCCGACCGAGCAGTCGCGTCAACGATTTTCGCTGACGCTCGTCGGGTTTCTGCCCGGCGTTGAACCACCGCAAGGTCGGCGCGATGTTCAACACCCCACCGACCGCGATCACGACCGTGCTGACGACGACGAGCACCGCCGCGCCGATGATGTTCTTCTGGCTGAAGTAGTTCTGCGCGCCGAGCAGCGCGTCGCCGCCGAGCGGGATCAGGATCGCGACCGACGCGGTGATCGACAGCAGGTACGCCCCGGCGAGCCGGCCGGCATAGTCGGCCGCCAACCTGCTCATGGGAACAACGTATCGCGGACCGACCTACGGGATCGGCTTGAACTCCAGATGCAGTTCGGCGAGTCCGCGCATGATGAACGTCGGCTCATAGGTGTACCGCCTGGCGCCTTCCGGCCCGTGGTGCTCCTCGGAGATTCGGAAGTCCGTCATCCGGTCGAGGATCCGGTTCAGCGAGATCCTGCCTTCGGTGCGCGCCAGTGGGGCGCCGGGGCACGAATGCACGCCGCGGACGAACGCGATCTGCTCGCGGACGTTGCGCCGGTCCGGCCGGAACGTGTCAGGATCGTCGAACTTGCGCCCATCCCTGTTGCATGCACCGGGCAGGAGCATGACGGTCGTGCCCGCGGGCACCTCGGTCTCGCCGATCGTGGTCGACGTGCGGGCCATCCGGAAATGCGATTTCACCGGGCTTTCCATGCGCAGCGTCTCTTCGAGGAACGCCGGGATGCGGGCGCGGTCGTCACGTAGATACGTTTCGTAATCCGGGTTCTCGGCGATGATGCGCATCGCAGAGCTGACGAGCTTGGTCGTCGTCTCGGTTCCCGCCGCGAACAGAAACGTCGACAGGTTCATCACGTCTTCGATGTCGGGAGTCGATCCATCCTCGTATTTGGCCTGCGCGAGTTCGGTCAGCACATCACCGCGAGGCTCGCGGCGACGGTTCTCGATGTAGGCGTGGAACTTGTCGTTCAACCACTGCAGCGGATTGTGGGTGGTCGGCGCCTCTTCGCCGAGTTGTCCGACCAGTTCGCCCGAGAACACGGCGCGGAACTCCTCGTGGTCGGCCGCGGGCACGCCGAGTAGGTCGGCGATCACCAACAGCGAGAACGGCTTCGCGTAATCCTCGAGGAACTCACACGAGCCGCGGTCGACGAACGTGTCGAGCTGTTCGTCGGCGAGCCGCCACATGAAGTCCTCGTTCTCCTTGAGGCGCTTCGGCGTGATCAGTTTGTTCAACAGGCCCCTGGTCCTGGTGTGCAGCGGTGGGTCCTGCGTGGTGATGTGCTCGCTCATGGGCACCGCCATGCGGTGTTCCTCGATCAGTTCGGAGACGTCGTCGCCGCCGGGCCCGAACGGCATACCCGAGAACGGGCCCGCCACCGAGTTGCACGACGAGAACGCCGGGTCCTTGTAAACCGCCAGCGCTTCCTCGTAGCCCGTCACCGCGAGTACGTTGAACGGAGTCGCCTGTGTGACAGGGCATTTCGACCGTAGATAGGCGAAGTACGGATACGGGTCGGGTACGAGCGACTCGTCGGTGAAGAAGTCGACGGTATCGAAGTCGGTCACGCATCACTCCTGGTCTGCGGGTCCCAGAGGACGGGTAGGGATGTCGGCGAGCGGAACACCATGCCCCGGATGTGCGGATCGTCGCCGTCGGGATCCAGCCGCAGATTGGGCAGGCGGTCGAGCAGAAGGTTTATCGCAGTGCGCATCTCGAGCCGCGCGAGATGCATGCCGAGGCACACGTGAACGCCGTATCCCCAGCTGATGGGGACCTTGGCCGGCCGGAAGATGTCGAACCGATCGGGATCGGGATACCTGTCCTCCTGTCGATTGGCGGCGCCGAGCATCGGCATCACCGACGAGCCCTCCGGTATGGGCACCCCGGCGAGTTCGGTGTCACGCGTCGCGACCCTGGTGATGTTGAGCAGCGGCGCATCCCAGCGCACGCCCTCCTCGATCGCCTGCGGTATCAGCGACCGGTCGGCACGGACGGCGTCGAGTTGGTCCGGCTGGGACAGCAGCCCGAACAAGAGATTGCCCAGCGACCGGTACGTCGTCTCCACCCCGGCGGGAAGCAGCAGCCGGATGAACGAGTAGATGTCCTCGTCGTCGAGCTTGTGCCCGTCGATCTCGGCGGCGGCAAGGCTGCTGATCAGATCCTCACGCGGGTGGCGCCTGCGCTCGGCCAGGATCGGCTTGAAGTAGTCGACGAGTGCCTTCGACGCGGCCAGCCCCCGTTCCGGGTTGATGGTGAAGCTCAACATCGAGATCGACCAGCGTTGGAACTGCGGGAAGTCCTGCTCGGGCAGGCCGAGTAGCGCAGCGATGATGCGCGTCGGATACGGGAACGTGAACGTCTTGACCAGATCGGTCTTGCCCTCGCCGGCGAACCCGTCGATCAGCTCGTTGCCGATGCGCCCGACGATCTCGTCCTCCCAACGGGCAAGCGCTTTCTGGGTGAACGCCTTGGTCACCAGCGACCGCAGCCTGCCGTGTACGGGTTCGTCCATACCGAGCATCACCCCGTGGCCGAGCACGTCGCCGAAGATCTGGATGACTGCGTTCGACGAGAAGGTCTCGTTGTCCTTCAACATCGTCTGGATGTCTTCGTGCCGGTAGACGATGAAGACTGGTTTGCCCTCCTGGCCCGGCATCGCTGACATGTCGATCCGCTGGATCGGTGTTTCGCGGCGCTGCTTGGCCAACTCCGGGTACGGGTCGCGGACATTGCCCGAGACCACGTCGTCGAATGCCCCGAAGTCCTCGAGGTCTCCGAGATCGGTGTAAAGGTCTGACATGCTGCTCCTTCTAGCCTGGTTCTACTGCTCTTCGCGCAGGCGTTCATCGGCCGGGTAGGCGACCGACTTCACCTCGGTGTACTGGTCGAACCCGCAGAGCCCGTTCTGCCGTCCGACACCGCTGTCCTTGTATCCGCCGAACGGTGTGTCGGCCCCGTAGCCCGCGGTCCCGTTGAGCCCGATGAAGCCGGCGCGCAACCGTCTACCGACGGCCAGCGCGCGTTCCAGCGTCCCCGCCATCACGTTGCCCGCGAGCCCGTAGGGGCTGTCATTGGCGATCCGCACGGCATCGTCCTCGTCGTCGTAGGGAATGACTGCGAGCACAGGACCGAAGATCTCCTCCTGGGCGATGGTCATCGCGTTGTCGACGTCGGTGAAAAGCGTTGGCCTGACGTAATATCCCTTGTCGAAGCCGGTCGGCGCATCGGGACCGCCGACAAGGGCGGTCGCACCCTCGTCGACGCCTTTCTGAAGGTAACCGAGCACCCGCTGCCGCTGCTTGTCCGAGATCACCGGACCGCACAGCGTGGCGGCATCCTGCGGGTCGCCGGGCAGCTGGCTTTCGTAGATACCCTTCAGGATCTCCACGCCTTCGTCGTACCGGGAGCGGGGCAGAAGCATGCGGGTGGGGTTCGCGCAGCCCTGCCCGGCGTGCATGCACGGTGCGATGCCCATCATGCAGCCGAGGGCGAAGTCGGCGTCCTCGAGCACGATGGTGGCCGACTTGCCGCCGAGTTCGAGGAACAGGCGTTTCATGGTGGCCGCGCCCTTCTCCATGATCCGCTTGCCGACGACCGTCGATCCGGTGAACGAGATCAGGTCCACCTTGGGTGACAGCGTCAGTTCCTCGCCGACGAAATGGTCCGAGGCGGTGACGACGTTGACGACACCCGCTGGGATGTCGGTTTTCTCGGCGATCAACCTGCCCAGCCTGGTCGCGTTGAAGGGCGTGTTCGGGGCCGGCTTGAGCACCACCGTGTTGCCCGTCGCCAGCGCCTGACCGAGCTTCTGGATGGTGACCTCGAACGGGAAGTTCCACGGCACGATCGCTCCGACCACACCGACGGGTTCGCGCCACACGACCCGCGTGGTGTTGACGCCCGTGACCGACACGAGCGCGTCGCCGAGCGATGTCTCCCAGGGGTATTCGTCGATGAGCTTGGCCGGATACCGCAGTGCGTCGGCCAACGGCGCGTCGAGCTGGGGGCCGTAGGTGATCGCCCTCGGACAACCGACTTCGAGAATGAGTTCCTCGCGTAGTTCTTCCTGTTCCGACTCGATCGCCTCCTGCAGCTGCAGCAGACATTTCTGCCGGAAGCCGCGGTCGGTCGACCAGTTCGTCTCGTCGAATGCCCGGCGTGCCGCGTCGATGGCGCGGTGCATGTCGCCCTTCGACGCATCGGCCACTTCACCGATGATCTCTTCGGTGGCCGGGTTGATGTTGGTGAAGGTGCCCGCTTCGCCGTCGACGAGCGTGCCGTCGATCATCATCTTCTGTTCGAAGTGCACCTGTGCATCAGCCATTCGCGTCGCTTTCCTGTGTCGCGGGGTCGGGTGGCCCCATGGTCGCAGCGGTCGTACCCGCCAGAGCGCCGAACCGGGGGATGCCCATCATGAGTCGGATCAAGGTGTGCATCGCGGCAGCTGGCAAAACCTTGTTGGCCACCAGCACTATTCGCGCATCCGGGCCCACCGGTCTGCGCACGAAGGGCTTTCTCTCGTCGAGCGCCTTGGCCAGGCCGGTCGCGAAGCGTTCCGGCGACTTGGCCGCTCTCCTCATCGCCGCCCTTCCGCGTTTGTCCATCGTGCGGTGATGGCGGGCGTACGGCCCGTCGAGAACCCGGTTGTCGGTGGTGCCCGCGTCGGTGATGATCTCGGTGTCGTAGGTGCCGG
>JAEZKH010000393.1 GCA_023415515.1 Actinomycetes bacterium
CTCGACGAGGTGGTGGCGCTGCGCGACGGTGAGCTGGAGACCGCCGTGGTCAACCGCGACGTCGGGCTTGCCGTGCGGGGGAGCGTCGACGGCACGTGGGGCTTCGCATCGCACGCCTTGTTGAACCCCGATGTCGCCGCGGACACCGCACGCCGCGCTGTCGCGGTGGCCCGGACGCTGGCCCCGCTGAACGCCGAGACCGTCGTCCTGGCGCCCGAGCCGGTGTACGCCGGCGTCAGCTGGGTGTCTGACTACCTCATCGACCCGTTCACGATTCCGGCGGCCGACAAGATCGGGTTGCTGGCTGAGTACTCGGGCCGGCTGCTGGCCGCCGATGGCGTCAGCCACGTCTCCGCCAGCCTGCACGCGGTCAAGGAGCAGACGTTCTACGCCGACACGGCCGGTTCGTCGATCACCCAACAGCGGGTCCGTGTGCAGCCGGCGCTGGAGGCCGTCGCCGTCGATGCGGCGGCGGGATCGTTCGAGGCCATGCGCACACTGGCGCCGCCGACCGGACGGGGCTGGGAGGCCGTCGTCGACGACGAGGTATGGGACTGGTCAGCGGAGCTCGCGGAGCTCCCGACGCTGCTGGCTGAGAAGGTCAAGGCACCGAGCGTGACGCCCAGGCCAACCGATCTGGTCATCGATCCGTCCAATCTATGGCTCACTATCCACGAATCGATCGGACACGCAACGGAATACGATCGCGCTATCGGATACGAGGCCGCCTATGCGGGCACCTCCTTCGCCACGCCGGACAAGTTGAACACGATGCGTTACGGCTCGCCGGTGATGAACGTGACCGCCGACCGCACCGAGCAGTTCGGTCTGGCCAGCGTCGGCTGGGACGACGAGGGTGTGCGGGCCCAGCGCTGGGATCTGGTGCGCGACGGCATCTTCGTCGGCTACCAATTGGACCGTGTGTTCGCGCCGCGCCTCGGGATGACACGTTCGAACGGCTGCTCCTACGCCGATTCGCCCCATCACGTGCCGATCCAACGGATGGCCAATGTCTCGCTCGCGCCCGGCGTCGACGATCTCTCGGTCGACGACCTGATCGCGCGGGTCAACGACGGGATCTACATCGTCGGCGACAAGAGCTGGTCAATCGACATGCAGCGCTACAACTTCCAGTTCACGGGACAGCGGTTCTTCCGGATCACCGACGGCAAGCTGGACGGCCAACTGCGCGATGTCGCCTACCAGGCCACCACCACCGATTTCTGGGGCTCGATGGAAGCCGTCGGCGGCCCGTCGACGTGGCGACTCGGCGGCGCATTCAACTGCGGGAAGGCGCAGCCCGGACAGGTGGCGCCGGTGAGCCACGGATGCCCGGCCGCGTTGTTCCGCGGCGTCAACGTGCTCAACACCCGCACCGAGGGAGGTCGGTAGCGATGATCAGCGCACAGCAGGTCATCGACAGCGCGTTGGCCGAGGCAGCGCGGCAGGGTAAGGCCGACGAGACGATCGTGACGGTCACCGACCGCAGTGACGCCGCACTGCGCTGGGCGAACAATTCGATGACCACCAACGGTGTTTCGGTGCAGCGGACGACCACGGTGGTCTCTGTGGTGCGCAGAGGTGACCGTGGCCACGTGGCGTCGCTGACGTCCAGCGAGGTCGATCCGGCCGTCATCCCCGCGCTGGTGGCGGCGTCGCAGGAGGCCGCGCTGTCAGCCCCGGAAGCGCGCGATGCGGCGCCGCCGCTGCCTGCATCGGATACACCTGCCGACTGGGACGCGGCGATCCCGGCCACCGGTGTCGAGGTCTTCGCCGGGGTCGCCGACGCCTTGGCGCGCGGCTTCCCGCGCTCCGACCGGCTCTTCGGGTACGCGCGCCACATCCTCGAGACGACCTTCGTCGCGACCTCCGGTGGGCTTCGACGGCGCTACACGCAGCCGACGGGCTCGGTCGAGCTCAACGCCAAGCGCGGCGCGGGCAGCGCATGGGCAGGCACGAACACACCCGATTTCATCGACGTGCCAACCGAATCGATGCTCGAAGACCTTTCCACTCGGCTGGGCTGGGCGCAGAATGTCGTCGAGTTGCCCGCAGGACGCTACGAGACGATCCTGCCGCCGTCGGCGGTCGCCGACCTGATGATCTACCTGTCGTGGTCGATGGACGGTCGCGGTGCCCAGGAGGGTCGCACGGCGTTCTCGGCGCCCGGCGGCGGAACGCGGGTGGGGGAGAAGCTGACCGACCTGCCGCTGACCGTGTACTCCGATCCGACCGCTGTTGGGCTGGAGTGCATGCCGTTCGTCAGCACCGCGAGCTCGAACGAGCGCGTCTCGGCGTTCGACAACGGCATGGGCATCGACAGGGTCGACTGGATCCGCGACGGCGTCATCAACGCGTTGGGCTATCCGCGTGCCGCCGCGGCGGAATTCGGTGCACCGGTCGCCGTGGCGGCAGACAATCTGCTGATGACCGGCGGGACGGATAGCCTGGCCGACATGATCGCAGGCACCGAACGCGGGCTGTTGCTGACCACGCTGTGGTACATCCGTACCGTCGACCCGACGGTGTTGCTGCTGACGGGCCTGACCCGCGACGGCGTCTACCTCATCGAAGACGGCCGGGTCAGCGCTGCTGTCAACAACTTCCGGTTCAACGAGAGCCCGCTGGACCTGCTGCGCAGGGTCACTCAGGCCGGTGTCAGCGAGGCCACGTTGCCGCGGGAGTGGGGCGACTGGGCCACCAGGGCGGCGATGCCGTCGCTGCGGATCCCCGACTTTCACATGTCCTCGGTCAGCCAGGCGCAATAATGCGACGATGCCCGATCCGCTGAACGGTCAACTCGCGGGACTGGTCGCGCTCGCGCCTCCCGCACACGGCCGCATCGCGTCGCTGGTCCGCCAGGCGTGTGCCGACACGTTGTCGCTACCGCCGCTGCCGATCGAGACTCGTGTCGACGGGCCCGACGACGAAGCCGAGGCGGTTGCGGTCGAGTTCGCCGAGCAGTTCAGCGCTGACGTGTCGGCCATCGGCGATGATCTGCGCGGGCGATTCACATCGACGTTGGGCGCCGCAGCGTTCCCAGCGGTGATGTTGACCTACCTCGCCGACTTCCTGCCACGGGTGCGTTCGGGCTTGCGGGCCCTCGAATTGCCGGTTCCGTGGGGGCAGGCGGTGGCCTGGGATCACACCAGTGACCTCGGCGATGTGCTGTTCAACGGCTTCCTGCCCGGCGTTGCCCGGTTGCGCGCGCTCGACCCTGTGACAACGGAAGTCGTCCGGTTGCGCGGGGCGACGCAGCACAATTGCCGACTGTGCAAGTCGCTGCGTGAGGGCCGGGCACTGGATGCGGGCGGCTCCGAATCGCTGTATGAACAGATCGAGTGGTTCGAGACCTCGGAGGCGTTGTCGGCCCGGCACAAGGCCGCGCTGCGCTATGCCGACGCGTTGATCTGGACCCCGGCTGACATCGGGCCGGAGGTGGCGGCGGGCGTGCGCACGCATTTCACCGACACGGAGTCCTTCGAGCTGACGGTGGACATCATGCGCAACGCCAGCAACAAGATTGCGGTCTCGCTCGCCGCCGACGCGCCTCGCATCGAGAACGGAACCGAGCGCTACCTCATCGACGACGACGGGCAGACGGTCTACAGCTGAGGCCGGTCACACCTCGATGCGCGACCCCATGATGACCGTCCGGTCCCGGGGCAGACCGAAGCGCTCGGCGGCGTCGGCGGTGATGTAGGACGTCGCGATGAAGAGGCGTTTGCGCCACTGCGGCATCGTCTTCGCGCGGCCCCGGATCAGTTCGAGCTTGGACAGGAAATAGGACGCGTCGTCGATGACGATCTTGCCCTCGGACTGCTTGGGGGTGAGACTGCGGAGGGCATCGAGGATGTGGGTCTTTTCCATGTAGCCGTAATTCGCTGTGACGAAGACGATTCCGTCCTTGTTGTAGCCGAGCGCATCTACCTCGATGCGTTGCGACTCCGGCGCACGCGGCATGGGAAGCGTTTCGATGGATACAATGACCACATGCTTGTGCAGCACGTGGGTGTGCTCGACACAGGTCCGCAGCGCGAGCGGCGCCGTGTCCTTACCCCGGTTGAGGAACACGGCCGTGCCCGGCACGCGCACAAGCGGTGGCTGGCAGTTGCGGATCTCCTCGATGAACTCGTCGAGTGGGCCCTCGGCCTTTTCCCGTGCCGCGGTGACGATCTCGCGCCCGCGGTGCCAGGTGGTCATCACCGTGAACGCCGTGATGCCGATCAGCAGCGGAAGCCACGCACCATGCACGACCTTGGTCAGGTTCGCCGCGACGAACAACAGGTCGATGAGCAGCAACGTGCCGCCACCGATCGTGACAAGCCACAGCGGCGCGTGCCACCTGGTGCGCGCGAAGTAGAGGAACAACAGCAGGGTGATCGTGATGGTTCCGGTCACCGCCATGCCGTAGGCATAGGCGAGGCGCTCGGAACTGCGGAACGCGAGCACGAGGGTGAGGACACCGACCATCAGCAGACCGTTGATCCAGGGGACGTAGATCTGGCCCTCCCGTGCCTCGGAGGTGTGGATCACACGGATCCGGGGCAGGTAGCCGATGCGGGCGGCCTGCGCCGCCACCGAAAAGGCCCCGGTGATGACGGCTTGAGCTGCGATAACCGTTGCGGCGGTGGCCAATAGCACCATCGGCCATAATGCCCAGCCGGGGATGAGCAGGAAGAACGGTGCGCGCATGGTGGCCGGATCGCCGATCAGCAGCGCGCCCTGGCCGAGATAGTTGAGCGCGAGGGCGGGCAGCACCACGAACAACCAGGCGCGCGTGATCGCGTTGCGGCCGAAGTGACCCATGTCGGCGTACAACGCCTCGGCGCCGGTGACGGCGAGCACGACGGCGGTCAGTGCGAAGAATGCGATCTCGAAGTGCCCGACGATGAACGTCAGCGCGTACGTGGGGGATAGCGCTCTGAGGATCTCGGGGTGTGTGGCGATGCCGCCGACGCCGCATGCTCCGATCGCGAGAAACCATGCGACCATCACCGGACCGAAGGCACGTCCGACCGCAGCGGTTCCGTGCCGTTGCACGTAGAACAGCACCACGATGATGCCGACGGTGATGGGCAGCACCCACTTCTTGAACTCGGGATCGATGACCTCGATGCCTTCGACCGCCGACAGCACCGAGATCGCCGGGGTGATCATGCTGTCGCCGAAGAACAGCGAGGCGCCGAAGACGCCCAGACCGGCGAGGAGCAACGCCGTGCGGTGCCGGGTTTCGGAACCCCACCGGCGCAGCAGTGTGATCAGGGCCATGATGCCGCCCTCGCCGTCGTTGTCGGCGCGCATCACCAAGGTCACGTAGGTCAGGGTGACGATGAGCATGATCGACCAGAAGATCAGGGACACGATGCCGTAGACGTTGTGCTCGTCGAGCGGCACCGGATGCGGGTCGCTGGGATTGAACACCGTCTGCACGGTGTAGATCGGGCTGGTCCCGATGTCGCCGAAGACGACGCCGAGGGCGGCGAGGACCACCGCCGGGCGAATCGACTTCCCGGTATTCGTTTGCAACGGCGTGATCCCCCAGCTCGCAGCGGTGCGGTGGGTCGATCGTAAGTGCCAGCCTGGCCGGGCGGTGCAGAAGCAGGTGCAGTCGGGGAGGTTCGACTCCACAACCCAATCAGGGGCACTCGCATTGTCGGAAATAGAGGCGTTTCATCGGTAATAGCAGCCCGAGCTCGCTGACGGGTGCCGCCGGCCGCGCCGGGCGGATTGGAGATGGAAATGATCACCCTCTACGCATTGGCCGCGGCGTTCGGCATCGGCGTGCTCTGGCTCGGAACGAATATCAGGGTCGTCAAGCAGTTCGAACGCGGCGTCGTGTTCCGGTTCGGACGCGTGCAACCCGGCGTCCGGAAACCGGGATTGGCCTTTCTGATACCGATCGCCGATCGTCTCCAAAAAGTGAACATGCAGATCATCACGATGCCTGTGCCTGCCCAAGACGGCATCACCCGCGACAATGTGACCGTCCGTGTGGATGCTGTCATCTATTTCAAGGTCTCGGACCCGGTGCGTGCGGCTGTCGACGTCCAGGACTACGCATCGGCCATCGGCCAGGTCGCACAGACATCACTGCGTTCGATCATCGGCAAGAGCAATCTGGACGATTTGCTCTCCAACCGCGAGCGTCTCAACCAGGGGTTGGAGTTGATGATCGACAGTCCCGCCCTTGGCTGGGGTGTTCAGATCGATCGCGTCGAAATCAAGGACGTGGTTCTGCCCGATTCGATGAAACGGTCAATCGCCCGCCAAGCCGAGGCGGAGCGTGAGCGACGTGCTCGGGTCATCACCGCCGAGGGCGAGCTTCAGGCGTCCGAAAAGCTGGCCCAAGCAGCGGAGGTGATGGCCGAGCACCCAGCCGCGCTGCAATTGCGGCTCTTGCAGACGGTCGTCGAGGTCGCCGCGGAGAAGAATTCCACCTTGGTGCTGCCTTTCCCCGTCGAACTGCTCCGATTTCTCGAGCGCGCCACCCCGCCGGCATCCGAACGACAGGACGAGACGACCGGTCGTGAGGCGGTCGCAGCGTCCGACGCCGAGACATTGACGCTGGACCCGGCACGGATTCCGGACGACGCCCGAGGCCTGGAACTTCACCCACCCATCGGAGAGACATGACATCTTCCGTCCGAGCCAAACACGTGCTCAGTGGACAGGGCAGGCGCACAATCGACGGTGTGCGTCTGAAACCTTAGGAGGCGCCATGAGCGGCCAACTGTACGACTTCTTCGGCGAGATCTTTCAGCGGTACTTCGGGCTCGTCACCGGCGGAAATCGACGAACGACGGGTGGACGACTCGTCGAGCGGTGGCTCGCGCTGACTGACGACGTCCCGGACCATTTGGCACAGGCCCGACGCGCCGCAATAATTTGGGGTGAAAGCGAGACGCCGAACGCCACGACCACCTCGGAAACGTTCCTGATCACCCAACACGGGTTGATCTATGCCGCCGGGTTGAGCGAGTCGCGCAGGACGCTGTATTACCTGGCCACCCCGCCCGGATTGTTCGATCCGTTCGTCGATCAGGTCGAGACCGCCGAATTGGGGGACGGCGCGGTCGTCGTAGTGGACAGCCGATTCGGCCGAGACCTCGCATCCGCTCATCCGATGGACGCCGCGTTGCGACGGCTACTCGACGAGCATCTGGCGTTCCGGGTCGATCTGCCTTCGTAACCGCCTCTCCGTCGAGGTGGTCTACCTTTTGGACCCGCCGACACTGGCCGGTGTCGTCGGCGGCAGGCGCCATGACTATGTCGGTCGGTTGGGACGCTAATGTCTAAGGCCGTGCGACGGGGGCGGTAGCTCAGTTGGTCAGAGC
>JAEZKH010000412.1 GCA_023415515.1 Actinomycetes bacterium
GATCTGGATCGTGACGACGCTCGGGCTGACCCGCTCGACCACGTCCGCGAAGCCCGACGCCGACAGCGGGGCCGAGGGTGGCGGATTCGTCGGTGCGGTGGTCGCGGTGGTTGGAGCGGAGGTCGCGGAGGTCTGGGTGTTTTGCTGCGTCGTCGTCCCACACGCCGCCAGCACCAGTGCTGCGATCCCTACCGCGGCGATCCATGCCCGCCTCACCCCGGCGGACTACCCGCGTCCGCGCGGACCCAACCGTGTGGAGGGACCAGCGAAGTGCCCACCGGTCGAATTCACCCGAAGCGATGTCCTCAGCGTGCAGGTCCGAGAGACCCGCTGGAGTCCGGGCGACCAGCCGCGCGGGTACCCCGGCGAGCGCGTCGCCCGGTAGTAATTACCGAGCGAAGGACTATGTGCCGTAGGCCATCGTTATCGGCGACCAACACGTTGTGCAGGGGTGAACCGCACCGGCATCGAATGAATGCCGTTTATAAACATCGATTGCATGCGCTGGACCGGCCCGGCCAACTCCATGTTCTTCATCCGGGCGAGTACCTCCGACAACAACGCCGAGGCCTCGACCCGGGCCAGGTTCGCGCCGAGACAGAAATGAGTGCCGCCGCCGCCGAATGCAACATGCGGGTTCGGCGTACGGGTGATGCAGAACGTGTCTGGATCGGGGAACTTCGTATCGTCTCGATTGGCCGACGGATAGAACATCGCCACCCGCCCGCCTTCCTCGACCGGAATACCGCGTATTTCGGTGTCTTTCGTCGCCGTACGCAGAAACCACATCACCGGACTGATGTAGCGCAGTATCTCCTCGACTGCCGTTGACATCATCGACGGGTCGGTCTCCAGCTTCGCCAGCTCTGCTGGGTTTTCCATCAGGGCAAGCATTCCCCCGGCCACGAGGTTGCGGGTGGTGTCGCCACCAGCATTGAGCAGGAGGATGAAGAAAAAGTTGAATTCCATGTCGGTAAGACGCCGCCCGTCAATCTCGGCATGCAGCAGTGAGGTGGCGATGTCGTCGCCGGGCTCGACGCGTTTACGGGCGGCAAGTTCGGCGGCGTAGGCGAAAATCTGCATCCCCGCTTCCGCGATGCGGGCATCCTGAACCTGGCCGGCGTTGGTGATCTCAGTGAGCTCGTAGAGCCGGAATCCGTCTTCGAGCGGAATCCCAAGCATCTCTGAAATCACGTAGGACGGGAGCGCCCCAGCGACCTGCTGGACAAAGTCGCACTCACCTTGCTCGATCACATTGTCGACCAGATCGCGCGCCATCTCGGTTATCCGTTCGTTGAGGCTTGCGACCTGCCGCGGCGTGAAACCCTTGTTAACGAGCTTGCGCAATGCGGTGTGCCGGGGCGGGTCCATGGTGAGCATCATGACGCCGCGCATGTCTGCCGGAGATTCGGGACCAGGCGCTTCGAAGTACACGCCATCGGTTTCTGACGACCACGTAGCGCTGTCCCGGGACACGGCCACAACCTCGTCATAACCGGTAAGGGCGAGGAACCCAGGGCCGTCTTGGAACGGATGCCAGGCGACCGGCGCACGCTCGCGGAGTTTCCGGAATGCGTCCAAGGGCGGACCGGTCCGGTAAGAATCCGGATCGGTCAGATCGATGCCGCCGATGCTGATTGCGTCCTCAATCACACCCACCTCCGTGCAATACCTTGGGCCCCCACGGTGAGACGGTGCTATCCGAAAAAACCATAACTCTCGGAACGAACTTGCAGGATCTATCCCGTAGATCGCAATGCGTCATGAATTAGCTACGGGCGCAGAACGTCGCCGGTCCGCGTAGACGTCGCGTACGAGAACAGACTCTCGGCGCAGATACGAGGAGCTGAAAGAGCCGTCTTCCAGCACAAACCCGGTGCCCCCAGTCGCGATCGTGGCCTGGAGCGTTGGCCATAGCGATTCCGTATACGAAGGAACCTCGATAGTCACGGGTAAAGCATGTCAAAGCGCAGCGACAGTTAGCTACCGCGCCGACCTCGCCGCCGCGATTCCGCCGTCCGCCGCGACGACGCCGCGACAAGAAGCCCGCCAAGCCGACCCATCCGCATCGAAAACGCCTCACCGGTCGTTTCCCGGTGCCCCCAGTCGGACTCGAACCGACACTGGGCGGATTTTAAGTCCGCTGCCTCTGCCAATTGGGCTATGGGGGCTCCGCTGCCAGACCCTATTCCATCTCGACGGAGCGCCCGATGTGGCTGAACCGCGTCAGGCCTCGACGTCCATCTCGACGAGCACCCGGCGCAGCAGCTTGCCGGTCGCGTTGCGCGGCAGCTCGTCGACGAACACCACATCGCGGGGCACCTTGTGGCGGGCCAAGTTGTCCTTCACGAACTGCTTGATCGCCGCCGCATCATGTTCGGCACCCGGTTCTGAAACGATGAAGGCGCGCAACCACTTTCCTCCGATGATCTGCTTGCTCCGGCCGTCGGTGTACCCGGCGAACGGTGCACCGTCGGGGACGAAACCTGCGCGCCGCCTTCGGGAACCCCGGCGACACGGGACGACTAACCACACCACTACACGAAAGACACTACACAGCAACACAACTCGGCATCAGCCGAGCCCACGCCAACTACCACGAAAATCGCGGCTAAAGCGATTCGCTGACGGGCGACTTGAGCCCGTAGAGCTCCGCGATGTTGGGCCCTGCGATCCGCGCGGCGACCTCCTCGCCCGCAACGGCCACGAGCTCGCTCCAGGGCTCGGGGGTCGCCATGTCGCAAGGCAGGTCTGTGCCCATCAGGACGTTCTCGACGCCCACCTGATCGATCAGGAACCGGAGGGCCTTCCGATCATGCGTCAGGCAGTCGAACCGCACTCGTCCGAAGTAGTCGGCGGGGTCGCGCGGCGCACTCTCGTTGAATGATCTGACGGAACGTGCGTGGCGCAGCCGTCCATGTTGGAAAGGCACGTAGCCGCCGGAGTGCACGATTACGATGTTCAGGCCGGGGTGCCGGTCGAGCGTTCCCGACATGATCAGTCGCTCGATTGCGATCGTCGTCTCGAGCATGTTCCCGATCACGTTCGTCAGGTGGAAGCTGTCGAAACCGGGGTGGGGGTGCTGATAGGCGGGGTGGAGCATCACCGGAATCTCGAGCGCCTCCGCCTCGGCCCAGAACGGCTCGAAGAACGGGTCGTCCAGGAAACGGCTTCCGGTGCTCGTACCGATCTCGACGCCAACGCATCCATCGGTGCGGGCATCTCGCAGCACGCTAGCGGCCCGTTCGGGCGCCTGCAGCGGGACGGTGGCCATCCAGTGGAGGTGGTCCGGCTGTGCGTCCGCCATCGCGCGAAGGCCGTCGTTGATCAGCTCGGCCAGAGCCGTCCCGGCATCCGGGTCGACGTCGTAGCAGAAGAAGGGGGGATCCACGGACATCACCGCGGTGTCGAGCCCGTGTCGCCCGAGGTCCTCGACCTTCGCCTCCGCGTCGTAGAAGCGCGGCTGGAGCTCGTAGTCGCCCTCGGGGCCCCCCTTCAGCTGACGCTCGCCAACTACCTCGATCCCGAAGACGGGCTCGCGGTCATAGAACTCGACCACGGACTCGGGAACAGCATGGTTGTGGATATCGGCCCTCACTGCGGTGGCTCCTCCGGCTCGAATCACGTGACTACACTGCTCGCCTGCCTACTGACACGCGATTATATAGATTACAAAGATTATGCTCCGACATTCAGTCCTCTGGATCCTTCGAAACCCGCTGGACGCTGAGTCGCGACTGGCGATGCTCCAGCGTCTCGCCTACCTCGGAACCGAGCCTCCGATGGTTCGCTCCGGCGACTACGGGGCGGATCTGTTCGGTGGCAGCGAGCCGCTACACCGCGTGCCGCCCTGGGAGCGGACGCCCGTGTGGCGCCGTACGGGCGGCGATGGTCCGGCCTCCAATTTCGACCTTGCACTCCACCTCGACTTCGAGGACTGGGACGCTTTTCGCGCCTACGTGGCCGACCCCACCCATGAGGCGGCCTCCAAGGCCAACGAGGTCGCCGCGTTCGACGAGTTCACCGCACGCGTGGACTGGTATTACGACGGGGACATGCCGCCCACCCGGGCAGGACACGTCAAGCACACGGCGATGTTCGTCTGGAAGGACGAGGTCTCAGAGGACGAGCGAGCCGCGGCAATCGCCGCCGTCGAGAGCCTGACCAACGTTGATGGAGTCGAGCGCGCGCTCGTCGGTCACAATGCCGGCAAGAACGCCACCGACTACGACTGGATCCTGGATCTCGAGCTGCCGGATCCCGACACCACCCAGGCCTTTCTCGACGGAAGCGCTTACCGAGAAGCGATGAACAACGTCGCTGCGGCGACGAAGTACGAGTGGACGGCTCGGCTGTCGCACGTGATGCACCGACCGTAGGCTGCCGCAGTCCTCTCGCCGGCCCAAGAAATCGCAGCTACTCACCTGGTCGGAGCCGGCACCGGCAGCGAACTTCCGGAATTACACGACCGTTACGTACCAGAAACCTGAGAAACGCTGCCATTCCTATAATTTATGACACCAGTCGTTCTATAACTTATGACATCGGGCTCTGGTGCTCGGCGGCGGTGGGAGAAAAGTGGTGGCGAAGAGGGTGCGGGAAATCGGCAAGCTCGCGACGGTCGGCGTCCTGTCGGTAGTCACCTGCGTCGGTATCGCTGCTTGCAGTCCTGGCGGTGACAGCGGTGGCGATGGCAACAAGGGGACGATCAGGTTCGTCTTCGCGCCCGATCCCGCCTGGAACTGGATCGAGGACAACGGAATCCTCAAGGAGATGGAGGACAAGTCCGGGTATCACATCGAACGCTTCGAGACCGAGGACGAGTTCGCCAGTTTCGCAGGCGGCCATGCCGACATCGTCTCCACGGGCACCTACGAAACCCCTGTGCTGGAGAAGGAGACCGGCGTCCAGACCGTAACGATCGGCAAATACAACCGCGCCCAGGACATCGTCGTGGTCAAGAACGGCAGCGGCTACAAGAGTTTCGGTGACCTTCCCAAGGGCTGCAAGGTCGGGGTCGAGTCGTTCGCGGGTTCCAGCCTCGTCTGGCAGGCGCTGGCCAACGACGTGGACAACCGCGAGCTTGCCGAGGGCTCGGACGACCTCCAGATGGCGCTCACGGACTTCGAGGTTTCTCCCGACCTGGTCGTCAAGGGTGACCTCTGCGCTGGGGTGACGGCCATGACGACGTCGATCCCCTATCTGATGAACGGCACCATCGACGTGATCTACGACGGTAAGACGGCCGCCCAGCTCTACGAGGAGAAGTACCAGCCGGGCCACATCGGTATGGATAGCAACAACTTCGTCACCCTCCACAGCTGGTACAAGGACCACCCCGGCGAGGTCGCGTTCTTCCTCTCGGTGTGGCAGCGCGCCCTGGACGAATGGCAAGCGCACCAGTCCGAGATCATCGACGCCAACCAGGAGGACTTCGGCTACCAGAACGACACCGAGAAGAAGTTCGTCAAGGACTACTACGCCAACACATACGACAACTTCCTCGATTCGGTTTATCTGACCCCGAAGTGGATCGAGCAGGAGCAGGGCGTGACAGACCTCCTGCGGGCCGCCGGGCTGGTGCCCCAGGACCAGCAAGACTCGATTTACGTGTGCATCGATCCGAAGACCGGAAAGCAGACCTGCGAGATCCCTGATGTCGGTGACAACTGAGTTCCAGGCAACGCGGTGCCACTAGAATCCGGCCCCGAAGAGCCAGGACCCGAATCGACTTTTGCGGTCGGCTCGAACGTAGAGCTGAGCACCGCGTCGGTGGACACGGGCAAGCGAGAGGCATCGAAGCGCCGCAGGGCCACTCTCTACTCGATCGTCGGTGCGCTTGCCCTGCTGGCCGCATGGGCGATTACCAGCCGGCTGACCGCGGGAGTGTTCGAGCTTCTTCCCCCGCCGTGGACGGTGGCCGATCGCATGTGGGGCCTCATTGTCGGCGACCCAACTCGCGGGGTAAAGGCCGGCACCGTTTTCATCAACTTCTGGGAAACGCTGCGCAAGACGCTGCTCGGTTTCGTCGGTGCTGTGGTCGTGGGCGTCCCGATCGGCATTCTGATGGGCCGCTACGAGTACGCGAAGATGTACTTCTTCGACTTCGTCTACCTCGCGGCGAACATCCCGTTGATCGTGTACTCGATCCTGGCGGTCGTCCTCTTCGGCCTCGGCGACATCGGGCCCGCGGTCGTCGTCGGGCTCCTCGTCCTGCCGGACATCGCTCTCAACGTCGCAGCCGGCGTGGAGGGCGTCGACGGTCGTCTTCTCGCGATGAGCCGCGTCTATAAGCAGCCGACGCTCGCGGCACTGCGGTACATCGTGGCACCGACGTTCCTCCCGTTCCTGTTCGCGGCGGTCAGGGCCTCGTTCGCAAGCTCATGGAAGCTCGCGGCGCTGGCCGAGACGTTCGGGGGGACATCCGGCGTTGGTGTTCAGATCCGAAAAGCGTTCCAGGGCTTTGCCGTTGCGGACATGCTCGCCTGGATGATGTTCTTCGTCATCTTCATCATCGTGATCGAGCGATTCGTGCTCATGCGGCTCGAGCGACGCGCGTTCCGCTACCGGCTACAGCGAGGTGAGGATGTTCTCCGCTACTAGACCTCGACCGGTGACCGCGAGTGCACCTGCCAAGCTGAAGACCTTCCTCTTTCACCCGCGTGCGGCGCGATGGGCCGCCCGACTCACGCTCCTGCTGATCTGGCAGCTCGTAGGTGACGTCAGCGCTCGTTTTCCCACTCCGGTCGGCACCTTCAACTTCATCGTGAGCGAGTTCAGGCGCCCATTTGTGGGCACCGAGGCGGGCCTGCTCAACAACGAGGTCGTCTGGAACGTCGTCATCACCCTCCAGCGCACCGCGATCGGGATGGTCTGGGTGATCCTGATCGGCATCCCGCTCGGCTATGCGATGGGGACCTGGTGGCGCGCGCAGGGCCTCTTCACCGACATCGTCATGGTCGGACTCGCCCTGCCCGCCTACATCTGGGCCCTGCTGGCGCTGATGTGGTTCGGCTTCGGCACCACCGCGCCCGTCTTCACCGTCGCGGTCTCCGCCACGCCGGCGCTCGTCGTCTACGTGATGCGAGGGACGCTCGCCATACCGCGCGAGCTCAGGGACATGTCCGTGGCCTACGGCGTGGGATTCGTCGAACGCTTCCGCCGCCTCGTGCTGCCGTCGCTGGCCGGTTCGGTGATCGCCGGTCTGCGGCTCTCCATCCTCGCCGCCTGGGGCGTCGTACTGCTCGTGGAATGGTTCGGGCTCAGCGATGGAGCGGGATTCCGGTCGCGGAGCTGGTACGACTCGGCCAACTTCGACGGCCTCATGGGCTGGGCTCTGATCATCATCGTGCTCATCATCGTCTTCGACCGCGGCGTGATCGAGAGGATCGATCGGCGTGTGCACCGGTGGCGCGACGGGATTGAGGGCTTCGGAGCGTCTTCTCGAGCAGGGAAATCAGAATCATGAAAGCGACCGCGAGGAGGCACTGACGTGGCGGTGCTGAAAGCCCACAAGGTGACAAAGCAGTTCCCGCCGACGACCAAGGATCAGCCGGTCGTGCGCGCGCTGGACGGGATCGACTTCGAGATGAGCGGTCAGAGCTTCGTTTCCATGGTGGGCCCGTCCGGCTGCGGAAAGAGCACCTTCCTGAACATCGTGTCCGGGGTCGAGACGCCGACCACCGGGAGCGTGGACGTGACCGCTGATGGCGGCGGCGTTGCCAAGCTCGGCTACGTGTTCCAGGACCCGCGGCTCCTACCGTGGCTGACGGTCATCGACAACCTGATCTACGTCCAGCCGAAGGCGAACAAGAAGCCCGAGTACGTGCAGCCGTACCTCGACCTCGTCGGTCTCACCGGCTTCGAGCACATGTACCCGGCGCACCTCTCGGGCGGGATGCAGCAGCGCGTCGGCATCGCGCGCGCGTTCTCGGTCGAGCCCGACCTCCTGCTCATGGACGAGCCGTTCAGCCACCTCGACGCGATCACGGCGCGCGGGATGCGGGCGGAGCTGCAACGGATCTGGGCGCGGGCGAAGCGGACCGTCCTGTTCATCACCCACGACGTGATCGAGGCCGTCCAGCTCTCCGACCGGATCATCATCCTCGAGGTCGGCGGCAGGATCTTTGCCGACATCGACGTGGGCCTGAGCTACCCGCGCCTCCAGACCGACCCAGCGGTCGCCACGATGCAGTCCGAGATCCTCCAGGTGTTCGAGGAGATGGAGAGCCGTCGCGCGTCCAAGGACCCGCGGTTCGCGACCAAGGCCGAAGGCGAGTCGACGACGGCGTGATCGAGCCGCGGGCCACGTCCATCACGACGTCGCTGAACCGCGTCAGGCCTCGATCTCCTTCTCGACCAGCACCCGGCGCAGCAGCTTGCCGGTCGCGTTGCGCGGCAGCTCGTCGATGAACACCACGTCGCGGGGCACCTTGTGGCGGGCCAGGTTGTCCTTCACGTACTGCTTGATCGCGTCCCCGTCATGGTCGGCGCCGGGCTCGGGAACGATGAAGGCGCGCAGCCGTTTTCCCCACTCGACGTCGTCGACGCCGACGACGGCGACCTCGGCGACATCAGGTCTCTCCTCGAGGAGTTGCTCCACTTCCTGCGGGAAGACGTTCTCTCCGCCGGACACGATCATGTCGTCGTCGCGGCCGTCGACGAACAGCAGCCCGTTCTCGTCGAAATGCCCCATGTCGCCGCTGGACATGTAGCCGTCGATGATCTGCTTGTTCCGGCCGTCGGTGTACCCGGCGAACGGTGCGCCGTTGCGGACGAAGATCCGGCCGCGACGGTTGCGCCCCTCAACGCGTCGGTCGTTCTCGTCGTACAGCACGGCCTCACACGTCACCGGCGCCCTGCCCGCAGTTCCCGGCGCCGCCCGAAGCTCAGCCGGGGTCGCGACGGTCGCGATCGCGCATTCGGTGGAGCCGTACATGTTGTACAGAACGTCGCCGAACGTGTCCTGCACGCGGTTGGACAACTCGGGGCTCAGCGCCGACCCGGCGACCAGGATCACCTTCAGCGACGACGTGTCGTAGCGGGAGATGACGTCGGGACCCAGTTCGACGATCCGGTGCAGCATCGTCGGGACGGCGACCAGCATGTCGGCCTTGTGCTCGGCGATCAGCTGCAGCGTCGGCTCCGCCTTGAACCGCCTCATCGTCACGACTTTGTTACCCAGCGCGGCGCCGACGCCGTAGGTGGCCCAGCCCGTGCTGTGGAAGATCGGCGACACGATGACCATCGTTCCCTTCCGCGGGAACGGGATCCGGTCGACGAGCTGCGCGGTTGCCAGCGTGTTGACCTTGTCCCGCGGGGCGCCCTTCGGCAACCCGGTCGTGCCGCTCGTGAGAATGACCGACCCGCCGGGTTTCGCTGGCGCGGGCAGCGGCTCGGTGGAGTTCGCCGCGACGATGTCGTCGAGCGTCTGCGCCCCCGCGGGCAGCTCAGCGCCGTCGTCGACCCAGACCAGGACGCGCGGAAGATCGAGAGGCAGCGCATCGAGCAGGCCGAGGAACTCGCTGTCGTGCAGCATCACGCTGACGCCCTCGCGCTCGCAGACCTCCGCGAACTGCGGCTTGGCGAAGCCTGTGTTCATCAGCACCATTCGCGCGCCCAGCTTCCCGCACGCCGCCATCGCGATGGCGAGGCCGCGGTGGTCGCGGCACAACACTCCGACGACGGAGCCCTCGGTGACGCCCAGGCCCTTCAGGCCATGGGCCAGCGCCCACGACTGGTCGTCGACCTGCTTGTAGGTCAGCGTCCCGCGCTCATCGACGAATGCGGGCAGCGTGGGGTACCGGCGACTACCCATGATCGCCATAGTCGCCTGCGGTCCGTACACCGGCGCCAGCTTGGCTGCCCCAACCGACGACCGCAGATCCTTCAGGTCGATGATTCCGGCGTTGGCGAGGCGTCCCACGGCACGCCCCGACTCGGATACCTGCCGCAACTTCTGCCGAATACCGGTCAGCGCGTCAACCATCGAGCCTCCTGAGAGCGGATTTTGCGATGGAGGTTAGCAGCCGCGTACATACCGCCCATCGCGCCGCGGAGGACCGCCCCTGACCAGGCCCTTCGGGCGACGCTCGGCGATCCGGCCAAATCGACGGCCCGGTCATCTAAGTTACGAGAAGTGGAACCGCCCCACAGCTATCTCCGGGAGCACTCCGCCTCGGTACTCCACCATGCCGACTACCTGACCGGCCTGGACGACCACGCGCTCTGCGGCGCGACCCTGCAGAATCCGGCCGCGGTTCAACTGGGTGCCGCCGACGCGCTCTGCCCCGACTGCGAGGCGCGGCTTACGGTTTATCACCTCCAATGGTGGCGCAAGACGGCCGTCGCGGCGACCGAGGAACTCGAGGCGCTGCGCGTCCGATATCGCGAGTTGGAAGAACGCACCGGCACCAGGCGTTCGCCTGCCGCCGACGAACCGGCCGACGAATCGTTGGCCCCCGCTGTCGGCACCGCCGAACCGACGACGTTCCTCGGCCGTGCGCGACGCGAACTCGACGCGCTCGGTGCGCAGTTCGAGGACGCCATACCGTTCTTCCGCCTGAAAAATGCCATGCAGGACTTCAGTGATCGACTCGACGACGACGAGCGGGCGCTGCTCGCGCAGGAGATCGGCCCCGACAGCTCGCTCATCCGCTGGGCGACAACGGAAGTCGAATCCCGTGGGTTGAGCATCACCAACAACCGTGTCCAGAAGAACGAGGACATGATGTGGCAGGAGTGGCTGCAGGAGTCGCAGCCCGCCCCGAAAGCCAAACGGCGTTTCGGCCGTTCCCGGTAGCGGGCGACGACGGAAAGCCGTTAAGGACAAACCCTCGCCCGTCAAGAAACCGTCAAGGCCGCATCCAACACCCTGACCAGGTCGTTTCATTGTTCAGGCCGCCGAAATCCGGCTGCCCGTAAACGACCGGAGCGAGATGTCCGTCCTCATCTACCCCGCGCTGACAGTGGCGATCTTCGCGCTGCTCGGCTGGATCCAGAAGTTGGTCGAGGGACTGTGAGCCAGAACCTCATCGGCCTGACGCTGGCGATTCTGCTCGCCCTTTTCCTCTTTGCCGCCCTGCTCTTCCCGGAGAGGTTCTAGTGAGCGCTTTGTCCTCGGAGACGGCGGGGATCCTGTTCCTCGCATCCCTGATCATCGGCCTGGCGGCCGTTCACGTGCCGCTGGGCGACTACATGTACCGCGTCTACGCCTCAACCAAGGACCTGCGCGGTGAGCGCATCCTGTACCGGTTGATCGGCGCCGACCCGAAGTCCGAGCAGACGTGGGGCGCCTACGCCCGCAGCGTGCTGGCGTTCTCGGCGGTCAGCGTCCTGTTCCTGTTCCTGCTGCAGTTGGTGCAGGGCAAGCTGCCACTGCACCTCAACGACCCCGCCACGCCGATGACACCGGCGCTCGCCTGGAACACCGCCGTCAGCTTCGTCACCAACACCAACTGGCAGGCCTACTCCGGCGAGTCGACGCAGGGTCACCTCGTCCAGATGGCCGGGCTTGCCGTGCAGAACTTCGTGTCGGCGGCGGTCGGCATGGCTGTGGCGATGGCCTTCGTTCGCGGGCTGGCCCGCCGCAGCAGCGGTGAGCTCGGCAACTTCTGGGTCGACCTGGTTCGCGGCAGCATCCGAATCCTGTTGCCGCTCTCCATCATCGCCGCGATCATCCTCGTCGCCGGCGGCGCCATCCAGAACTTCGCGCTGCATGATGAGGTGGTCAACACGCTCGCCGGCGGCCAGCAGACCATCACCGGTGGGCCCGTCGCCAGCCAGGAGGCCATCAAGGAACTCGGCACCAACGGCGGCGGCTTCTTCAACGCCAACTCCGCGCACCCCTTCGAGAACCCGACCGCGTGGACCAACTGGGTGGAGATCTTCCTGCTGTCGTGCATCGCCTTCTCCCTTCCGCGCACGTTCGGACGCATGGTCGACAGCAAGAAGCACGGATACGCCATCGCCGCCGCGATGTCGGTCATCGCGGCCATCAGCGTCACGTCGATCATGTTCTTCCAAATCCAGCACCACGGAACGGTTCCCACCGCGGTGGGCTCATCTATGGAGGGCGTCGAACAACGCTTCGGAGTGCCGAATTCGGCGGTCTTCGCCGACCTGACGACGCTCACGTCGACGGGCGCGGTGGACTCCTTCCACGACTCCTACACCAGCCTCGGCGGCATGATCACGATGTTCAACATGCAGCTCGGTGAGGTCGCGCCCGGCGGCGTCGGCTCCGGCCTCTACGGCATGCTCATCCTGGCGATCATCACGGTGTTCGTGGCGGGCCTGATGGTGGGCCGCACCCCGGAATACCTCGGCAAGAAGATCACCCCACGGGAAATCAAGCTGGCCGCAACGTATTTCCTCATCACCCCGCTGTTGGTGTTGACAGGTACCGCCGTCGCGATGGCCATGCCCGGCCAACGTGCGGGCATGCTCAACACCGGCCCCCACGGCCTCTCTGAGGTGTTGTACGCCTTCACCTCGGCGGCCAACAACAACGGTTCGGCGTTCGCAGGCATCGGCGTCAACACCGTCTGGTACAACACCGCGCTCGGGCTGGCCATGCTGCTTGGCCGGTTCCTGCCGATCATCTTCGTGCTGGCCCTGGCCGGCGCACTGGCCAAACAGGGCAAGACGCCCGAATCGGTCGGCACCCTGCCCACCCATCGACCGCAGTTCGTCGGCATGCTCGCCGGCGTCACGCTGATCCTGGTCGCCCTCACCTTCCTGCCCATGCTCGCGCTGGGCCCGCTCGCTGAAGGAATCCATTCATGACCGCACCAACCGTCGACAGAAGACCCACAGTGCAACCGAAACCCCACACACCCAAGCGAGTTCAGGGCGGACTGCTCGACCCGCGCATGCTGTGGCGGTCGATGCCCGACGCTCTGCGAAAGCTCAACCCGCGCACGCTGTGGCGCAACCCCGTCATGTTCATCGTCGAAATCGGCGCCGCGTGGAGCACCGTGCTGGCCATCACCGATCCGTCCTGGTTCGCCTGGCTGATCGTCGCGTGGCTGTGGTTGACGGTCATCTTCGCCAACCTCGCCGAGGCGGTAGCCGAAGGCCGCGGCAAGGCTCAGGCCGAATCGCTGCGCAAGACGAAGACCGCGACGATGGCGCGCAGACTCATCGGGTGGGCACCCGGCACCCCCGGCCGCGAGGAAGAGGTGGCCGCTCCCCTGCTGCAGCAGGGTGACATCGTCGTGGTCGAAGCCGGCCAGCCGATCCCCGGCGACGGTGACGTCCTGGAAGGCATTGCCTCGGTTGACGAGTCGGCCATCACCGGCGAGTCAGCGCCCGTCATCCGCGAATCCGGTGGCGACCGTTCCGCGGTCACCGGCGGCACCACCGTGCTGTCCGATCGCATCGTCGTCAGGATCACCCAGAAGCCGGGGCAGAGCTTCATCGACCGGATGATCGCGCTCGTCGAGGGGGCCAACCGGCAGAAGACCCCCAACGAGATCGCGCTGAACATCCTGCTGGCGTCGCTGACGATCATCTTCCTGTTCGCTGTCGCCACGCTGCAGCCGCTGGCGATCTTCTCGAAGGCCAACAATCCCGGCGTGGCGGATACGTTGGCGCTCAACAGCAGTGGCGTCTCCGGCATCGTCATGGTCTCGCTGCTGGTATGCCTCATCCCGACGACCATCGGCGCGCTGCTGTCCGCGATCGGCATCGCGGGAATGGACCGCCTGGTGCAGCGCAACGTGCTCGCGATGTCCGGTCGCGCGGTCGAGGCCGCGGGCGACGTCAACACGCTGCTGCTGGACAAGACAGGCCCCATCACGCTGGGCAACCGGCAGGCGGCGGCGTTCGTTCCGCTTTCCGGCATCTCGCCCGAGGAGCTGGCCAGCGCGGCACAATTCTCCAGCCTCGCCGACGAAACCCCTGAAGGGCGTTCCATCGTGGTCTTCGCCAAACAGGAGTACGGGCTGCGCGCCCGCACCCCCGGTGAACTCGACAACGCGCACTGGGTCGAATTCAGCGCCACGACGCGGATGTCCGGCGTCGACCTGCAAGACGGTTACATGCTCCGCAAGGGCGCGGCCGGCTCCGTCGCCGAATGGGTGCGCGCGCAGGGCGGTACGGTGTCGACCGAACTCGGCGACATCGTCGACGGCATCTCCGCGGCGGGCGGCACTCCCCTCGTCGTCGGCCGAGTGCTCGACCACACGGCATCGGTGCTCGGCGTCATCCACCTCAAGGACGTCGTCAAACAGGGCATGCGGGAACGCTTCGACGAGATGCGCCGTATGGGCATCCGCACGGTGATGATCACCGGCGATAATCCGTTGACCGCCAAGGCGATTGCGGAAGAGGCGGGTGTGGATGACTTTCTCGCCGAGGCCACCCCCGAGGACAAGATGGCGTTGATCCGCAAGGAGCAGGCCGGCGGCAAGCTCGTCGCGATGACCGGCGACGGCACCAACGACGCCCCCGCGCTGGCTCAGGCCGACGTCGGCGTCGCGATGAACACCGGCACGTCGGCGGCCAAAGAGGCCGGCAACATGGTCGACCTCGACTCCGACCCCACCAAGCTCATCGAGATCGTGGAGATCGGTAAGCAGTTGCTCATCACCCGCGGCGCGCTGACGACGTTCTCGATCGCCAACGACATCGCCAAGTATTTCGCGATCATCCCGGCGATGTTCGTGGCGCTGTTCCCCGGCCTCGATCTGCTCAACGTCATGCGACTGCACAGTCCGCAGTCGGCGATCCTGTCGGCGGTCATCTTCAACGCGCTCATCATCATCGCTCTCATCCCACTCTCGCTACGCGGCGTCCGCTACACACCGAGCAGCGCCTCGAAGTTGTTGAGCCGCAACCTCTACATCTACGGCCTCGGCGGCATCATCGCGCCGTTCATCGGCATCAAGGCCATCGACCTCGTCATCCAACTCCTACCGGGAATGTGACATGAAAATCTCCTCCATCGTTCGCCAACACTGGGCCGCGCTACGCGCGCTGCTCGTGCTGACCGTCATCCTCGGCCTGGCCTACCCGGCGTTCATGTGGCTGATCGCCCAACTGCCCGGGCTGCGCGACAAGGCCGACGGCTCGATCATCGAGGCAGGCGGAAAGCCCCTGGGCAGCAGCCTGATCGGCCAGTCGTTCACCGACAGCGACGGCAACCCGCTGCCGCAGTACTTCCAGAGCAGGCCGTCGGCGGCCGGCTACGACCCGCTGGCCACCAGCGCAAGCAACCTTGGACCGGAGAGCGTCATCGACACGGCGGACAAGCCGAGCCTGCTCACGCTGGTCTGTTCGCGCAGCAAGGCGATCGGCGAACTCGACGGCGTCGACGGCACGCGGCCGTTCTGCACCGGCGACGGCGTCGGCGCCGTGCTGTCTGTCATCGGCCCGCGCGACGGCCGCGGCACCGTCGTGCACCCGACCCGGGTCGTCAGCGTCAATCAGCCGTGCGCCACCACGCCCGCACCGTTCCTGGCCGCCTACGAGGGTGTGCGGGTGGAGTGTGCTCGGCCCGGCGAGGACTACAGCATCGGCCAGGTCGTGCCGATCCGCGGCAGCGCACCGGCAAAGCCCGCGGTGCCTGCCGACGCCGTCACCGCCAGCGGTAGCGGCCTCGACCCGGACATCTCCGTCGACTACGCCGATCTGCAGGTCAACCGGGTCGCCAGAGCACGGGGCGTGACGCCGCAGCTGGTCCGGCAGGCCGTCGCAGACAACACCGACGGTCGCTGGCTCGGCTTCTTCGGCGAGCCGACGGTCAACGTGCTCGAGCTGAACCTCGAGCTCGACCGGAAGTATCCGGCAAAGAGCTGATCAACCGGTGGATGATGGTCATGTGAATACGTCGCCCCAGGGCGCCAAACGCGGGGAGCTGCGCATCTACCTCGGTGCCGCCCCGGGCGTCGGTAAGACGTACGCGATGCTCGGCGAGGCGCACCGCAGGCTGGAACGCGGCACCGACGTCGTCGCCGCCATCGTCGAGACGCACGGCCGCAAGAAGACGGCCGAGCTGATCGAGGGCATCGAGGTCATCCCCCCGCATTACATCGACTATCGCGGAACTCGCTTTCCCGAACTGGACGTCGAAGCCGTCATCAGACGCCGACCCCAGGTCGTCCTCGTCGACGAGCTCGCCCACACCAATACGCCCGGCAGCCGAAACGCCAAGCGCTGGCAGGACGTCGACGAGATCCTCGATGCAGGCATCACCGTCATCACGACTGTCAACGTCCAGCATCTGGAAAGCCTCAACGACGTCGTCACGCAGATAACCGGGATCGAGCAGCAGGAGAAGGTGCCCGACGAGGTCGTGCGCGCCGCCGCCCAGATCGAGCTGGTCGACATCGCTCCAGAAGCGTTGCGGCGCAGATTGTCCCACGGCAACGTATATGCGCCCGAACGAATCGATGCCGCGTTGTCCAACTACTTCCGGCCGGGCAACCTCACAGCACTGCGCGAGCTGGCATTGTTGTGGCTGGCCGACCAGGTCGATGCCGCGCTGGCGAAGTACCGCGCCGACAAGCACATCACCGATACCTGGGAGGCCCGCGAGCGGGTTGTCGTGGCCGTCACCGGCGGTCCCGAGTCGGAAACACTTGTGCGACGGGCATTCCGGATCGCGTCGAAGTCCAGTGCCGAACTCATGGTGGTCCACGTGGTGCGCGGCGACGGCCTGTCGGGAGTCTCGGCACCGCAGATGGGAAAGGTACGGGAAGTGGCGACCAGCCTCGGCGCCACCGTGCACACCGTCGTCGGCGACGACGTCCCCGCCGCGCTTCTCGACTTCGCGCGCGAGATGAACGCGACGCAGTTGGTGATCGGCACATCGCGACGGTCACGGTGGGCGCGCATCTTCGACGAGGGCATCGGCGCCGCCGTCGTCCAGCAGTCCGGGAAGATCGACGTCCACATGGTCACCCACGGTGAGGCCAGACGTGGCCTGTCGTGGTCCTCGTTGACGCCCCGACAGCGGCATACGGCGTCCTGGCTGGCGGCATTCGTTGTGCCGTCGGCGATCTGCGCGCTGATCGTCTTCGTGCTCGACCCATTTCTGGGTGTCGCAGGCGAGAGCGCACTGTTCTTCACCGGGGTGTTGATCGTCGCCCTGCTCGGCGGGGTTGCCCCCGCGGCATTGTCAGCTCTGCTGTCCGGGTTGCTGCTCAATTACTTTCTGGTCGAACCGAAGTACACGTTCACCATCGCCGAACCCGACAGCGCCGTCACCATCGTCGTGCTGCTGGCGGTCGCGGTCGCGGTCGCAGCATTGGTGGATGGCGCCGCCAAGCGCGCGAGGGAGGCCACGCAAGCATCCCGCGAAGCCGAACTGCTCGCGCTGTTCGCCGGTTCGGTGTTGCGCGGCGCCGACCTGGAGACGCTGCTCGAACGGGTGCGCGAGACCTACTCGCAACGGGCGGTCAGCATGCTTCGCGTGGTCGACGACGACGCCCGAATCGTCGCGTGCGTCGGCAAGGATCCGTGCGTGACCGTCGAGGCGGCCGACACCGCGATCGAGGTCGGCGACGACGAGTTCTGGATGTTGATGGCGGGCAGGCAATTAGCCGCACGTGATCGCAGGGTGCTGACCGCGGTAGCGAAACAGGCGGCGGGTCTGATCAGGCAGCGGCAGTTGTCGGAGGAGGCGGGCAAGGCCGAGGCGATCGCACGCGCCGACGAACTGCGCCGCTCGCTGCTGTCTGCCGTCAGCCACGACCTGCGAACCCCGCTCGCCGCAGCCAAGGCGGCGGTGTCGAGCCTGCGCAGCGACGACGTCGACTTCTCGGCCGAGGACACCGCCGAACTGCTCGCCACCATCGAGGAGTCCGTGGACCAGCTCACCGCGCTCGTGGGCAATCTCCTCGATTCGTCGAGGCTGGCCGCCGGCGTCGTTTCTCCTGACCTGCAACGCGTCTACCTCGAAGAGGCAGTTCAGCGCGCGCTGGTCGGAATCAGCAAGCACGCCACCGGTTTCCGCAGTGTGGCGCTCGACACGGTGAAAGTGGAAGTGGGTGGCGCCGTCGTGCTCGCTGACAGCGGCCTGCTGGAGCGGGTGCTGGCCAACGTCATCGACAACGCGCTGCGCTACGGGTCCGACAGCCCAGTGCGGGTCACCGCGAGCACGGTCGGCGACCGCGTGTTGATCGCCGTGATCGACGAGGGCGCCGGTATACCGCGCGGGGCCGAACAGCAGTTGTTCGCGCCGTTTCAGCGGCTCGGCGATCAGGACAACAACACCGGTGTCGGCCTCGGTTTGTCGGTCGCCAACGGGTTCGTCGACGCGATGGGCGGCACCATCCAGGCCACCGACACCCCCGGCGGCGGCCTGACTGTGTTGATCGAACTCCCCGCTCCGCCAAAGGTTTCAGCATGAAGACCAAGGTTCTTGTCGTCGACGATGAGCCACAGATCGTCCGAGCGCTGCGGATCAACCTGTCGGTTCGCGGCTACGACGTGGTCACCGCGTCAAGCGGCGCGGGCGCATTGCGCGCGGCGGCCGATGAGCATCCAGACGTCATCATCCTCGACCTCGGCCTGCCCGACATGTCCGGCATCGACGTGATCGGCGGACTGCGCGGCTGGTTGACCGCGCCGATCATCGTCCTGTCGGCGCGCACCGACTCCGCCGACAAGGTCGAGGCACTCGACGCCGGAGCCGACGACTACGTCACCAAACCGTTCGGCATGGACGAGTTCCTTGCCCGGCTGCGCGCAGCGGTGCGGCGCGGTGCGGCTGCCGCCGAAACAGACCAGCCGGTCGTCGAAACCGCCTCCTTCACTGTCGATCTGGCGTCCAAGCGGGTCACGAAGAACGGTAACGAGGTTCATCTGACGCCGACCGAGTGGGGCATGCTGGAGATGCTGGTACGCAACCGCGGGAAGCTCGTCGGCCGCGAGGAGCTGTTGAAAGAGGTGTGGGGTCCGGCGTATGCGAAGGAAACCCACTATCTGCGGGTGTACCTCGCGCAGTTACGCCGCAAGCTCGAGAACGACCCGTCACACCCCGTGCACCTGCTGACCGAGGCAGGCATGGGCTACCGCTTCCAACAGTGACCTTCCCGAGCAGACGCAAATGCCCGCCTTCTCCTGGGCTTTCGCGGCCACACGCGTCTGTCCCCTACTTCGTGTGGGCCCACGCGGGCTACTGAGCGGTCTCCTCGGCGAGGGCGATCAGCTTCTTGCGCACCAGGTCCGGTCGCTCGTCGACGACGAAGTGCGAGGCATCGACGGTCTCCAGTTGATAGTCGTCCGCAAGCGCAGTCTCCGCCGAGACGAACGACGGGGCGACGGCGAAATCGCCCGTCCCATACAGCACGCGGATCGGAATGGTGATCCTGCGGGTCTCGGGTTGCTTTGCGCCCTGCGGCACTTCGCTCGTCAGGAAGGTGCGGTAGGTGTCGCGTCCCGCCTTCGCGCACACGGGGTCGCGGAAACGCTCGGCGAAGACGTGCGCGGACTCGCGGTCCATTCGCGACCCGATTCCGAAGATCATTCGCTCGACATAGGGGGTACGCCGCTGAACGGCGATACCGGCGGTGGCCAGCGGTAGCTGGTACACGAAGCGCCACATGTGCGGAAGAACGGCGCGCCGCGTCACCCACGGGTGGGCCATGTTGCAGACGAGATAGCCCTCAAAACGTGCGGGCTGGTCCAACACCATGTGGTAGCCGGCCGCCGCGCCCCAGTCGTGGGCCAGAAGCAGCACCCGGTCGAGGCCCATCGCGTCCATCAGGGCCAGCACGTCGGCGGCGATGTCCTTCTTGGCCCACTTGTGCCGCGGCGGCCCCGACCAGCCGTAGCCGGGCAGGTCGGGTGCGATGATCCGCAACCCCGGCGGCGGGTCGGCCAGCAGGTCACGCCATTCCCAGTGGTGCTGCGGCCAGCCGTGCAGCGCCAGGACCGGGCGGCCGTCGGGCGGACCAGCCTCGGTGACGTGGAAGCGCACCCCGTTGGCGTCGACGAAGGACCGGCGCACACCGTCGATGGGAGGTGGATCGGAGGTCATGAATCGGACTATAGGAAACGACTACCGCGCTACGGTGCCGGTATGGCCGGATACAACGAGCTGTTCGACGCCAGCATCGCCGACCCGACGACCTTCTGGGCCGATGCCGCCAAGGCGGTGACCTGGACGCGGGAGCCGACGACCGTGCTCGACGACTCCAACCCGCCGTTCTACCGATGGTTCCCCGACGGGGAGCTCAACACCTGCGCCAACGCGCTGGACCGACACGTCGAATCCGGTCGCGGCGAGCAGCCCGCGCTCATCTACGACTCACCGGTGACCGGCGCCAAGCGCACCTACACCTACCGCGAACTGCTGGACCAGACGGCGCGGTTCGCGGGCGCGCTCCGCGACCTCGGGGTCGCCAAGGGCGACCGCGTCGTCATCTACATGCCGATGATTCCCGAGGCCGTCGTCGCGATGCTGGCGTGCGCCAGGCTCGGCGCCGTGCATTCGGTGGTGTTCGGCGGCTTCGCGGCGCACGAACTGGCCACCCGCATCGACGACGCCAAACCCGCCGCCATCGTCACCGGGTCCTGCGGCATCGAGCCGACCCGCACGGTGGCCTACAAGCCGATGATCGACGCCGCCCTCGAGATGGCCGAGCACGCACCGCCGGTGTGCGTGGTCGTGCAACGTGAGCATCAGGGCTGCGACCTGACAGCCGGGCGCGACGTCGACTGGGACGACCTCCTGGCCGACGCCGAGCCGGCTCAGCCTGTGCCGGTGAAGGCCACCGATCCGCTGTATGTGCTCTACACGTCGGGCACCACGGGTAAGCCCAAGGGCATCGTGCGCGACAACGGCGGGCACGCGGTCGCATTGACGTGGACCATGCGCAACGTCTACGACACGCAACCGGGTGACGTGTTCTGGGCTGCCTCCGACGTCGGGTGGGTCGTCGGCCACTCCTACATCGTCTACGGGCCGCTGCTGCACGGCGCGACCACCGTGCTCTATGAAGGCAAACCCATCGGCACCCCGGATCCGGGCGCCTTCTGGCGGGTGGTGTCCGAACACGGAGTGAAGGCGCTTTTCACCGCGCCGACGGCACTGCGGGCGATCCGCAAAGAAGACCCCGACGGCGAACACATCACCCGCTACGACCTGTCGTGTCTGCGTTATCTGTTCCAGGCCGGCGAACGGCTGGACCCCGACACCTACACGTGGGCATCGGAGAAACTGGGCATCCCCGTCGTCGATCACTGGTGGCAGACCGAGACCGGCTGGGCCATCGCAGCCAACCCGATGGGCCTGGAACCGATGCCGATCAAGGCGGGCTCCCCGACGGTGCCGATGCCCGGCTACGACGTTCAGATCCTGCACGTCGACGGGTCGAAATGCGGCCCAGGCGAAGAGGGCGACATCTGCATCGCGCTGCCGCTGCCGCCGGGCACCCTGCCGACGCTGTGGGGTGACGATGCGCGCTACGAGGCGTCGTACCTGTGCGAGCATCCGGGCTACTACCTGACCGGAGACGGCGGCTACATCGACGAGGACGGCTACCTCTTCGTGATGGGCCGCATCGACGACGTCATCAACGTCGCCGGACACCGGCTGTCCACCGGGTCGATCGAGGCTGTGCTCGCCTCCCATCCGGCCGTCGCAGAGTGCGCCGTCATCGGTGTCGCCGACGAGATCAAGGGCCAGGTGCCGCGCGGGTTCGTCGTGCTCAAGGCCGGCGCATCCGCCGACGGTCTCGCCGACGAACTGGTGCAGGCCGTGCGCAACGAGATCGGCGCGGTGGCATGTCTGAGGCAGGTCGACATCGTTTCGGCGCTTCCGAAGACGCGCTCGGGCAAAATTCTGCGAAAGACGATGCGGGGCATCGCGCACGGCAAGGACGAACCGCTGCCGTCGACGATCGAGGACCCCACCGTCATCGACAAGCTCAAGCCGATTTTGTCGAGCTGACTCACAGACAGCGGTCACGACTTCGTCGCCATCGGGCGCCGGCCCACGTTCAATCTGGCCGATGTCGCAATCTGCGTCGGCCTGGCTCTGACCTGGATCGGCCCGCTGTGACCGGGCCGACGCGGACCGCTCAGGGGCACCCCTTCATCCACGGCGTGCGCCAACTCGGGTGTCCGGCAACGAGTTGTGCAGCTGCCTCCGGCCCCCACGACCCCTTGGCGTAGGTCTGTACCGGCGGTGGCGATTCGATCAGCGGTTCGACGATGCGCCACGTCTCCTCCACGCCGTCTTCGCGGGCGAACTGCGTGGAGTCGCCTTTCATAGCGTCGCTGAGCAGTCGCTCATAGGGTTCGGGCGCCTCGCCGAGTGCCTCGGCGAAGATCATGTCCAGGTCGACCGAGCGGGTCGTGTTCTTGCCGGGTTCCTTGGCCTGGATGATCAGGTTCGTACCGGGGTTGGGATCGATGCGCA
Organism: Actinomycetes bacterium; assembly: GCA_023415515.1. Classification (GTDB taxonomy): domain Bacteria; phylum Actinomycetota; class Actinomycetes; order Mycobacteriales; family Mycobacteriaceae; genus Mycobacterium. Next base: position 22,373 of record JAEZKH010000412.1, read on the forward strand.
GGACGAGTTCGTCGGGATCGTGCGTGGAGTCGGTGATCGCCAGCTTCGGCGGGCGCTTGAAGATCACCCGAATCTCTGTGTCCCGCACCGGCATTGCCTTGCCTGCGCGGATGAAGAACGGCACCCCTGCCCAGCGCCAGTTGTCGATCTCCAGCCTCAGCGCGGCAAAGGTCTCGGTCTCGGATTCGGCGTGCACGCCTTTGATCGAGCGGTATCCCTCGTATTGGCCACGCACGTAGTGCGCCGGGTCTGCGGCAGGCATCGCGCGGAACACCTCGACGCGCTTATCCCGCAGTCCGTCGGCGTCGGCCACACTTGGCGGTTCGGCGGCGAACAACCCGATCAACTGCAGCAGATGGTTCTGCACCACGTCGCGCAGCGCACCGACCGGATCGTAGAAGCTGCCCCTGTCCTCCACCCCGAAGTTCTCGGCCATCGTGATCTGCACGCACTGGATCCGGTCCCGATTCCACAGCGGTTCGAAGATCGAATTGGCGAACCGCAGGAACATGATGTCCATCGCCGGTTCCTTGCCGAGGAAATGGTCGATGCGGTAGATCTGCCACTCCTCGAGAACGCTGCGCAACTGCGCATTGAGCGCGCGGGCCGACTCGAGGTCGTGTCCGAACGGCTTCTCCACCACCACCCGCGCGTGCGCCGTCAGGTTGGCGTGCGCCAGGCCCTCGACGACGCGGCCGAACAGCGAGGGAGGTATCTCCAGGTAGAACACCGGAGTGTGGCTGCCTTCGATCGCCCGCGCGACCTTTTCATATGTCTTCGCGTCGGCGAAGTCGCCGGACACCATCGACAGGCGCCGCGCGAACCGTCCGAAGACGTCCTCGTCGATCGACTCGCCCGCCGTCTCGATCGCACTCCTGGCGTGATCGACCAGGGCCGCCTGCGACCACTCGTCGAGGGCCACACCGACGATCGGGCAGTCGAGCAGGCCCCGCCGTTCCAACCGATACAGCGACCGGAACGTCATCTTCCTCGCCAGATCTCCGGTGATCCCGAAGACGACGAGCACATCAGCGGGTGTGGGTGAGGGAGCCATTGCTGGTGCTCCTTTCCGACGACGGGGCCGCCAAGTCTTGTCCCCATTTAACGTCGTTCCCCTGGCCGGCTATGGGAAATGGGGTCACGGCGACGTCCAGGTATCGTGTTGTCACACCGGACACGACGACGTAAGGGAGCAATGAGTCGCGCGGCGCGCGCACCTCGAAGACCTGTCCCACCCCGGATTGACCGCAGCACGTATCCGGAGGTGGGCACGTGTTAGTCGCGCTGGCCAATATCGGCCTCGGCGTCCTGGTGGTCGCGTTGATCACGGCGTTCACCGCATACTTCGTCGCTCAGGAATTCGCCTACACGGCGGTCAGCCGTGCCCGGTTGAAGGCGCAGGCCGAAGCGGGTGATGCGGCGGCGGCGCGCGCGCTCGACGTGACGCGGCGGACGTCGTTCATGCTGTCAGGTGCTCAGCTGGGCATCACTGTCACCGGTCTGCTCGCCGGCTACGTCGCCGAGCCGTTGATCGGGTCGGGCCTCGCCGAGTTGCTCGGGTTGGCCAACGTGCCCACCGCAGTCGGGGTCGCCGTCGGCACAGCGGTGTCGCTGATCGTGTGCACCGTGGTCCAGATGCTGTTCGGCGAGCTGTTTCCGAAGAATCTGGCTATCGCGGTGCCCGAGCCGTTGGCCCGTCGCCTCGCGGTGTCCACCCGTTGGTATCTGCGGCTGTTCGGGTGGCTGATCTGGTTCATGGACCAGTCGTCGAACATTCTGCTGCGGTCGGTGAACATCGAGCCGGTGCACGACGTCGAACAGGCTGCGACCGCACGCGATCTCGAGCACATCCTCGCCGCCTCGTCGGCCTCGGGTGAGATGCCGCGCGACCTGTCCACCCTGCTCGGGCGCGTGCTCGACTTCCCGACGAGCACAGCCGAGCATGCGATGATTCCGCGCACCCGCGTCGACACCGTCCGCTTCGACGACACCATCGACGAGGTGCTCACCCGGATGGCCGGCGGTCACACCCGCTACCCCGTCGTCGGCGAAACCACCGACGAAGTGCTCGGCGTCATCGACCTGCACGCCGTCCTCGACGCCGCACCCGACGACTCGGCCGGGTCACGCTGTCGGCCGGCGGTGCAGGTGCCGACGTCGTTACCACTGCCCGAGACACTCAGCCGGTTGAGTGAGGGGGGCGACGAACTCGCGGTCGTGATCGACGAGTACGGCGGCCTTGCGGGCATCGTCACCGTCGAAGACATCGCCGAGGAGCTGGTCGGCGAGATCGCCGACGAACACGACGGCGCCGACGGCCGCGTCACCCGCCGCAGCGACGGCTGGGTGGTCCCCGGCGACATGCATCTCGACGAGGCGCAGCGTCTGCTCGACGAGCGACTGCCCCGCGGCGACTACGAGACGATCGCCGGTCTGTTGATGGCGCAATCAGGCCGGCTCCCGACAGTCGGCGACAGGGTCGACATCCCGCTGCCCGACGATCCCGCCGCCTGGCCCGCAAAGGCGAAGGTGCTGTCGACCACGGTGGAATCGGTCGCACGACGGGTACCCGCCGAGGTGTTCGTCGCGATCCGGACCAAGGGGGACGACGGTGAGTGATCCGTGGGTCGTCCTCGCCGTCACCTTCGGGTTGATCGCGCTCAGCGCGTTGTTCGTCGCGATCGAGTTCGCGTTGCTGACCGCTCGTCGCCATCGGCTCGAGGACGCTGCGGCCAAAAGCCGTGCCGCCCGTGCAGCGCTGCGCAGCACCTCCGAACTCTCGCTGCTGTTGGCCGGGTCGCAATTGGGTATCACCGCATGCACGCTCGCGTTGGGCGCGACGACGAAGCCCGCTGTGCACCATTGGCTCACTCCCCTGCTGCACTCGACCGGCGCGCCGATGTGGCTCGCCGACGCGGGCGGATTCGTTCTGGCATTGGCGATCGTGACGTTCCTGCACCTGGTGATCGGCGAAATGGCGCCGAAGTCGTGGGCGATCGCGCATCCCGAACGCGCTGCGACGATTCTGGCGATACCGATGCGGATGTTCATGGCACTGACCCGGCCGGTATTGATGGCGCTCAACCGTGCCGCCAACTGGTGTGTGCGTAAGGTCGGCGTCGACCCCATCGACGAGCTCGGCGAAGGACAGGATCCGGAAACGCTGCGCCAGCTGCTCGAACACTCGGCTGCCGCGGGCGCCCTCGATCCCACCTATTACCGGAACCTCTCCACCGCCCTCGATCTCGAGAAGCTCACCGTCGGTGACATCGTGTCGCGCGGTTCACCTTTGACCACGGTCGACGCCGATGCCGACCCGGCCGCGATCCAGGCGATGTCCCGCCTGACGGGCCACCAACGGATTCTCGTGCGAAGCGGCCAGACCTTGGCCGGCGTCGTGCATGTGCGCGACAGCCTGCGAACCGACCCGCAGACCAGGGCGCATGACCTGATGCGACCGGTGCTGCGACTGCAGGCCGAGTTGCCGGTGTACCGCGCGCTGCACTTGATGCGGCAGACCCGAAACCATCTGGCGATCGTTGCCGACGGAGACGAGCTTGTCGGCCTCATCACGCTCACCGACGTGCTGCAGCGACTGCTTGCCGACGCGGGCAACGCCGCATGACCCTCAGCGGAGTCCGCCGTTGAGCATGAGCGTGACGACGCGATGCGTTCCTTTATTTCCCCGCTCACAAGAACTATGGTGAATTGAGCATATGTTGGTACGAACTCTGCTCCCACCTGCAAAGGCGGTCAGACGACTGAGGAGTTGAACAGCATGCGAGTGTCAGTAACCAAAGCCGGCGGCTGCAACTGTCATTGCAACGCCTGCGACAACGGTCATCACTGCGGCAACCCGCCCAACTGCAACGTCAGGCGCTGACCGCGGCGGCGTGCGCCGCATCCTGTGAACATCACCACGACGGGCGCGATCCGTCGATCTGTTTGCTGGCCCATTTCCCGGTAGGCGGCCTTGGCCGTCGGAGCGGTGTTTCTTCTCGTCGGCATTCTCGGGTCCATTCCGGGGCTTTCGGCCCTTCGCCTCCGGCGGTCTGATCATCAAGGAGTATCGCGGGTCCGGTTAGCACGCCGAGCCCGCGGGTACCTGTCTTACCTGCCGACCCGTCAATAAGAAGGTCGAGGAGGTGACGGCCATGGCGCGAACTCCCAGGTTGATGGCCGTACAAGGGGCGGCGATCATCGTCGCGGCCGCGTTCCTGATCTTCGGGGTGATGGGATTCCTTCCCGGTGTCGTCACCGACCACGACCTGCTGCAGTTCGCCGGCCATCACTCCGGCGCGAAGCTGTTCGGCGTTTTCACCGTTTCGGTCCTGCACAACATCGTGCACATGGCCTTCGGCATAGCAGGCCTGGCGATGGCGAGGACCTACGCGATGGCCCGCGCGTACTTCCTGCTCGGCGGCCTGGCCTACCTCGGGCTGTGGGGCTACGGACTCCTCATCGACCGACAGACCGCGATGAACGTGATCCCGGTGAACAACGCCGACAATTGGCTGCATCTTGCACTCGGGATCACCATGGCGCTGCTGGGGGTGACGTTGGCGGGCCAACACGATCCGACGAAACGGCGAAGCACGGTTCACACGTAGGCGATCGACAGCGCGATGCCGTCGAGGATGTCGTGCTCGCTGACGACCAGTTCGTCGATTCCCGCTCGCGCGCCGAGCGCGTCGGCGAGTTCCTCCACGATGATCGCGCCGCCGCCGATCACATCGACCCTGCCCTCGTGCATGGGTCCCAGCGCTGCGCGCTGGTCGTGGCTCATCGCGATGATGTCCTCACAGACCGGGAGCAACGCATCGAATCCCACGCGCGACAGGTGAATTGCCGCCGGGTCGTAGGTCGTCATCCCCTGCGCGAGCGCGGCGAGCGTCGTCATGGTGCCTGCGACGCCGACCCATGTGCGCGCACCCTCGACCGGCACAACCCGCAACGCCTCACCGAGCCTCTCACGCACCACATCTCGCGCGGCGGCGACCTCCGCCGCGGTGGGCGGGTCGGAATGCAGACAACGTTCGGTCAGCCGGACACACCCGATGTCGGCCGAATAGCCGGCCTGGACCTCCCGCTCCCCCAGCACCACCTCGGTGGAACCGCCACCCAGATCGACGACCACGAAAGGTGCAGCGGCGGAGTCCAAGTCGTGCACCGCGCCGTTGAACGACAGTTCGGCTTCCTGGTCTCCGGTGATCACTTCGGCGACGGCCCCCGGCACGACCGCGCCGAGCACCTCGGACGTCATCGCGAAGAACTCGTCGCGGTTGGCGGCGTCGCGAGTCGCCGATGTCGCCACCATCCTGACGTTCGAAACATCATGGCGCTTCAACAGTTCCGCGTAGTCGAGGAGCGCGGCCCTCGTCCGCTCGATGGCCTGTGAAGCGAACCGGCCCGTCGCGTCCACGCCCTGGCCGAGGCGCACGATCCGCATGTCGCGGTACACGTCGCGCAGGCCACCGTCGACGGCATCGGCGATCAGTAGCCTGATCGAGTTGGTGCCGCAGTCGATTGCGCCGACTCTGCTCACGTCCACAACTCCCTGTCCAGAATTCCCGCCATCGCCGGCTCGGTTGCCAGCACCGCCAGTGCCTCGTCACCAAACGGGTTGACACCTGGGCCCTTTGCCAGTGAATGCGCGATCACCACGTGTAGACACTTCACCCGATCCGGCATGCCGCCACCGGAGAAAGTGGTGCCCAACGGTTCTATCGCGTCACGTTCGGCCAGATAGGATTCGTGCGCGCGACGATACGCGTCGGCCAGGTGTGCATCCTCGCGCAGTCGTTCCGACATCTCGCGCATCATCCCCGACGACTCCAGCCTGCTCGCCGCGGCCGTCAACGCAGGATGTGTCAGATAGTACAGAGTCGGAAAGGGTGTTCCGTCAGGCAATTTCGGTGCCGTCTTGACGACGCCCGGCTCCCCGTTGGGGCATCGGTAGGCGATCTCGAGGACACCGCGCGGTTCGCGACCCAGCTGCTGCGCGACGGCGTCGAGATCTGACTGCTCAACCACCGGGGCCGGGCGGCACGGGCGGAGGGGGAACGTCGCCGGGTGGCGGTGGCGCCGGCGGTGCGGCGCTCGGGACGTTGTGCGGTTCATCGGCGATCGTATGCCACAGCGACGTGTACCAGGGCTGACCCGCCCGCGCCGCCTCGACTTCGGAGGGGGCAACCTCGTCGGGCACCACCGCGCCGGGCGGTAGTTGCACCTGGTACGGGACGTCGCCGGGTTTGACGAAGCCGAGCCGTTCGCGCGCCTGGGCCGCGATGTAGACCGGGTCAGCGAGTTTCGCCTTCTGCTGTTCCAGGTCTTTGATCTCCGCGCGCAGTTTCTCTTCGCTGGCGGCCAACTGTCGCATCTCGGTGCGCTGCGCGAAGTACGTCCGCACAGGGCCGGCGATCGTCAGGGTCAGCACGCAGATCACCGCGGCGAGTATCGCTGCCCGGCGCGCCGCCGAGCCGAGCCGCTGCTCCGACTGCTGTTCGGCCGCCTCCGCGATCGACTGCCTGATCGACTCGGAAGTCGTCTCCTCCTCGGTCTGCGGCTTGGGCCGCGCCTCGGACTTGCGCGCCTCGCGACGCGCGGGTGACCCGGTCTGCGGACGGCCACGACTCGCGCCGCCCGGCTTCCCCGACTTGGCCTTGGCCGGTCGGGAGGCCGGGGACCGTCGCTTCGGGTCGGGCCGTTTCGCTTCGGGCACGGGCTATTTGGCCTCCGGGGCAAACCGTGGGAACGCGAGGTCACCCGCATAGCGCGCGGCGTCACCGAGCGTCTCCTCGATGCGCAGCAGCTGGTTGTACTTCGCGACCCGCTCGCTGCGCGCAGGCGCACCGGTCTTGATCTGGCCGCTCCCGACCGCGACCGCAAGATCGGCGATCGTGGTGTCCTCGGTCTCGCCGCTGCGGTGGCTCATCATCGTGCGGTATCCGCTGTTGTGCGCCAACGATACGGCGTCGAGAGTCTCGGTGAGCGTGCCGATCTGGTTCACCTTGACCAGCAGCGCGTTGGCGGCGCCCCGCTCGATACCCTCCTCGAGCCGTTCGGGGTTGGTGACGAACAGATCGTCGCCGACGAGCTGCACCCGGTCGCCGATGGCGGTGGTGAGCGCCACCCAGCCCTCCCAGTCATCCTCTGAGAGCGGGTCCTCGATCGAGACGAGTGGATAGGTGTCAAGCAGCCCGGCGTAGAACTCCGCCATCTGCTCTGCGCTGCGGGTCTCCTTCTCGAAGCTGTAACCCGTTCCGGCGGTGAAAAATTCGGTGGCCGCGACGTCGAGCGCCAACGCCACATCGGAGCCCACCGTGAACCCGGTTGCCTCGATGGCGGACAGGATCAGGTCGAGCGCGGCTTTGGTGCCCGCCACGTCGGGCGCGAACCCGCCTTCGTCACCGAGACCGGTGGCCAGCCCCTGCTTCTTCAACACCGACTTCAGCGAGTGGTACACCTCGGCGCCCCAGCGCAGCGACTCCTTGAAGCTGGGCGCACCGATCGGCGCGACCATGAACTCCTGCACGTCGACGCCGGTGTCGGCGTGTGCGCCGCCGTTGAGGATGTTCATCATCGGCACCGGCAGCACATGGGCGTTCGGACCACCGACATAGCGGAACAACGGCAGGCCCGCCGATTCGGCGGCGGCCTTCGCCACGGCGAGTGACACCCCCAGGATCGCGTTGGCGCCCAACCGCGACTTGTCCGGCGTTCCGTCGAGATCGAGCAGGGCCTGGTCGATCAGCCGCTGGTCGTCAGCGCTGAGCCCGATGACCGCGGGCGCGATCTCGTCGAGGACGGCTTCGACGGCCTTGCTGACGCCCTTGCCGCCGTAGCGGGAGCCGCCGTCGCGCAGCTCAACAGCCTCGTGCTCACCCGTCGAGGCCCCCGACGGCACCGCCGCCCGGGCGAATGTGCCGTCGGTGAGGGCCAACTCGACCTCAACCGTCGGGTTGCCGCGGGAATCGAGGATTTCGCGAGCTCCGACCTGCTCGATGATGGGCACTGGCGTCTCCTTGGTCGGTCGGTTGGACTGTGGACTAGAGCCTAGTCGGACGACGATCCAGCGGCGGAGCGCCGCGTTGTGGGGCTACCGCCCGCGCGGTCAAAGGGGGTGGCCGTTGGCATACGCGGTCGCCCAGTCCCGCACGGTGCGTGCGTACTGGTCGGACAGGTTGTATGCGCGAAGCGCGTTCATCCAGCCCCGCGGTGTCGAGAGATCCTTCCCGCGCCAACACAGATAACCGGCGGCGGAAAGGGCCGCGTCGTCGAAGTTGTCCGGGCTCACCTTGTTGTCGTTGTTGGCGTCGACGCCATAGAGCCGCCACGTCTCGGGGATGAATTGCATCGGCCCCATCGCCCTGTCGAGGTGCGGATCGCCGTCCAGCTTGCCCCCGTCGCTGTCGATGATCTCCAGGTTGCCCATCGTGCCGTCCAGCCGGACACCCCGGATCAACGGCACCACGTCTCCGTTGGGTTCGATGTGGGCACCGCGATAGGTGCCGTGATGGCTTTCCACCATGCCGATGCCCGCGAGCGTCGGCCAGGTCAGATGGCAGTCGGGGTTCTCCACCTCGGCGACCCTGGCCGCGTAGGCGTAAGCCTCCAGGGCGCCGGTCGGAATGCCCAGCGCAGGGGCCCGCTCCGCGGCCCACTCCTTCAGTTGGTCGGCGGGCCTGCCCTTGGCGTGGGTGTCGATCGGCGGCACGGCGTCGCCGGCAGGCGGTGGCACGCCCTCCGGAATCGGGATGCCGAGCTGCCATGAGCAGCTCGAGGCCATCAGCAGTACCGTCGCGCCGATCACCACGACAGCCCGCAGCCAAAGCACTGGCGACAACCGGACTCCCTCAAACCTCTCAGTTCGAACCATCGTCCCACGGCTTCGGGAGTGCTCTCGTTGGCGCGCGCAGGCCACGCCGAGCTAAGGATAGGCAGCCAATATTTAGGGTTGCCTATCCTGCTTGTCGTGAAACGATGTAGTGTTCACGCGTCAACCGAGGAGGAGGCTCAATGAAACTGCATCTCGCCTGGCCCGTGTCGGCCGCCGCGGCGGCCCTGGTTCTTGCCGGATGCTCCAGCGGCGATTCCGGTAGCACGGATGAGAGCAGTGCATCGAGTTCGGCCAGCGAGACGTCGACGTCCGCGGCTGCGGCCCCGAGCCCGGAGGTCGCGAGGGCCGCGACCGAGTACAAGGCCTACGCCGTCGGCCAGATCGACGAACTGGTCGGTGCCGTCAAGGTCCTCACCGACGCGGTGCGGGCCAACAACCTGCAAGCCGCCCAGGATGCCTACGCGCCGTCGCGCATGCCGTGGGAACGCATCGAGCCGCTGGCCGGTCTCGTCGAGGACATCGACGGCAAGGTCGACTCGCGCGTCGACGATTTCGCGGGCGAAGACGACCCGGCGTTCACGGGATGGCACCGGCTCGAGTTCCTGCTGTTCAACAAGAACACCACCGAGGGCGCTGCACCGTTCGCCGATCAGTTGGACAAGGACGTCGCCGACCTCAAGAAGCAGTTCGCCGATGTCGAGGTGACCCCGCTCGATGTCGCGAACGGCGCAGCCGAGCTGATCGAAGAGGTGTCGGAAGGCAAGATCACCGGCGAAGAGGACCGCTACTCGAAGACCGATCTGTGGGACTTCGACGCCAACCTGCAGGGCTCGCAGGCTGCGATCGACAAGCTGACCCCCGCGCTGGAGAAGGCGGATCCGGCCCTGCTCGGCAAGATCGACGGCGGCATCTCGCAGGTGTACGAGACCCTGGCACCGCTGCGTCGGGGTGACGGCTGGGTGCTGTTCTGCCCCGAGAACGATCAGTTCCCCTCGCCGCGCTGCCCCGCGGTGACGGTCACCCCTGAAGTCGTCGACAAGCTCAAGGCACAGCTGGCGGGGTTGTCGGAGAACCTGTCTCAGGTCGCGGGGGTCCTGAAGCTTCAGTGACGACCGCTTGCGGGAGGAACATCCAATAGTGACGAAGCGACCACCACGCACCGGCATCTCGCGCCGCGGTTTCGTCACCGGGGCGCTGGGTGCCGGTGTCGCCGCGGGTGCGGGTGCGGCGCTGGCCGGGTGTTCGTCACCCCACCCGGCGGCCCCTGTGGCGCCGCAGCCCGAGCTGATCCCGTTCGAGGGCAGACATCAGGCGGGAATCACGACCTTGCCGATTCCCGAGCAGGGCCTGGTGGCGTCGTTCAACCTGCACGCCAACGACCGCGCGGGGCTCAGGGAGACGCTTCGGGAACTCACCGACGAGATCCGCGGGCTGATGGCGGCCAAACCCCCCGAAACGCGGGGACCGGCCTATCCGCCGGTCGACTCGGGCATCCTCGGCGAGAAGCCGCCCGCAGACAACCTGTCGATTCTGGTCGGCGCCGGGGCGTCGTTGTTCGACAAGCGGTTCGGCCTCGCCGACCGGAAGCCACGGGAACTGGAAACCATGCCGTTCCTCGCCAACGACCGCCTCGACCCGAAGCTCTCGCACGGCGACATCTCGATCATCATCGAGGCCGGGCACAACGACACCGTGCAGTTCGCGCTGCGACAGCTGATGCGCCGCACGCGCCGCGAGCTGACCCTGCGGTGGATGATCGACGGGTACGCGCGCGGCATCGGCGCGGGCAAGACGTCGGAAGCCGCAACCCCGCGAAACTTGTTGGGTTTCAAGGACGGGACGGCCAACCTCGATGTCGACGACAACGCTCTGATGGACAAGCATGTCTGGGTACAGCCCGGTGACGACGAACCGGAGTGGGCGGTCGGTGGCTCGTATCAGGCCGTCCGCATCATTCGGATGTTCGTCGAGTTCTGGGACCGCACGCGTCTCGGCGAGCAGGAGGCACTGATCGGGCGCAGGAAGGTCAGCGGCGCGCCGCTCGGCATGACCGATGAATTCGCCGACCCCGATTACGCCGAGGACCCCGACGGCAAGCGAATCCCGCTGGACGCGCACATTCGCTTGGCCAATCCGCGCACGCGAGAATCCGAACAGAACTTGATCTTGCGCAGGGGTTTCAACTACTCACGCGGATTCGACGGTGCGGGCCGACTGGATCAGGGCCTCGCGTTCATCGCCTATCAGCGCAGCCTGCAGAAGGGCTTTCTCGCCGTGCAGAGCCGACTCAAGGGCGAACCGCTCGAGGAGTACATCATGCCGGTCGGCGGCGGGTTCTTCTTTGTGCTGCCGGGGGTTACGGGTGCCGACCGGTTCCTCGGCGACGAAATGGTCGACTGACGTCGCCTCGACGCCGAGCGTGAAGCCACTGCGAGATATCGCGTCATTTTTCGCACTGGGCTCACGTTCGCCGACGTGTCGGTGGTGCTCTGCACACTGCGTCGCATGGGGGGACCGTTCATCGGCAGTGAGGCGCTCGAGTCGGGTGCCCTGACGCCGTACACACTGCGCAGTCGTTTCACCGCGTTGTATCCCAACGTCTACGTCGCGTCGGAAACCACGATCACCGCGGCCCACCGCGCCCGGGCGGCGTGGCTGTGGTCGCGTCGCCGAGGGGTGGTCGCGGGGCAATCAGCCGCGGCGCTGCACGGCGCGGACTGGGTCGACGCGCGTCGCCCCGCGGAACTGCTGTGGCCGAACAGGCGTCCGCCCAAGCGAATTCGTACCTGGTCTGACCGTTTCGCCGACGACGAGATCGAGATGCGTGACGGCGTGCTCGTGACGACGCCCGCGCGAACAGCGCTCGATCTCGCGTGCCGGTATCCGGTCGGTCGTGCTGTTGCAGCGATCGATGCCCTGGCCCGCGCGACGCAATTCAAGATCGCCGACGCTGAACTGCTCGTCGAGAGATATCGAGGGCGGCGCGGTATCGCGAATGCTCGCGAGGTTCTCTACCTCGTCGACCCCGGGGCGGAGTCACCCCAAGAGACGTGGCTGCGACTCGTCATCGTGCGACACGGCTTCCCGCGGCCGACGACACAGATACCGGTCTACGACGGATACGGCGTGCTGGTCGGCATCTTCGACCTCGGCTGGGAGGACATGAAAATCGCCATGGATTACGAGGGCGAGCATCATCGGGTGAACCGCCGCGTCTTCAATCGCGACATCCGCAAAGCCGAGGCGGTCGCTGGAATGGGTTGGATCCACATCCGGGTCACGGTCGAAGACGGCGAGGGCGTGGTGATTAGCCGACTCACGGATGCCTGGCGACGCCGAGCGTGAAGCCACTGCGAGATATGGCGCCATTTTTCGCACTGGGCTCACGTTCGCGGGGTCAGGAGTTGGCGGCCTGCGCCGGCTCGCCAAGCTCCTCGGGCTCCTCGGGCTCTTCGGGCTCTTCGGGCTCCTCGGGGGCTTCGGGCTCCTCGGGGACTTCGGGCTCCTCGGGCACGACATCGATCACGTCGACCCGGCCGGGCCAGAACGCCCGCCACTCCTCCTCGGTGACGACGCCGAGCGCCGCGACGTCGAGTTCCTCGGGCACGTCTTCGCCGCGCCGATCGGCGGCGATCGCCTTTTCCACCGTGCGCACGATGTCCATGAACTCCAAAACGACGGCGCGCAGATCGTTTTCCGCGTCGCCGTCCACCGACACCGTCACAGCGGTCATCGACGCCGGAATCAGATCCGCGGGGAACCCGCCGCTGCTCACCCGGTCAATCACCTTCTGCGCCAAGGCCAATGCGGGCTGACCCGTCGGGATACCGTCCAGAACCGAATCGCGCGACTTCGCCCTCTTTTCCTGGGCCTTGCGCTCTTCCCACTGCGTCAGTTGGTCTTCCAGCGATATCGGCTCGCCTGCCAGCACGGCGGGCACCCGGTTGGCGAGCTTGCGTTGCAGTGTGTCCGCCACATCGTCGATGGTGAAGGGATGCTCGGGAGCATCCTCGGCGATGCGCGCCTGAAACAGCACCTGCAGCAGCACGTCTCCGAGTTCCTCGCGCAGATCGTCGGCGTTGCCGCTGCGTACCGCGTCGAACAGTTCGTAGGTCTCCTCGAGCAGGAAACGCCGCAGCGAGTCGTGGGTCTGCTCACTCTCCCACGGGCCTGCGGTGCGCAGCTTGTCCATCATGGCGACGACGTCTACCAACCGCTCCCCTGGCTGCGGATCCGGTGCGGCGATCAACCTGTCGCCGGCGGCCAGTCGTGCCTGCACCACCGGATGCTCACGGTCGGACGACAGCAGCACCGGGGCGTCCTCGCCGTCGTAGGCGGGCCTGGCCGACGGCAACGACCACGGCACCTTGACCGGCATCTCCTCGGTGTACTGGACGTCCCCGGCGAGGAACTCGATCGCCTCGACCGGAATCAGCGAGGGGCGGCGCGGATCGACCAGGACAACGGTCACGGGCTGCACCTCCTCACGTGTTCGACCACCGATGATTTCGTTATACCCGACACACGATGGCCGCCCGACCGAAGACAGAACGGCCATCGTGCCATATCTCGCCCCGGTCATGGTCGCGGCGCCGGTCCGTCATCAGCGTCCGGAAACGCGCTGGTTGAGCGCGGTGATGTCGACGCTGCCCTGCGGCTCACCGGCCAAGGCCAGAATCAGGTCGGCGACCATCTGCACCAGTTCGAGATCGCGGATCCGCGGTGCGGCCACGCCGCTGCCCGAGCGCGGAATCGGCACCTGCACCGTCGACGTCGTCGCGCGGTAATGAGCGCTGGGATACATCCGCTTCAGCCGCAGCTGCTGGGAATCCAACAGCGTCATCGGCGACACCCGAAGCGTCGTCTCCGAGGGGGCACTGATTTCGGTGACGCCCTGTTCCCGCGCCAAGAGTCGCAGTCGCGCAACCGAAACCAGAAGCTGCGCGGGGTCCGGCAACGGCCCGTACCTGTCGATCAGTTCGTCGACGACAGCGCTGACGGCGTCCTGGTCGGCGGCCGACGCCAGCCTGCGGTAGCCCTCGAGCCGAAGCCGGTCGCTGCCGATGTAGTCCGGCGGCAGGTGTGCATCGACGGGCAGGTCGATCCGAACGTCCTTCGGCTCCTGGGCGGCGGCAACGGTTTTCCCGTCGGCCGCCGCACGGTACGCCTCGACGGCTTCGCCGACCAGACGCACGTAGAGGTCGAAGCCGACGCCCGCGACGTGGCCTGACTGTTCGACACCGAGTACGTTGCCCGCGCCGCGGATCTCCAGGTCCTTCATGGCGACGGCCATGCCCGCGCCGAGCTCATTGTTCTGCGCGATGGTGGCCAATCGGTCATACGCCGTCTCGGTCAACGGCACCTCAGGCGGATACATGAAGTAGGCGTAGCCCCGTTCACGCGAACGCCCGACGCGGCCGCGCAGCTGGTGTAGCTGTGACAGCCCGAACGTGTCCGCCCGCTCGACGATCAACGTGTTGGCGTTGGAGATGTCCAGGCCCGTCTCGACGATCGTCGTGCAGACCAACACGTCGTATTCGCGGTTCCAGAACCCCTCGACGGTGCGTTCCAGCTGCTCCTCGGGCATCTGCCCGTGCGCGACGACCACCCGCGCCTCGGGCACCAGAGCCTTGAGTCTGGCCGCGGCCTGATCGATCGATCGCACGCGGTTGTGGATGTAGAACGCCTGCCCGTCGCGCAGCAGTTCGCGGCGCAGCGCGGCGGCGATCTGCTTGTCGTCGTGCGGGCCGACGTAGGTCAGCACCGGGTAGCGCTCCTCCGGCGGGGTGAGAATCGTCGACATCTCGCGAATCCCGGCCAGGCTCATCTCCAGCGTGCGCGGAATCGGGGTGGCGCTCATCGTCAGCACGTCGACGTGCGTGCGCATCGATTTGATGTGCTCTTTGTTCTCGACGCCGAAGCGCTGCTCCTCGTCGACGATGACGAGGCCGAGGTCCTTCCATGTCACGCCGGTCTGAAGCAGACGATGGGTGCCGATGACGATGTCCACCGAGCCGTCCTTCATACCTTCGAGCACGGCACGTGACTCCGCAGGCGCGGTGAACCGCGACAGCCCCTTCACCGTCACCGGAAAGCCGGCCATCCGCTCGCTGAACGTCTGCAGATGCTGATCCGCCAGCAGCGTCGTCGGCACCAGCACCGCAACCTGTTTGCCGTCCTGCACGGCCTTGAACG
The DNA here is from genome assembly GCA_023415515.1 of Actinomycetes bacterium. Classification (GTDB taxonomy): domain Bacteria; phylum Actinomycetota; class Actinomycetes; order Mycobacteriales; family Mycobacteriaceae; genus Mycobacterium. The sequence goes on from JAEZKH010000412.1 coordinate 37,407, forward strand.
CCGCGCGCACCGCGATCTCGGTCTTGCCGTAGCCGACGTCGCCACAGATCACCCGGTCCATCGGGATCGGCTTCTCCATATCGGCCTTCACCTCGGTGATCGCGGTGAGCTGGTCCATCGTCTCGGTGAAGCCGAACGCGTCCTCCATCTCGGCCTGCCACGGGGTGTCCGGGCCGAACGCATGTCCCGGCGACGCCTGGCGCTTGGCGTAGAGCGACACCAGCTCGCTGGCGATCTCGCGCACCGCGCGCCGCGCCTTGGTCTTGGTATTGGCCCAGTCGCTGCCGCCGAGCCTGCTCAACGTCGGCGCTTCGCCGCCGACGTAGCGCGACAGCTGATCGAGCGAATCCATCGGCACGAACAATTTGTCCGACCCGCCGCCCCGCTTGCTCGACGCGTACTCCAGCACCAGGTACTCGCGGCGCGCGCCGCCGCCAGTCCGCTCGACCATCTCCACGAAGCGGCCGATGCCGTGTTGATCGTGCACGACGAGGTCACCCGCGGTCAGCGCCAGCGGATCGACGACGTTGCGGCGCTTGGCTGCCAGCCGCTTGCCCTCGGGTGCCGTCACTCGGTTGCCGGTCAGGTCGGTCTCGGTGACGATGACCAGGTTCGCGCCGCTGAGCACCACGCCGTCGTGCAGCGGGCCCTTGAGCACTCCCACGACACCCGGTTTCGGCGCCTCGCCCGCCTCGAGCATCGCCGCGGGGGTGTCCGCATCGGCCAGCTGTTCGCATACTCGGTGCGCGGTGCCGGTGCCCGGCGTGACGATGGCGGCCGTTCCGCCGGTCGCGACGTGGGCGCGCAGCATCGCGAAGATCTCGTCGACGTTGGACTGCTGCCCGCGCGCCGACGGGGAGGGACGGATGTCCAGCTCGATGGCGTCCGCTGGATCGTCTTCGCTGCTCACGTGCGCGGCACGAAGCTGGCTCAGCGTCCACCACGGGTGCCCGCCGTCGCGCGCCCCCGCGGCCACGTCGTGGAGGTCAAGGTAGCCCGATGCGCCGAGCGCTTCGAGATCGATGGGGGCGTCGCCGCCGACGGCCGCCGTCGACCAGGAGGCCTCGAGGAATTCGCGGCCGGTCTTGATCAGATCGGCCGCCCGGGTGCGGATCTTCTCGGGGTCGCAGATCAGCAGCGGCGTCTGCGCGGGCAGGTGGTCGCTGAGCAGCGACAGGTCCGTCGGGCGCAGCAGCGGCAGCAGGGCCTCCATACCGTCGACGGGAATGCCTTCGCCGAGCTTGGCCAACATGTCGGGCACGCTGCCCGGCACCTCGTTGCCCGTTCGCGGATGTTCTGCGGCCAGTTCGAAGGCGCGGACCCGCACATCATCGGTCAGCAGAAGTTCGCGACAGGGCACCGCGATCACGACGGCGACGTCGATGTCGGGGATCGAGCGCTGATCGGCGACCGCGAACATCCGCATCTCGGAGATCTCGTCGCCCCAGAACTCGATGCGCACGGGGTGCTCGGCGGTGGGCGGGAAGACGTCGAGGATGCCGCCGCGGACTGCGAATTCGCCGCGCTTGCCGACCATGTCGACGCGGGTGTACGCCAGCTCGGCCAGCCGGTGCACGACGGCGTCGAAGTCGGCTTCCTCGCCGAGGGTGAGGGTGACCGGTTCGATGTCCGCGAGGTCAGGCGCCATCGGCTGAACCAGCGAACGCACGGTCGTGACGACGACCCGCAGCGGCGGCCCGAGCCGGTCGTCGTCGGGCTTGGCCAGCCGGCGCAGCACCATCATCCGGGCGCCGACGGTGTCCACGCCGGGCGAGAGCCGCTCGTGCGGCAGCGTCTCCCAGGAGGGGAACAGCGCCGCCGAGGCGCCGACGACGCCGCGCAGCTCGGCGGTCAGGGCGTCGGCCTCCCGGCCGGGGGCGGTGACGACGAGCAGCGGGCCGGCC
>JAEZKH010000515.1 GCA_023415515.1 Actinomycetes bacterium
GGAATCGACCTGTGCCTGCACATCATTCGGCGTGACCACGGCGCGCAGGTGGCGAACACCGTGGCCCGGTACTGCGTGGTGCCGCCGTGGCGAGAGGGCGGGCAGGCGCAGTTCATCGATCGGCAGGTACCGCCGCCGGATCACTACTCGACCGCGCCGACGCGCGATTGGGCGCTGCGTCACCTCGACGGCGAACTGAGCGTGCAGCGACTCGCAGCGCACGCGAAGATGAGCGCGCGAACATTCAACCGGCGGTTCCGCGAGGAGACCGGACAGTCGCCGGGGGCGTGGATCCGCAGCAGGCGCGTCGACCGCGCGCGTGAACTGCTGGAGTCACGTGATCTGCCGGTCGACGAGGTGGCGCGGCTGTCCGGACTCGGGACGGGCGGCAACCTGCGCCACCACCTGCGTCGCGGGGTCGGCATGTCACCGTCGAGCTATCGCAAGGTCTTTCGGGGCGCTTGAGGCGCGGTGCGCGCCGAGACGACGAAATGGCGCGAGTTACTCGCACTTTTCCGCCACAACGTGAGTTTGGGCGTAAAGAATGGCGCGCATGGCTGAGCCGCTCATCGTCGCGATACGCGGTCGCGCGCCCGATCTGCATCCCGAGAGCTGGGTTGCGCCCAATGCGAGCGTGATCGGACAGGTCGTCCTCGCGGCACGGGCCAGCATCTGGTACGGCGCGACCCTGCGGGCGGAGGCCGAACCGATCGAGATCGGCTTCGGCACCAACATCCAGGACGGCGTCACGATCCACGTCGACGCGGAGTTTCCCGTCAAAGTGGGATCCGGTGTCAGCGTCGGCCACAATGCGGTCCTGCACGGCTGCGAGGTCGAAGACGACGCGCTCATCGGGATGGGTGCGGTCATCCTCAACGGCGCCCACATCGGTCAGGGGTCGCTGATCGCGGCGGGCGCCTTGGTGCCGCAGGGTGTGGTCGTGCCGGCGCGCTCGCTGGTGACCGGCGTTCCCGGAGCGGTGCGGCGCGACCTCAGCGACGCGGAGATCGCCGCCAACCGGCACAACGCGCACGTCTATCAGCGACTCATCGAGGTGCACCGCGCCGCACTGGAGTGAGCCCCGGGATTCTCTGCCCGTGACGGCGGGTAAGACCCTAGGCGTGAAAGCAAAGCGAAGTCTGGTCACCGGGGCCACGGGTTACGTCGGATCCCGGCTCGTCACAGAACTGTTGTCCGACGGCCACGAGGTCGTCGCCACCTCTCGCAAACCTCATCGGCTCGCCGACTTCGGATGGGCCGACCAGGTCGCGACAGTGGCGTTGGACGCCCACGACCCGTCGTCGGCGCATGCGGCGTTCGCCGCGGCGGGTCGGGTCGACGTCGTCTACTACCTGGTGCATGGAATCGGTCAACCGGATTTCCGCGAGGCCGACAACACCGCCGCGGTCAACGTCGCCGAGGCGGCCAGAGACGCGGGCGTGCGGCGCATCGTCTACCTCGGCGGCTTCGTCCCCGAGGAGGGTGAGCTGTCAGAGCACTTGACCAGCCGCGCCGAAGTCGCGGAATCGCTCAGCATCGACGGCGGTCCAGAAGTGGTATGGCTGGGCGCGGCGATGATCATCGGGGCGGGGTCGACGTCGTTCGAGATGATGCGTTATGTCGGTGACCGATTCCTGCTCATCCCGGCGCCCGCGTGGATGAACAACCCGATGGACCCGATCTCCGTCAGCGACGTCCTCTATTACCTGGTCGCCGCTGCCGACGCAGACAAGGTGCCTGCAGGCGCATACGACATCTCCGGACCTGAGACCACCACTTACCGAGACTTGTTGGCGGCATATGCCCGCGCGACGGGGAGGCGGCGGGCTAGTGTGCCGATTCGTGGCGTGGATACCAGCGTGGCGTCGATGGTGACTTCGGTCGTATTGCCGGTTCCCGGCGGACTGGCCTCCGATCTCGTTGAATCGCTTGACCATCCGATGCGTGCGTCCGACGGCTTGCGCGAGTTGGTCGCCGATCCGCCAGGCGGTTTGGTCACCATCGACGAGGCCATCAAGCGGTCGCTGTCCAATGACCGCGCGCGGCCGGTCAACGAACTCACCGACCCGCACCATCTGGCGGACACCGATCCGGTGTGGGCCGGTGGTGATGCGCGCCGCATCGCGCAGGTCGCGGCGGCGGTGACTCCGCCGATCGTCAGGCCCGCGCTCGGCCTGCTCAACGTCGTACCAGGGCCTGTCGCCGCAGCGTTGCGGACGGGCCTCGACACCCTGATCAATCTCTCACCGAAGGCACACCCGGCATGACAGAACCGACCGTCACGGATCAGCCGACCTTCCTGCAGGAACTGAAAGAGAACCTCGCCAGGGTCGCTGTTCCCTACCACGAACCGCCGTCGGTCGTTCTGCGACGACGCATCGTGGTGTCGATCATCGCGGTGATCGGCGCTGCGCTGCTTGGCTATTCGCTTGGGCGCGACCCCGGTGACGAGTCGTTCTACGGGCTCACCCTCGCGCTGGCCGGGGTGTGGGCGCTGGGCGCGCTGTTGTCGCGCCCATTGCATCTCGGGCATGTGCGGTTCTTCGGGCGCAACCAACGCCCGGTCATCACGGGCTCGGTCATCGGCCTCCTACTCGGCGGTGTGTTCATCGTCGGCGGCCTCATCGCCAGGGAGTTCCCCGCGCTTCGCGACTACGCCGCCGACGTGCTCGAGTTCGCGACCCAGGGCAGCCTGCCGCTGGTCGTCTTCATCACCGTGATCAACGGGCTCGCCGAAGAGATCTTCTTCCGCGGTGCGCTGTACTCGGCACTCGAAAAGCACCATCCGGCAGTCATTTCGACGATCGTCTACGTCGTCGTCATCGGTGTCTCGACGCTGAACCCGATGCTGACGTTCGCCGCGCTCGTCCTCGGCGCGGTGTGCGCGTTCGAACGGCGGGCGACCGGGGGAGTGCTCGCGCCGATCCTCACCCACATGGTGTGGGGGTTGATCATGGTGCTCATGCTACCCCCCATCTTCGGCGTCTGACGACGCCGGGCCGCCCATCTTCGGCGTCTGACGACGCCGGGCTGCCCATCTTCGGCGGTTAGCGTAGCGGGTTCGCCAGTTCGTCCTTGCGCATCCGCGCCGCCCGCAACGCGACGGCCGCGAACACCACCGGCGCCAGGCCCGCCACCAGGAATATGGTCTCCATCGAGACGACCTTCGACAGCGGACCGACGATCGCGAACGACACCGGCATGAACGCGAGCGAGACGAAGAAGTCCAGGCTCGACACCCGGCCGAGCATCTCCGTCGGAACGCGCCGTTGCAACAGCGTGCCCCAGATGACCATGCCTGCGCCGTCGGTGACACCGATGACGAACGTCGCGACGGCCATCAACGGGAACGACGACGTGAAGCCGACCACCACAAGGGGCACGGAGCCGAGGCTCCACATCGCCATCATCACCGACAGGTAGCGCCGCGGCAGCCGTCTCGCCGACACCGCCAGTGCTCCCAACGCGCTGCCCGTCCCGAAGAACGCCAGGATGAAGCCGTACGTCTTGGCGCCGTCGTGGAACCGGTCGTTGGCGATGAACGGCAGAAGTACCTCGATCGGGCCGAGGACGACGAGCACGAACATGCTCGCGAACAGCAGCGTCCACAACAGCCAGGGCGTGCGGACCATGAACGCGAAGCCGTCGCGCAGATCGCGCAGCACATGCGGCCGCTCGTGTTCGGGTTCCCGCACGTGTGTGCCGGTTGCCGATCCGGTGGCCACCAGCAACGTCAGCCCGACGGCGAACAACACGGCGACCGTGGTGGCGCCGAGGGCGGGGAACGTGGCGCCGACGACGATGCCGGCGACCGCAGGGCCCACGGCGCGCTGAAATACCGGGCGCACAACGCCTTCCACGCCGTTGGCGGCCAGCAGCTGTTCGGCGGGCAGGATCCTCGGCAGGATCGCGCTGTATGCGGGGAAGAAGAACGCCGCCGCGGTGCCCATCGCCGCCGACGCCACTGCGAGATGCCAGACCTGCAGTGCCCCGACAAGACCGAGCACCGCGATCGCCGATGCCGCGATCACGTTGACGGACTCGGTGGCGATGATGATCGTCCGCTGTTTGATTCGGTCCGCAGCGATTCCGCCGACCAGGACGAACGCGACGAACGCGATACCCCAGCAGGTCGTCACGATCGACAGCGAGACGGGGTTGTTGTCGAGTTCGATCACCTGGAGGGCGAGGACCACCGCGAACATGCCGTCGGCGAAGATAGACAGCGACACCGCCGCGATCAGCAGGCGGTACTCGCGGGACCGAAACGGTGCGAGCACGCGCCAGCGGCCGGTGCCTGCCGCCGTCTTCGCGATGTCTACCTGCGTGCTCACCAACAGATGGTCGCTGACCGGCTACGGTCGCGTCCACCGATTTTCGCGCACCGAGATCGACGAAATGGCGGGCTGCACTCGCACTTTCTGCGCCCATGTGTCGGTATGGGCGCGGTCGGTCAGGAGTCGGTGAAACGGGCGGGGCGGCGCTCCTGGAACGCCCTGATGCCTTCGATGTAGTCGGTGCGCCGCAACAGGTCGGCCTGCCCGGCGTACTCGCGTTCGAGCGCATCTTCGAGGTCGGTCAGCGTCGTCGAGTTGATCGCGTCCTTCGTCTTCGCCAACGCCACCGCGGGTCCGTTCACCAGCCTTGCGATCACCTTGTCTACTTCGGCGTCGAGTTGGTCCGCAGGGTGGACCGCGGTCACCAGACCCGCCTGGAACGCCTCGTCGGCGTGGATCTTCTCGGCAAGCAGGGCCATCCGCATCGCGCGGATGCGGCCGACGGCCGCCGCCACCAAGGCCGACGCGCCGCCGTCGGGCATGAGCCCGATCTTGGTGAACGCGAGCATGAAATAGCCCTTGTCCGAGGAGATGACGATGTCACACGCCAGGGCCAGCGATGCGCCGACGCCCGCCGCCGGGCCTTGCACCACCGCAACGACCGGGCGGGGCGTCGCCACGATCGACCGAATTGCGCGGTTCGCGGCTTCCAACACGGTCAACCCGCCCGCCTTCTTGGCCTGGTCGTCTGCGCTGAGGCCGGCGCCCGAACTGAAGCCGCGGCCCGCGCCGCTCAACCGCACGACCTTCACCTGAGGATCGGCCGCCCCCGGGGCCACCCCCGCGGCG
>JAEZKH010000143.1 GCA_023415515.1 Actinomycetes bacterium
CTCGTGCGGCGTGGTGTTCTCCGCCTTGACCACACCGTCCACGGTGATACGGCAGCCGATGGTCTCGCTGTCACCCTGCGCGGCGATACTCCCGATGCCGGCGGCCGCGGAGACCGGGAACTCCAACGACCACGGCAGGGTGACATCCGCGTGCACCGGATCACCGCTTTCGTCGAAATAGCTGATCTGAGCGGGAGTTCCGGGCGGCCCGAAGATCTCGTACTTCATCTTCTTCGGGTTGTAGGGCTTGCCCTTGTCGCTCTTGGTATCGCCGTACGTCAGCGAGTTGTCCGTTCCGAAGATGCCGTGCAGACGCGAGACGGTCAGCGCGCCCGCGGCAAGCACGGCGACGACGACCAGCGGAATCCACAGTTGCTTGAGCACCGTGAAGACCAATCCTCGATTCCGCCGACGCTTCCGAGAATTCGCTGGGGACGCCGACGCCACCTCCGGTGCTTGCACGACTGGGTGCGGAGCGGTGTCGGGGTCGGTCAACGTCGCGACATCGGGCTGAGTTTGCTCAATGTCGGGCAAACGTCCTTCGATCACCGCACGCCGACCTTTCCCGTCTCTCGAGCGTTTCCGCTTTCAGCACCAGCCAGCTGATGAACATCGCACGTATGCATCCGGGCGCCAAACCTCACGTTCGCACCCATGTGGCGGGCGTCACAGTCCCTCGTCCGGCTGTCCCCGCAAACGAGCGGCACCGCCGTGAGCGCGACCGATCTCGACGAGAGTCAACCATGCTGATGGCCTCCGTGTGGGCTCTTTTGGTTATGCAACAGCGGAGCATACGCGCTTGCGTGGTCGTAAATCCGCGGTAATGGCTAACTGTTATATTGGCTTCGTACTGGTCGCATTGACGCCCCCGCAAGCGGTAGGTCGGCACCAATGCAGCTCCCATTTCGACTCGGATTCGTCAGTCGATGTCACCGGCGAGGCTGAACTCGGCCAGCGTGCGTTCGGCCAGTTCGCGCAAGGCCGACCGAGTCGTCACCGAGCCGGGCTGGTAGCCGCGGATGCAGATGCCGACCTGGTTCATCTCCATCGAGGTGCCGACGAACACCTGCAGTTGACTGCCGGTGCGCTCGAGCCATCCCCGGGTGACGTTCTGGCTCGCGCCGCGGGCGAACATCGCGTCACATAACGTGCCGTCGGGTCGGCTCGCGGCGGGACCGGTATCGCCGAGGTTGGAGCACACCGCCGGGCGTTCGGGGTCGCTGACCGCGTAGTCGATCAGGTGTTTCCAGGCCCGTTTCGGGGTGAAGGGAGTCAGGGCGACGAGGTCGGCCGACTCGTCTTCGGCGTCTTTGGCATCCTTGAGCGCCTGCTTGATGGCGGCGCGGGCAGCACTGAGATCGGTGGTTACCGCATCCGGGTCGATTCCGACTCGGACGAAGGACACCGCGACCGCGCGCGCATCCTCCATGGTTCGGGTGTTGACGGTCAGCAGCATTCGAACGTCTTCGGCGTCGCCGTGCTGGCGACCCATACGCCGGTCCAGCCGTGCGGTGAACGCCGCCGCCATCGCACTGGCCGTTCCGCCGAGCGCTTCGGCACGAGCGTTCCACTCGTCGAGCCGAAGCCGAATCCAGATATTCGGTGCGATGACCAGGTCCTGCGCGCCGCTGGTGGGCGCGGCCGCCGGCAGCGAGGCCTGGGCTTGGGAATGGACGACGTCCTTCTGGCGGCGCCGGGCTTCTTTCACGGCAGCGGCGAACGCCCGCCCGACAGCAGGCAGGTCGCGCGCGGTTTCGGCGGCGTCTTGGCGTAGCGCGCGATATCCGGAGCGGGATCGCGGTGGTGGATAGCCGAGATCGCGGGGGAGGCCGAGAAGAGCCTCGGTGACCGCGACGGCAGCACCGATTCCGTCGATCACGTAGTGGGACAACACCAGGCTGATCGCGGTCGAATTGTCACTGAGCGGCACGACGCTGATCCGCCAGCCGGGGCCCGACTCCGGATCGATAGGCAGTTGGGTGCACTCGTCGAACCAGGCGCCGAGCTCATCGCGCGGACGGATGTCGGTGGCGATATCGAGTGCCGAGGATTCCGGGGCCGACACCCACCGATACCGGCCGAAGGGAAGCGCTGACCGTTCGATGAGCCGGCCCATCATTCCCTTGCCGAGCTCGCGGCGAAAGCGCTTCAGCGCGTCGATGTCCACTGGCCGGTGGTAGACCCAGCCGACCTGCATCACTTCCTTCTGGCCGGCAGCCCGATGGCCCGCATAAAAGGCCTGGTCCATCAGATCGAGCCGATTGTCCCGCTGAGCAGCGCCGTTGGTTGCGCGGGTAGGGCGGTCCTGGATTGACACGAGCGTCAGAGTAGCTGACGGGCTGCGTGCCGATCGCTGATGTCGCCACGTTGCCGACGCGCGCAGCGCAACCGCGCAATACCTTGTCGGAGCCCGCGGCGGAACCCTATTCTGCCGCTGTGATCAATAGTGGGTCCGCGGTCGCGAACCGTCCGGTCGCTCTGTTTCTGCTGGGCAATGGCCGGTCCGGAACCGCGGCGCTGGCGCGGGTGCTGTCCCTGTGCGGAGCCGCCCTGCCGCCGGGCCTGTTGGGTGCCAATTCGGAGAATCCGCGTGGCTTCTTCGAGCCGCGCGCGGTCATTCACCTCAACCAGGCGATCCTGCATGACCACGGCAGCTCGGGCTACGACACCGCGCTGGCGCCGCACGAGCAAGGCGAGTTCGACGTCGCCGGCAACAGCACATGGGTGAACAAGGCCAGAAACTATCTGCGCGGATTGCCGCCCGCGCCCGTGGTGGTCATCAAGGAGCCGAAGACCACGACGGTGGCGCGCATCTGGTTCGAGGCGGCCCGCCAGGCCGGATTCGATGTCGCGGTGGTGATCGCGGTTCGCGACCCCGAGGAAATCATCGGATCCCTCGCAAAGCGCGCCGGACAGCAGAACTACGTCGATTCCTCGCCGGAGCTGACCTGCGCCTGGTGGCTGAAATACAGCCTGCTGGCCGAACGGGACACCCGTGACGTGCCGCGGGTCTTCGTCGAGTACGCCAACCTCCTCGATGACTGGCGACGGGAGGTGAAGCGGATCGCCACGGCGTTGGCGATCGACCTCGACGTCCAGGACGAGCGCGCGATCGACGAGTTCCTCACCCCGGCACTCCGCCACCACCAGACCCGCGGCGCGGTGACCGAGCCGTTCGGGACCGACTGGGTCCGGACCGTGTACGAAACACTCGCGACGGCCGCGCGCGACGAGCCGTGCGACACCTCGACAATGGACCGGGTTTACGCGGAGTACGACGCTGCCGAACGCGGGTTCCGCCGGACATTCGACGACGTCCGGCGCTATCGCAACATCGACCGACTCCTGCCGCCGTTCCTGGTGAAGGTGGCGCTGGAGACGCTGGCGCTGGTGCACCGGCGTAAGGAGACATGGGCATAATTCCGCCGGTGGGCGCCTGACCGGGTTACGCTGCCGGGCGGCTGATCAGGTACGGGACGGAAGGGCCAGCGTCGGATGAAAATTGTGCTGGCGTTCTATGGCACCCGCGGGGATGTCGAGCCTGGGATCGCGGTCGGCCGCGAGCTGATGCGCCGAGGTCATGACGTACAGGT
>JAEZKH010000233.1 GCA_023415515.1 Actinomycetes bacterium
CTCCTCCTGAGTGGGGCCAGGTGAGACGCCCATCCGCCGCGATGGCTCGTTACTGGGTGAAAGATCTCCGCTGAACGATGCACCTCCGCGACGGAGATCCTTCGACTCGCTCAGTGGAAGGGGACCCGCGTATTCGGCCCCGGGCTGTCGCGGACGAGGATGGGCAGTGGCGGGTCCTCGTCCCCGGGGCGAAGGAGATTGCGAGGCACTGGGACTCGGGCGGACAGTCGGCCCTCCTGGAGTTTCCGCGGGTTGGGCATTCCCTAGGGCCGGCCAAACCGAGGTAGCGCGTGCTCGACCAAGACCTTTATTCGCGTCATCTATGCCTCGGCGGTGTCGGCTTTTCCAGCGATGGCGACTCCGCGCGACGCGTCTCCGCGGAACCGGTCCTCTCGGCGTCGGCGCCTTCGCAGCTCCGCACTCTGTGCTCGAGCCGCTCTGGGGGGCCGCGTCTTCTGCGGGCAGGCGACTCCGCGGTGTTGGTGTTTCCCCATTCGCGGTTCCGCCGAGCCGGCGCTTCGAGGTGCCGGCGTTACGGGAGAATCGAGTTCCCATGGAGTAGGGCGCTTTCGCGAGGTGACTGGGTCCGCGGGGACTGCAGATCTGCGGCGGGTGGCACAGCGCGGAGGAACGACTCCGCCGTGGGGCGTACCTGCGGCGTAAGCGACTCTGGTAGTCGGTACTTCCGCGCCTGGGCGCATCCGCGGAGTTGTACCGCCGCGCGTGAGCCTCGAGTTGGTGCTCCAAACGAGAGCGAGCCGCGGAGTGGCGCCAGTTGGAGGGCAGCTTCCGCGGAGGGATTCGTCGTGGAGGTGGGTCTCCGTCGAGGAGCATTTCCGGGGCGGTGAGTTGCTGCTGAGTGGCGCTCTTTGGAGGGGCGTCTCCGCGGTGCGGCTCTTCCACGTACGGGTGTTTCCGCTGTGGGACGCTACCGCGGACGGGCGTTTCCAAGGGGCGTTTCCGCGGAGAGGCGGTTCCGTGGGGGTGCGTTCCCGCGTGAAGATCCACGCTGGGGCGAGTCGGCGGAAGCTGCGTTTCCGCGAGGGCGGTCACGCTGGGGCGAGTCGGTCGCGGCGCGTTTCCGCGGAGTGCGGTTACACGGAGGTGCGTTGCCGCGGAGGTGCGTTGCCGCGGAGGTGTGTTGCCGCGGAGGTGTGTTGCCGCGGAGGTGCGTTTCCGCGGAGGTGCGTTTCCGAGGAGATGCCTTTCCGCGGACATGCGTCTCCGCAGAGATGCGTTTCCACGGAGGTGCCTTTACGTGGAGGCGCCTGCCCGTCCGCGGAAGTGCCTTTCCACGGGCGTCCCTTTCCACGGAGGTGCACTTCTACGCGGAGTTACCTTTCCGCGGAGAGCGTTCCCGCGGAGAGCGTTCCCGCGGAGAGAGTTCCCGCGGAGAGAGTTCCCGCGGAGAGCGTTCCCGCGGAAGAGGCGTTTTCCACTGATTTGTCGTTCTCGCGGAGGCGAGTTTCCGCAGAGGTGACTCTGTGGAGATGCGTTTCTGCGGTGGTTCGTCTGCGCGGCGAATCTTTGCCGCAGGAGGACGTCTCCGCGAAGCGGCCAGTTCCGCGAAGGCGGGAGGAGGGCGTTTCCGCGGATGGTCTTCACGGCTTGGGTTTTTCGAAGCGAGAATTCATCGATTGGTGGTCGAGAAGTCTGCGGTCGAGACCGTGGGATGAGCCCAACGGGGATCCGCTCGCCGAGTAGTTCGACCGCGGAGAACCGGTTTCCTCTGCCCGCACGCGCCCGAGGAGGACGCAGTCGGCGACAAACTCGTCTGAGGGGGTAGCGAGTCGGCGGAGAGTGGTGGCCGCGGGCGGTAAGTGGCTTGGCGCCACGCAGAACGGCCTTTCCTGAGACGGAGCTCCCGCACCCTCCGAGCTGGAGAGGCGCCCAGGCAGCGAGGAGGCGGTGCCGCCCTCAGGCGGCCCCCATTGGTCGATGAACTCGTCCAGCCATGGCGGCGTGGTGCCCGAACGCGCCCATCGGGCAGCGAACTGTTCGTCCCTGCGGGGGAGGACCGGCCTTCGGGGCTCTCTCGATTGCCCCCTTTCGCGATCGGCTCGGGTCCCGATCCAGATCTCGCCAAACAGGCGTGTTCCACGTGGAACCAAGGAACCATCGAAGTGGTCGGCGCGAAGCTCGGTGGAAGAGCCGCTGGGAGCATCTCGGAACTGGCCCTTGGTCGAGGAGTCGAACTGGCCCAGGAGGATGTCCCCCGAAAGACCAGAAGATGACCGATACCGTGCCTGGGAGTGGACCTGGAGATGGAACTGGAGCCGTGTCGACCTGGCGCAGGAGCCGGGGACTGGCGCGAGAGCGGTCGCCGTTTCACGTGAAACGACGCCATGAGTCTGGTCGCCATGACAGAACCGCCACCGGCGATCCCGCACCTGCACCGCTTGGGCGCAGGGAGGGACCGTCGGTTGGGGCCCAATGGGCGCGTTGCGGTCCCCTTTTGCCGCCTGGCGGCGAAGGGCCCTCGACCCCGATGCCACCCGCCGCCCCATTCCGCTTTCCGGTCTGCCGCGACGCCTCTCCGGGGAGCCGGCGTTCCACGTGGAACCAAAACCAAAGCGAGTCTCGCCTCCCGGCTGCGGCCCAGGCCCCCGCGGAATGCCCATCGGACGGCCGCAGGCTGTCTCGCCACTGCAGCTGCGGGCGTTCCACGTGAAACGGGCACCGATTGTCGGGGGGATCTGCTAGGGTCGCGCGACGTGACGTTGGGTGCATCGTCACGCCTCCAAGAGCGCTCTCGGCGGCCCGGAAGGCCGTTGCGGGAGGGCTCGAACGCGTGGTAGCAAACAGGATCTCTCGCGCGCTGGTGCTCGTGGATCCATGGCCGACGGGACGAACCCCGCCGGAGGAGTGGAACAGCCTTGGCCCGAATCCTCTCGATTTCGAACCAGAAGGGCGGCGTCGGAAAGACGACGACCGCGGTCAACCTCGCCGCGTCGCTGGCAGCCGCAGAGCGCCGAACGCTGCTGATCGACCTGGATCCACAGGGCAACGCCGGATCCGGCCTCGGCGTGGTGCGCGACCAGGTGGAGCTCTCGATCTACGACGCGCTCGTGGGCTCGCGGACGCTGGACGAGGTGGTCCGACCTACGGAGTTCTCGTACCTCGACCTCGCTCCCGCCAGCCGCGACCTCGTCGGCGCCGAGCTGGAGCTGGTGACGGCGGACCGCCGCGAGTTCCGACTCCGCGACGCGCTCGCCGGCGCGAGCGACTACGAGTACGTGATCATCGACTGCCCGCCGAGCCTCGGACTCCTCACGCTGAACTCGCTCGCGGCCTGCTCCTCCGTGCTGATCCCACTGCAGTGCGAGTACTACGCCATGGAAGGCCTGTCGGCGCTGATGTCGACGATCGATCTCGTGCGCCAGGGCTTGAACCCCGATCTGGCCCTCGAGGGGATCGTCCTGACCATGTTTGACAAGCGGACGACGCTGGCTTCACAGGTGGCGAACGAGGTCCGCAGCTTCTTCGGCGGCCAGGTCTTCGAGAGCGTGATTCCCCGCAACGTCCGCCTCTCGGAGTGCCCCAGCTTCGGCAAGCCGATCATCCTCTACGACATCGAGTCCGCCGGCGCGCAGAGCTACCTCGCACTCGCCCGCGAGCTGCTCGCGAAGGACGACGCGCCTCCGGGCCTCCGCAGCGCCGTCGCCTGACGTCCTCTCCCTACCGAATTCCACCGACAGGATCTGACCGACCATGGAAGTGGCACGCGACAAAGGCAATCGACTCGGCCGCGGCTTCTCCGCGCTGTTGCCGAACGCAGCGGCTCCCGCTCCCGCCACTGAGTCCACGCGGCAGGGCAGCGGCGTCCTCACCATCGCGATCGAGGAGATCGCGCCGGACAAGACCCAGCCCCGCCGCAAGTTCGACGACGAGCGCATCGAGGAGCTTGCCGCTTCGATCCGCGCGAAGGGTGTGATCCAGCCGATCCTCGTGCGGCGCGACGGCTCGGTGTACCGCATCATCGCCGGCGAGCGACGATGGCGCGCCTCGCAGCGGGCGGGCTTGAAGTTCGTCCCGGCGCTGGTGAAGGAGGTCACGGAACGCCAGGCCTTCGAGATCGCGCTGATCGAGAACATCCAGCGCGAGGACCTGAACGCGGTGGAGGAGGCGGAGGCCTACCGCCGCCTCATCGACGAGCACGGTCTCACGCAGGAGGCGTGCGCGGAGCGGGTGGGCAAGGATCGCTCGTCGATCGCCAACTCGCTGCGGCTCCTCAAGCTGCCCACCGAAATCAAGGACGCCCTCGAGGAGGGCACGCTGAACATGGGCCACGCCCGCGCGCTCCTCGGCCTCGGGGACGAGACGCAGATCAAGCGCGCCGCCGGTGAGGTGGTGTCCCGCCGGCTCTCGGTGCGGCAGACCGAGCAGCTCGTCCGCAAGCAGAAGGACGGTGGCAAGACCACGAAGGCCGGTGCCGCCGGCAAGGGCAGGCGCGAGTCGGCCGAGGTCCGCTCGATCGAGGAGCGGCTGCAGCGCGCGCTCGGCACGAAGGTGCGCGTGATCGACGCGGGCAAGGGCAAGGGTCGCCTCGAAATCGACTTCTTCTCGTACGAGGAGCTCGATCGCCTGATCGCGGCGATGGTTCCGAACTAGTCATTCATTTGTGCAATCTATAATTACAATGCGTGCGCAGCCCTCGACGACGACGCTCGAGGCGGCCGCCCGGAATGGTCCACCCCGGTCGGTAGCAGCACCCCGGACGGCAGTCGAAGGACGAAAGATTCTCTGCCCGGGCGCCTGGCGCCCGGGAGAGCGAGCGGCGGGAGAGTCCGCCGAGGAAGGAAGAGGATGGCTGCAACGAGGCGCTACGAGGCTTCCCACCCGGGGGACATCAACGCAGTGCTGGGCAGGGGGAGCGCCTTCGAGGGCAAGCTGCACTTCGAGGGCACGGTGCGCATCG
>JAEZKH010000301.1 GCA_023415515.1 Actinomycetes bacterium
GTTGACTCGATCGACGCTGCCAGGCCGCTGTCGTGAATCAGCAGACCGAACTCGATGTTTCGGTTCTCAGCGTTGTACGAGAAGTTTGCACTTGTCAGTAGAACGACCTCATGGTCGACGACAATGAACTTGGTATGGCTGACGATCGATTGTCCATTCGGCAAGTTGGCTGAGCGGTACACGGTTGCCCGCGGGAGCCGTGCCTTGACGCCGCCAGGGTCGCCCTTGCCTGCGTCGACGTAGACACACACAACCACCTCGGGCTCCTCGGATGCTTTCTGGAGTGCGTCCCACATGCTCGATGTCGATGAGAAGTTATAGGTCGCACACGTCACCGAAATACGGGCCGCGGCGACGACATCGTGAAACTGATTGGTCAGATGTCCGGTCGTGGCTTCGTTTCCGGGCATCGTCCAGACCGGAGTGAGGTCGCGGTGCGCAGACTTTGCACCTGCGATCCCGCGGAGCACCGCCACCGAGATGGCAGGCTCAGTGTGTCCAATTCCCGCTGAATTCAACAGATTTGCGACTCGGTCGCGCCGGGCGTGGCTTACTGATGCGAGTGCGTGTGTGGTGTGCTCGCCCGCGTCGATGAGCACTGCCAAGCTTTCCGCTTCGGTTGCGGTCAGGTACTCCCCCAGTTGTTTCAGCGGGTCATCGGACATCAGGGCTCCCGAAGAACCCCGGCACCGGCTTGCCGTGCGCGCTGGGCAATGTGAGCAGAAACCGGCGGTCGAGGAATCGGTTCGCCCTTTCGCACGATGTCTCCGATGCGAACGTGCAGCAGTGGCACGCCGCCCCGTGGAGGAAGTCCTCCGGGTCACTCGGAGTGCGCATGGCGCACACAGGGTCCGACGAGCACCGGGCAGCTCGGCGAAGCGCCGAGATCACCAACCCCTGCAGTCGAGTCGGCTCCGACAGCGCGACGAGTCCGCCGAGGGTGCCTTCGCTATCTGAGGCGGTGGTACAGATCAACAATCCGGCAGCGCCCTCGCGGTGCGCGGAGGCCGGCCACCCGTAGATCCGCTCGGTCAAACTGGCTGCGCCGTAGCCACACGACATTGCCATCTCCCGGATCAGAACGTGAGACAGGGTGTGCAGCAACCAGTATCGC
Organism: Actinomycetes bacterium; assembly: GCA_023415515.1. Classification (GTDB taxonomy): domain Bacteria; phylum Actinomycetota; class Actinomycetes; order Mycobacteriales; family Mycobacteriaceae; genus Mycobacterium. Next base: position 1,115 of record JAEZKH010000301.1, read on the forward strand.
GGTGCAGGTAGTCGGGTGTCGGGGTTCACAGCTTTGGCGGTCTCGGAGAAGCGTCGGGCGAAGTTACGCCGGTTAGCCGCCTGATGCGCCGCCCACAGCGGCGTCGTGTAGACGATGTTCTCCCAGGCTTCGACGGCATCGAGGCTGAGTTGCAGAAAGATTCCTTCGCCGCGGTCCTCCGTCGCGGGCACCCATGTCGGTTTGCCGTTGCGGGTGAGCTTGACCAGTCGACCAGGCAGGTCGTTGACTCGATCCATCTCATCAAGACGGGTGAAACCGATGAAGGCATTGACCTTCTTCATCTGGTTAACCGCGACGACCCGGCTGATCTGTGTGGGAAGCTCAGGGCTGCGGGCCATGTCGGTCACCATCAGCCCCGTGGTGTTCTTCTGAGAGGGGAACAGCGCCGGCTTCTGCAGGTATTGCCATTCGGGGACCAGGAGTTCTACGGGATCCCAGTCGTCGCGCTTCTTCTTGCGCTCCTCGTCGGACTCCGGCGGCGTCAGCGCGTCGGCAACCGCGGTCGCAAGACTCTCATTCGAAACACCGCTCAGATCAATATCTTTCATACCCGCCATTGCGCGGATAACGTCGACTTGTCCAGCGAACTGCTTGATAGTGTCGACGCCGAGCTCCAGTCGGAGGAGATCACCCAACGCTTCGGCTTTTTCGGCGTCGGTGCGCGGCATCACGATGATCGATTGTGTCGAGGCGAACCACAAGTTCGAGGCACCCATCATGATCAGCGTCGGCCGCGCGTCGCATTCTTTGTCGAAAGCATTTAAGTGCGGGTGTCGTCCCCGGCAGGTTTGCGGCAGCTTGTCGCGGCCCACCGAGCCCTGTGCCTCTGCCATGCCGCGGGTTGCCCCGCATTGTGTGCACGCGATCATCGATCCGACGCTCTTGCCGAGGTTGGCGTCACGCATCTTCAGGTCCGGTCGCTCCGCCTTGGGGCATCGCCGGCCGCGATGCACCCACAGTTCGTAGGGAAATTCGTCGACGTGACCGTTGGTGCATGTCAGCAGATGCTGTGCGGGTACCGCGGGGCTTTCTCGCTTCCCAGTCTTCGTACCACCGCGCTGCGCGCCGCGGCCCGGGCAGCTCTTATGGGTGAATTGCGCGAGATCTGGGCGGAAGGGATGGGTGTTGATGTAGCTGAACCGCGTCAGCGGGCCGAGGTAATCGCATCCAGTGCATCGCAGCCATTGCGGGAATACCCGTGCCGGGATGCCTAAGTCGGCGCCCTCTTTGGCGAATGAGTTCTGTTTCGGCTGCCAGGGATAGGGCCGTAGCGCCTCGAGCTGCGGACCAAGGTGCATCCGAATCACGTTGAGGAGCCGGGGCTCGATGATCGCCGGAATCTTCTCGCGCCGTTTCCAGATGGGCTCCCAGTCGTCCAACCCTGCAGGCATCACCGAGAAACCGGGCAGATCCATGATTGCGCCCGGCCCGTAGGTGTATAGCAACGACGACGGCCGTGACGAGCCCACTTTGGCGCGGTTTTTTACCACCGCGTCTTCGGCGTCGGCCAACGGGTCGAGCGCCTCCTCCGGATCGTGCAGCATCACTTCTTCGGGCGTGGTGTCGGTCATCAGGACTCATCCCCCACTGGCAGGGTCCATCGTGGTGCTCCGTCGGGTACGTGCGCGAACAGCCGCTCTGGGATCGGGCTGACGAGAATGTTGATCTCCGGTTGCACTTCCCGCATCGAGTTCGCGACGACGAAGGGCGCCTGATTCGATGACCCGACACCCGCTTTGGCGTTCTCGGGGCTCATCAGCAACGGCAGGTACTTGTCCCCTTCCCCGGTGCGCTCGTACACCAGCGTCCGGTGCATGTCGCTCGCGCGGTTGGCGCGATCGGCCCATCGATCGATGCGGTTGACTAACCGGTCGCTGGCATACTTCACTCTGGCGTCATCCTGCGCCGCAGCCGAGATGCGGGCTTTGAGTCGTTCGGCGACCCGCTCGACCACGTCCCGGTGTTCCTTGATCCGCCAGGCTCCGCGCTCTTGGGAGAGGCCGTCATCGAGAGGCGCCTGCACGACTCGGGCCACACTGACCAACAACCCGTCCAATCCTCGATCCAGCGACGTCGGCGAGTAGGGCGTCACCGACAACGCTTCGACCTGGGAGTAGAACGTCTCGTGGTAGTGGCGGAACTGTTCGTAATGCGCCAGATCGCGGGGGCGAGCCCAATTGCCCAGCGTCACAACCAATCCAGGACGGGAAGCGTCGCGGCCGACGCGAGAGGACGCCTGAATGTACTCGGCGGTGTTCTTGGGCTGGCCGACGACGAGCATCAGCCCGAGCCGCTGCACGTCGACACCGACCTGCAGCATCGAGGTGGCCAGCACCACGTCGAACGGCGCCTCCTTGCGGGTGGGCACCTTCTTGCCTTCGCGCTGTGCTGCCATTCGAGCCTGGAAGGCTTCGGTGGTGTCATAGTCAGGGTCGAACTCCAAGCCCAACCGGTCCAGGGTGCGACCGATCTCTGACGACGCGATTCGGGCGGTGAGTTCACCGGTGTTCAGCAGTCCGAACGCGGCCCCGTGTCGGGGTGGGAATCCGGAGTCTTTGCGGGGGCGCTTGATTCGGTTCTGCACGTCGTCGCCCATGTAGCGGGTCATGCCCGCCAGCTCGCGGGTGGCGTTGAAGTATCCAACCAGCGTCATGTAGGGGTCGGCGGCGATGCCGCTGCGGTCCAACAGCAGCTGCCCGGCCGACAGCAGAACCTCCGAGACGCGGATCTCGGCGCTGGCCAGGCGCACTCCCTGCGCGCTGACTCCGATGTAGCGGCGCCCGGGCGTTGTTTTGGTGATCGGGATTTCACGGGAGAAGTAGGTGTCGGCGACGTCGAGCACCTGCGGGGGAAAGATCTCCAGGCGCCGCCCGTACAGGCCACGCACCTGCTCCTGCGCGTTGCGGACGGTGGCCGTGGACGCGACAATCAGCGGCCGCACTGGCTTGCCGTCGGGCTGTTCCCAGGAGGCCAGGGTCTCCACCGCAACCTCGAACAGGCCAACGGAGGTGCCCAGCGCCCCGGTAATCAGGTGCAGTTCGTCTTGGATGATCAGATCCGGAGGTCGCAGCCGATTCACCGGGTGCACGGTGGCCGCGGGATATCCGGCCACGGCCGGGTGCGCGGTGGAGATGTTGCACGCCGCATAGTCGGGATGGACGTAGCCGTGGCGACCGCAGCGCCGTCCGACGTAGCCAAATAATGCGGCGGCTTCGCCTTCACGGGCCAGGCGGGCGAACTTGTCGACGGTGGCGATGACGAATGCCGGTGTCAGCCGGTAGATCTCCTCGTCCACGGTCAGAATCGGCAACCCCTCGCTGACCTGTCCACCCTTTGAGAACGGGCAGCGCGCGAGGTCATCACCGCAGTAGACGAACACCCGCCGGGCTGTGGCGTCAGCCTTGACGTGTGCCGCGGTGATCGGGGTACCACACCAAGGGCAGCGCTGGACCTGCAGCACGGTCAGCCGATGCGACCCGTATTCGTTGGCCTTGGTCAGCTGTTCGTCGGCTTCTTCGAAGCGTTTAGGGCTTACGTCGGTACCTACCCATAGCCCGATGCGGAACGATTCACTGCCCCAGGTGGTTTCGTCAGCTTGACGCGCGAGCTCGGCAGCGCACATCAGTGCGGTGGCTCGCTGGAACTG
>JAEZKH010000308.1 GCA_023415515.1 Actinomycetes bacterium
GCCCGCGCTGCGCCCCCCCCCAGCCCGATGCCCGATGCGGCGCCGGTGACGAGCGCGATGCGCCCGGTCATCTCAGCCATGCTGGGCTCGCAACCAGTCGATCTGGTCGACGAGCCCGGCCTCAAGCGTCCAGGCGGGCGCGTAGCCGAGATCGCGGGCGGTCGCGGTCAGGTCGTACGGACCTTGGCTGTCCCAATGCGGCAGCAGTCCCGGCCCGATCTCGTAGCGGCTCCCCGGGATATGCTGCTCGAGCAGTCGTGCGGTCTCGTTGACGGTGACCTGCCGCCCGCCGGAGACGTTGTAGACCGGCTGGGTCAGCGTCGTCGTGGTGGAGGCCAACCTGGCGGCGGTGGCCACGTCGGCGACGTGGACGAAGTGGAACGGGTGATCGCCGCCCGACTCGAGGACGAAAGCCTCCCCGCGCAATCCGGCCCGGATCATGTCGCCGAGCAGGCTCGGCATCCACAGGCCGGGCCCGTACACCTCGGTGACGCGCAGCGAGACGATGTCCATCTCGTAGAGGGAGTTGTACACCGAACCGAACAACTCCCCTGCGACCTTCGTCACGCCGTACGGCGTTGTGGGGTTGGGTTTGATGGCCTCGGTCACCTCCTCGTCGATCGGGACGGTGCCGACGGCACATTCCGACGAGAAGTTGACGATGCGGGTCACGCCTGTCATGCGCGCCGCCTCGTAGACCGCAAGCGTCCCTTCGGCGTTCGCCTTGAACGTGGTCCACGGCAGGTCGATGGACACCCCTGGATGGCTCTGCCCCGCGGTGTGGATGATGCGGTCGACGTCATAGCGGCGCAACGTCTCCGTCAGCCGAGGGATATCGAACAGTTCACCCTGCACCACGGTCATCCCGGCGCGGTCGTCGACCGAGAAGTCCCTGTCGTAGGTGATGACCTTGCCGCCGTCGCCGAGCAGTTGATCGACCAGATGACGCCCGACGTAACCGCGGCCGCCCGTGACGAGAGTGGTCATATGCGCTCCTGAGTGTCGGATCGACTAAGAATGCAACCGCTCGTGGCCTGCGGCAACAGACGTAATGTCAGGCGTTCGAGGCCATTAATGGGTCAGAATGTCCTATGAGCCTGATATTGCGGCACGTCCTCGAGCACCCCCTGCTGCGGCGCGCACAGCCGTCGGTGCTCAGCGGACACGATCACCTCGACCATGTCGTGCGCTGGGTGCACAGTGCCGATCTGTACGACATCGCGCCGCTGTTGCGCGGCAATGAGATGCTGCTGACCAACGGCGTCGGCCTGGTGGGCGTCGACGAGACAGCGCGTCGGCTGTACGTTCAGCGGCTCGCCGAAAGCGGTGTCGCCGGACTGTGTTTCGAGGTCGGCCGGACCTTCGCCGAGGTTCCACCCGAGATGGTCGACGAGGCGGTCAACGTCGGCCTGCCCATCGTCGAGTTGCAGCCGGCACTTCGCTTCACCGAAGTGGCGGAGGCGGTGAACAGCGAGCTCATCGACCGGTCGGTGGCCCGTCTGCGCCATGCCGACGAGATCTCCCGCGCGCTCTCGGAGGCGCTGGCCCGCGGCGCCTCGCTGACCCAACTCGTCGAGCAGGTGGCCGCCACCCTCGGCACATGGGCGCGACTGTCCGATTACGCGGGCAGGATCGTCGTGCACGCGGGTCCGCCCGCCGGCGACGGACCGAGTTCCGAGGCGCCGGTGATGGTCGAAGGGATGGCGTGGGGCCGGCTGACTGCAGGCATCGCCGGAATGCCGTCGGTTCTCGTCGAGGCGGTGATGGAGCGGGCGCCGACGGTGCTGGGGCTGTGCCTCATCCGTGAGCAGAACGACGTCGCAGGTGGGCTGCGGGCGCAGCAGGTCCTGCTCCACCATCTGGTCGGTGACGACCCGACCGACCGAACGGTGCTCGATGCGCGGCTGCGCGCCGCAGCCGTCGCCACCGCGGACCACCAGTACGCCTGCATCGCGGTGGACCCGGCGCGCGTCGATTCCGCACCGCACGTCGTCGATGCGATCGTGCGCCGGGTGGGCAGTGGTGTGTTCGGCCTCGTCGACGGAGTCCTGTGTGGTGTGGTGGCCGCGCCGTCAGGCCGCGCATCACCGAATCTCGCCAGGGCGGTCCGCGAAACGGCACTCGCCGAACTGGGTCCGCAGTCGCGGCTCTGCGCAACGGTCAGCCGCACCGTGCGCGACACCACCGACCTTCCGCGTGCGATGTCAGAGACCCTGGCCACGCTGCGCCTCGGTCAGGATCTGCACATGAACGACGCGGTTGTCGGGGTTCAGACAATGGCCCTCGAGCGGCTGCTCGCGGCGCGCGGCGACCACAGAGCCATGCGACAGTTCGTCGACGACCAACTGGGTGCGCTCACCCGCGCGGACTCCGCACGAAACAGCCAACTCACACACACGCTGGAGGTGCTCGCCTGCTGCGGAGGCAGCAAATCCAAAGCGGCCAAACAACTTCACGTGCGGCGTCAATCGTTGTACTACCGCCTCGACCAGATATCGCGGCTGCTCGACGTGGACCTCGACGATCCGAAGCAGTTGACTACCCTCGCTGTGGCGATCACCGCGGAGCGACTGGTGTACGCGGGGAAGTGATCAGCTGGTCGTCTCCTCGACGACCGTGTGGATGAACCTCATCTTGTCCAGCACGGCGGGCGGTAGCACGAACGGGTAGAGGTCCTGCTTGCCCATCGAGCGATTCATCATGTTCAACGCCCACGACAGCGGCAGCCACATGTCGATGATCTGGTCGAAGCCGCTTGGGCCGAGCACCTTGCGCTCGAACGTCGCGGCTGCGGGTGCGAAGCTGAAGGCCGCCGCGGTGTCGAGCGTGTCCCGGATGTGCAGATAGTGCGCGAACGTCTCGGCCCAGTCCTCGGCGGGATGCATTGTGGCGTAGGACGACACGTAGTCGTCCTCCCACTGCGCGGGCGGACCGTCCTGATAGTGGCGGTCAAGCGCTGCCTGGTAGTCGGCGTCGGGATCACCGAACAGCTGCTGGAACCGGTCCTTGTATCCGGGCACCGGGTCCACCAGCCGGAAGTAGTAGTAGTGGCCGATCTCGTGGCGAAAGTGCCCGAGCAGCGTCCGGTACGGCTCGTCCATCGAGATGCGCAGTTGTTCGCGATGCACGTCATCACCCTCGGCGAGATCGAGGGTGATCACGCCGTTGTCGTGGCCGGTGAACACTTTCTCGTTCTCGCTGGAGAGCAGGTCGAAAGCCAACCCGAGATCGGGGTCCGCGTCGCGTCCGATGATCGGCAGCTTGAGTTCATGCAACTCCACGATCAATCGCCGCTTGGCCCTCTCGGAATCCGCGAACGCCGCGAGCGCCTTGGTGTCGCCGTCGGCGGGTCTGGTTCGGGTCAGCGCACAGGATACGCAGAGCCTTCGGACCGGCTGCTTCTCGACCAGCCAATTACATTCGGCCAGATGCAGATTCGCGCACAGCTCGTATTTGTCGGCGTCGATGAAGCCGGGTCGGGAACCTTCCTCGCCCGAGGCAATCACCAACAGGGCCGTGTCGTCGAGCGAGAAGCCAAGCGGGCTGCCGCACGACAGACACACCGAGTTCTCGAACGCCAACCGCTGCCCACATCTCGGACAGATGAAATCACGCATTGAGTACTTCCCCTTCGAAGGGCGCCACGTCGACCGACACATCGATGACGCTGCTCTCGGAATCGGTGTAGATGATGCCGCGCAGCGGCGGCACGTCGGCGTAGTCGCGGCCGAGAGCGACAGCGATGTAGCGCTCGTCGACCATCTGGTCGTTGGTCGGATCAAGGCCGAGCCACTGGTTGTGCGGAGTCCACACCGACGCCCATGCATGGGTGGCGTCGATGCCGACCATCCGGTCCTTCCCCGGCGGCGGATCGGTTGCCAGATACCCTGAAACATAGCCTGCGGCAAGGCCGTTGGCGCGGAGGCAGGCGATGGCCAGCCTGGTGAAGTCCTGGCAGACCCCTTCCCCGGCCGCCAGCACGTCAGCGACCCTGGTCGACACCGTCGTCGAACCCGATCGATAGGTGAAGTCGTGGAATATCCGCGACGTGAGATCGGTCAACACCTCGATCAGAGGCCGGCCGGAAGCGAAACTGGCAGACGCGTAGTCGCGCACCCCGTCGGTGATCTCCGGTGGCTGGAGGTCGAGGGTGAACTCCGTCGCCAAAGCGCCGTCGGGGCCGACAGGGCGAGCGATTTCCCATGGCGCCAGCGCGGATCCGGCACCGTACAGTTCTTTCGGCGGCGGCTCCACCTCGACGACCGACTCGCTGGTGACCGACAGCGTGTGATGGCGTTCGGTCACGTGGAAGTACGAGCTCAGGTTTCCGTACGCATCCCTGCTCGTCGAGCTGTCGGTCGGTTCAGGATCGATGTGCAACGCGTGGGACAGACAACGCTGCCGGGCTGAGTCGCGGGGCGTGAGGAAGCCGCGGCCGTAAGAGCTCGTCACCACGTCGGAGTACCCGTAAATCGTTCGGTGAGTCACCCGGTATCGCCTCGTGCCGATCACGGCATCTCCCTGCGCTGCGCGGGCCCCCACAACGGCTGCATCCCGCCGGGGAGTGACAGGTGGGTCGCGGTGATCACCCCGGCCAGTTCGCGCAGGTCGGCGTGTAGCCCGTCGAGCAGCGCCGCCAGCTCACCGCGGCGCCCTTCGGGTGTGACGTCTTCGAGGTCCGCGGGGTCCGTTCGGCGCAACCTGCTGCCGATCTCGTCGACCATGCGCTCCGGACGCGACGAGCCCAGCGTCTTGAGATCGGCGCGCAGCCGCTCGAACTGGTAGACCAGCGATCTGGGGTTCTCCGCGTCGAAGAGCACCAGCTCTGCGATGGACGCGATGGTGACCGCGCCGGGATTGCGCCGTCGGTAGATGACCGACGACTCGCAGGCCACCAACGCCGATTCCGCGATGGTCTGTTCTGCGGCCGGGGCGCGGACCGTCGTCAACGTCTCGCTCAGCAGCGCGGTGAGCGCGAGGCCGCGCTCGATGCGCCTGCCGATGTCCATCACCGTCCAACCGACGTCCTGCACCATCGACTCGGCCGCCAGCCCGGACAGCGCCAACATCCCCGACAGCGTTTCGCTGTGCGCGGTCACCAGGTAAGCCTCACCCTCGGAATGGGATTCGGGGAGCACCCGCCCCGAATGCAGCACCGCGCGTTCGACGGCCGCCAGCACCATCCAGGTGTCGTTGGACATCTGGTCGCGCACCGCCCTGGCGGCGAGACCGAGTCGCTCCACCGACTGCGCCAGCGAGCCGGGACGGTGGCGGTCTGCGGTCAGCGACCACAGCGTGGTCGGCGCGATCGCGATCATCTCGTGCGAGTCACCGTCGGCGCCGGTACCGGTTCCGGTGATCCGGCCGAGCGCGGCCAGCAGCACCGGTACGCATTCGCTGCCGTCCATCTCCTGCCGATACCGAAACTCGTGGTAGCGGTCCCGGGTGACGATCAGCAGCCTGGCGGTGTTCTCGGCGCGCTCGGCGTACCGGCCTATCCAGAAGAGGTCCGACAGCACACGCGGTGAACTCACCGACCTCGTCGGGCTCGGTGTCATCGCAGGCAGTTCGACAGGTGGCGAGGGCGGGATGCGTTCGGCGGTCACCCGTGTCGGGGTGCGGACCCAAATATCCTTGGCCGCAATGCTCCGCATCGAATAAGCGGCACGGCCGGGCGTCAGTGCGTAGCCCAGGCCGCCGATCATCGGCGCGTATCCCCCACGCTGTGCGACGGTGAACAGACGCATGCCGACACTGGCCGACGCCAGCCCACCTGGCTGGAAGTTGGTTGGGGCGGAAGAGAACTGCGGCAGCTCTTGACCTATCCACTGCCACGGTGCGGCCTCGATGCGGACGCCGAGGTTCTTGCGCTGCTCCGAGGTCAAGGCTGGACCGACTATCGTCTTGCCGCCGGTGACGGATTTGACCAGTAGTGATCCGAGCTTGGTCAACAGGTGGGACCGCTCGGTGTTGATTCCGCCCCAGTACACCGGCGCGGTTTCCAGCAACGGCGCCTCGCCCAACAGAGAATTCGCCAGATCGGGCAGGAAGCGAAGCAGCGCAGGGCTTTCCAGTATCCCGCTGCCGAGCGTGTTGACCACCGTCACCGCGCCCCTCCGCAGCACCTCGACCAGTCCGACGACGCCGAGGCGGGAGTCGGCCCGAAGGTCGAGTGGATCGACGTAGTCGGCGTCCACCCGCCGCAGCACCACGTCGACCCGCTTCAGGGTGCCAAGTGATCGCATCCACAGCTTGCCGTCGCGCACCACGAGATCGGCGCTCTCCACCAACGGAAACCCCAGCACGCTCGCCAGGTACGCCTGGTCGAAGGCGGTTTCGGAGTGGATTCCCGGGCTGAGCACCACGACGACCGGTTCCTCGGCCGCCTCGGGCGCCGCGTCGATCAGCGCCAGTCGCAACGCCTGCGCCCACGGCGAGGCGGGCCGCGGTCGTATGCGGTCGTAGAGGTCGGGCGCGGCGTGCGCGACGACGCGCCGGTCGGCCAACGCGTAACCGGCGCCCGACGGCGCCTGGGTCCAGTCCGCGTTGACGCGGAACACACCGTCGCGAGACCGGCTGACGTCGCAGGCATGCATGAACAGCTGGTGTCTGCCCGGAATCTCGATGCCGCGCGCCGCCCGCACATAGCCCGGATGCGCGAACAACAACTGCGGGGGGAACACGCCGCCGGTGACAGCGGTGCACGGGCCGTAGAAATCGGCGAGCACCGCGTCGAGCAGCCGCGAACGCTGCACCAGACCCGACTCCAGGGTGGCCCAGTCGGCCGCCGAGATGACGAACGGCAGCGCGTCGAGGTGCCACGGTTCCGGCACGGGCGAATCGTCACCGTCGATGTCCGCGTGGCCCCCGTCATCCTGCCTGATGTAGGTGATGCCGTCCTTGTCGACGAGGTTGGCCACGACGTGGCGCAGCTGCTCGAGCCCGCTGCGGCCCCGCTCGCCGACGCATTCGGCCAACTCGAGCCATGCGGGCCGGACGTCGCCGGCAGCATCGACGAATTCGTCGAATCCGGTGAGCGCGCCACCGCGGGGATCGAACAGTGCCTGCTGCGCCCGGGCCGCTCGGTAGCCGGTCAGCAGGTTGTCGATGTCGTGCGGATTCGCTGCGGAGACTGCCATCAGTGCGAAACGGTACGCACCCTGTTGTCCACTCGCTGATCCGATCGGCACAGGACCGGCCGATCAGGCAATTTGGTGCGACTCTCCCGCACCCGACGCACACTGCTCTACTGTCACCTGTGTCGTCGAGTTCGTCGTAGAGGGGATGCCCAGTCATGAAGCGCCGGTTCCCTGCCGCAGTCGCCCTCCTGCTGGCCGCAGGAGTTGCGGGCTGCTCGAGCCCGCCCGCCGCACTGGGCACCCATGACGCCAGGGTGATCATCAACGGCGAGGCGACCAGTGCGCTGCAGCCGGTCACCTGCTATCAGGACGGCCAGAGCTGGACGATCAAGACGCTGGACAAGGAGCCCGGGTTCACCGCCACGCTCCAACTGGGCGACACCGTGACCGCACAGGCGGTCGAGATCCGCAACCTCGGCAACTTCACCGGCACCTTCTGGAACGACAACCTCGGCAAGGCATCGGCCAAGGTGAACCAGGGCAAGTTCACCGTCAGCGGCGAAGCGCAGGGCGCGTTCGCCGACAAGCCGAATCAGAGCACCACGGCCACGTTCGACATCACCACCACTTGCTGACCCAGCCGTTCTAGCCCTTCTCCACCT
>JAEZKH010000312.1 GCA_023415515.1 Actinomycetes bacterium
CAGGTGCTCCGCGCGGTCGCGCCCACCCAACTCGCGGCGGCGGCGATGCTGGCCGTCGCGGGCGTCGTCGCGCTGTCGTCGCGGCCCGAGGTGGGCGGCGTCGTCGTGGTGGTGTGTGTGCTGGGTGCGATCGCGACCGTCGCGGCGGGCTGCTGGCAGAGCGCGAAGTTCGTCGTCGCCAAGGCCGCGGCGGGCCCGTCCTGCGGGTCGGCATCGAGCGGATGTGGCACCGGCGCATGCGCGACGTGCACTCTGTCGCGAAACTAGTTGCGGCTGATATCGATTGGGTGGGTAGCCAGCAGCGACAGCGGCAGCGGCTGACGCCGCAGCACCCGTCCCCACAGATCCACCCGCGCCTCGACGAGCACATCGGACGGCAGCGCCGACAACACGATCCAGTCGTCGCGCTCGATCTCACCTTCGAGTTGGCCGATGGTCCAACCGGAGTATCCGGCGAAGATGCGCACGCCTTCGACCACCGGCGCGATCGTGTCCGGGTCGGCGTCCAGGTCGACCATCACCATCCGGCCCTGCACATGCCGCAGGCCGGGCACGCCGCTCGGCTCGGTGCCGACACGCAACGTGGCCAGGCACAGCGCGGCGTCGCGCTTGACCGGACCGCCGATGAACATCGTCTTCGGCTTGGTGGCCAGCTTCGCCCACTGCGGCAACACGTTGTAGACCGCCGTCTCGCTCGGCCGGTTCAGCACGACACCGAGGGTGCCGCCGTCGTTGTGCTCGACGATGTAGATGACGCTGCGCCGGAACGTCGGCTCGAGCAGATCGGTGTTGGCCAGCAGCAGAGTTCCCGCGCGCACCCGGTTCGCTGTCGGAGCGGCTCCCTCTCTGAAGTCCTCCGGATCCTCTGACTGCGCCACTCCACCATCATGGCACCAGCGAACCTCCGAGGTGGCGAACAGGCGCGGCCCGCCGGGATATTTGTACTGTGAAGTCCTGTGGTTGACGCACACGCCCCCCTGCTCCTGTGGCGGTCGGTGCGCGGCCTTCCCCATTTCTGGCGACTGCTCGAACTGCGCAGCGTGAGTCAGTTCGCTGACGGACTCTTCCAGGCCGGGCTGGCAGGCGGTCTGCTGTTCAGCACCGACCGCGCCGCAGGCCCGTGGGACATCGCGGCCTCGTTCGCCGTTCTGTACCTGCCGTACTCGGCGTTGGGCCCGTTCGCAGGCGCGCTCCTCGACCGGTGGGACAGGCGTTCGGTGCTGATCGGCGCGAACGCCGCCCGGCTCGTCCTCGTCCTCGGCATCGCGGGCCTGCTTGCCGCGGGCGCCACCGATTCCGCAATCCTGTTCAGCGCGTTGATCATCAACGGGTTCACCCGTTTCGTCTCATCGGGCCTTTCGGCGTCGCTGCCCGACGTGGTGCCCCGCGCTCAGGTCGTCACGATGAACTCGGTCGCCACGGCGACCGGCGGGGTGGCGGCCTTCCTCGGCGCGGCGTTCATGCTGGTGCCCCGGGCGATATTCGGCGCCGACGACGCCGCCGCGGCGGCGGTCATGGTGATCGTCGCGATCCCGGTGTCGCTGGCCCTTCTGCTGTCGGTGCGATTCCCGCGCCGCGTGCTTGGCCCGCAGGACAGCGTGCGGGCCATTCACGGATCGGTGGCCTACGCGGTGCTGACCGGATGGCTGCACGGCGCCCGCACCGTGCTGTCCGTCCGCACCGTGGCAGGCACCCTCGCCGGGCTGGCGGCCCATCGGATGGTGCTGGGGATCAACACCATGGTGGTGCTGGTCATGGTGCGCCACACCGACTCCCAGAGCGTCGCGGGCCTCGGAACCTCGGCGTTGTTCCTCGGTGCAGGCGCGGTCGGGGCCTTCCTGGCGAATGTCATCACGCCTGCCGCGATCGGCCGGTGGGGTCGCTACCCCACCGCCAATGGCGCGCTGCTGCTCGCGGCGGTGATTCAGCTCGGCGGTGTCGGGCTGCACGTGCAGATGATGTTGGTGTGCGGATTCCTGCTGGGGGTGGCGGGCCAGGTGGTGAAGTTGTGCGCCGACACCGCCATGCAGATCGATGTGGTCGACGCGCTTCGCGGCCACGTGTTCACGGTGCAGGACGCGTTGTTCTGGATGTCGTTCGTGCTTGCGCTCGCGCCTGCCGCCGCGGTGATCCCCGTCGACGGACGCTCGCCGGGCCTGATCGTCGCCGGTTCGGCGGTGTACCTCGGCGGGCTCGTCGCGCATGCCTGCGTGGCTCGCCGGGCCCAGCGGCCGGGCTAAGGTGACCGGCATGGCGAGCGCCCGTTCCATCGTCGATGACCTTCGCGCCGAGAGCGACGAGCTCGACGGACTGGTCGCCGAGTTGCCCGCCGAGCGGTGGGCCACCGCCACGCCCGCGCCGGGATGGACCGTCGCCCACCAGATCGCGCACCTGCTGTGGACCGACCGAGTCGCACTGCTTTCGGTCGACGACGAGGCAGGCTTCAACGAGGTCCTCGGCGCGGCGGCACTGGATCCCGCCGGGTTCGTCGACCGCGGCGCGGAAGAGCTCGCCGCCACGCCGCCGGACGCGCTGCTCGCCGACTGGCGCCACACCAGGCGCAGGCTGCACGATGCGCTCGTGACGGTGCCCGACGGCCGCAAGCTGCCGTGGTTCGGCCCGCCGATGAGCCCCGCATCGATGGCGACCGCGCGGCTGATGGAGACCTGGGCGCACGGCCTCGACGTCGCCGACGCTCTCGGCGTGACGCGACCTGCGACCGCGCGGCTGCGCTCGATCGCCCACATCGGCGTCCGCACACGCGACTTCGCCTTCGCGATCAACAATCTCGCCCCACCCGCCGAGCCGTTTCGTGTCGAGTTGGCCGCGCCCGACGGCTCGACGTGGACATGGGGGCCGGCGGATGCCGCGCAGCGAGTGACGGGTTCCGCCGAGGACTTCTGCTTCCTGGTCACCCAGCGCCGACCGCTCTCGACCCTCGATGTGAGCGCCGAGGGCGCTGACGCACAGCGCTGGCTGACCATCGCGCAGGCGTTCGCCGGACCGCCGGGACCGGGGCGTTGACACCCGGGCCCGGCGCCGGACAGTGGCGCGCTCAGGCGTAGAGCGCTTCCCACGTCTTCGGGCCGACGATGCCGTCGACCTTCAGCGGGGCGTTGTCGCAGTCGGTGAGGATCGCCTGCACGTTCTTGACCGCTGTCTCGGTCAACTTGCCGAAGTCGCCGTCGACGGGGCCAGGGTCGTAGTCGGGGTAGCCCCAGCTCTTGAGGATCTCCTGGACGAGGAATACCGGGTTGCCCTTCGAGCCCTTCTTGATCAACGGCGGGGTCAGCCGTGACCACGTCATCGGCCCGACGATGCCGTCGACATCCAACGGGAACGAGAACGCGAAGAATTCACCCGCGCTGCGGTCCAACTGATACCGGATGACCCGGTTGCGGGTGATCGGCCCGAAGATGCCGTCGACCTCGCTGAGATCCACCAGATAGCGGCGGCAGTACAGCGCGTGTTGCGCCTTCTTCACCGCGTCGCCTGTCGAACCGATTTTGATGATTGGATCGGCCATGGGAGTGCTCCTTTCGTGTCGTTCGAGCGCCACGAACGATCCCGCCGCGACACCGGGAGATCACGAGTAGCCGACTACCTGGATTCGGCGACCGCGCTTCGCCGCCTGACGAGTAGAGGTGGTCCCGAAAGATGCTGTGCGCGAACTGTGTTGGCTACGCACTGCTTCTCACGGCAAGAGTCAGAGGTCGTTGGCGACGTCGGCCGTGCCGTCGCGGTTGCTGTCGGTCAGCCTGATGTCCCACAGCCCGTCGCCGTCGATGTCGGCGTATCCGACGCCGTCGCCCACCGCGCGATCGGCCAGCCCGTCGGCGTCGCTGTCGAACAGCCGCAGCAGCGCTCCGCGGTCGACGCTCACCGACCATGTGCCCGAACCGTCGTCGGTGTAGTAGTCCCGCCCGTCGATGACCGCATGGTCGGCAAGACCGTCGCCGTCGAGGTCGGCGAGCAGATCGTCGACGGCGTCGTCGCCGTCCACATCGAGGCCCACCCCGTCGAGGATTCCGTCGGCGTTCACATCGGTGTTCGGCGCCGCGCTCGACATCATGGCCGACCCGTCGCCGTCGGAGAGGCAGTAATCCATGTCAGATCAGACGCCGGCCGCCACAGGCGGGTTCCGCGGCGGGCGAATCAATTCCTGGCGTTCCACCACTTCAACAGTTCGGCGACCGCCTCGTCGTGGCCCAGCGGCCCGCGGTCCAGCCGCAGCTCCTTGAGGTGGTTCCACGCCTGACCGACCTGCGGGCCTGCCGGGATGTCGAGGATCTTCATGATCTCGTTGCCGTCGAGGTCGGGGCGCACCCGCTGCAGGTCCTCCTTTGCGGCGAGCTCGGCGATGCGCGCCTCGAGGTCGTCGTAGTTGGCCTGCAGTCGCGCAGCGCGACGCCTGTTACGGGTGGTGCAGTCGGCGCGCACCAGCTTGTGCAGCCGGCCCAGCAGCGGCCCCGCGTCGGTGACATAGCGCCGCACCGCGGAGTCGGTCCACTTGCCGTCGCCGTAGCCGTGGAACCGCAGATGCAGATACACCAGCTGCGACACGTCGTCGACCATCTGCTTGGAGTACTTCAACGCGCGCATCCGCTTGCGGACCATCTTCGCCCCGACCACCTCGTGGTGGTGGAAGCTCACCCCGCCGTCGGCCTCGTGCCGCCGCGTCGACGGCTTGCCGATGTCGTGCAGCAGCGCGGCCCAGCGCAGCACCAGATCCGGGCCATCGTCCTCGAGCTCGATGGCCTGCCGCAGCACGGTCAGCGAATGCTGATAGACGTCCTTGTGCTGATGGTGTTCGTCGATGGCCATCCGCATCGCGCCGATCTCCGGCAGCACGACGGCGCCGAGACCACTGTCCACCATCAGGTCGATACCCGCGGGCGGATCCTCGCCGAGGATCAGCTTGTCCAGCTCGGCAGCCACCCGCTCGGCGGTGATCCGCCCCAGCTGGTCAGCCATTGCGGCCATCGCGTCGCGCACCCGCGGTGCGACGTCGAACCCGAGCTGAGAGACGAACCGTGCGGCCCGCAGCATCCGCAGCGGATCGTCACCGAAGGACACCTCCGGCGCGGAAGGCGTATCGAGCACCCGGGCCCGCAGCGCGTCCAATCCCCTTAGCGGGTCGAGGAATTCGCCGGGGCCCTGTGCGGTGATCCGCACCGCCATCGCGTTGACGGTGAAGTCGCGGCGCACGAGATCGTCGTCGAGGCGGTCGCCGAAGCGCACCTCCGGGTTGCGCGAGACCTGGTCGTAGGTGTCGGCGCGGAACGTGGTGATCTCCATGCGCTGATCGGCCTTGCCGACGCCGAGCGTGCCGTATTCGATGCCGGTGTCCCACAGAGAATCGGCCCACGGCCGCAGCATCCGCGCCATCTCGTCGGGCCGCGCGTCGGTGGTGAAGTCGAGGTCGGTATCCAGCCGGCCCAGCAGCGCGTCGCGCACGCTTCCGCCGACGAGATACAACTCGTGGCCCGCATCGGCGAACACCCGGCCGAGATCGCGCAGGACGTCGGCGTGCCGATTCAACGCCACCTGGGCGGCGATAAGCAGTTCAGCGTTGTCGGACACGGTCAATGAGCGTAGAGGTAACGGTCGTGCACCGAGCGGCGAGTGTAGCCGGAGCGAATTTCGGTGGCAGCTACTATCGCTTGGGTGTCGGACGGCGAACAGGCCAAACCCCGACGGCGCCGCGGGCGTCGTCGTGGTCGCCGCGCGGCCGGCCCTCCCGACGCCGCCAAGGCCCAGCACAACGCCGGTCCGGCTGCGCCGGACACGTCGCCCGACGGCCGGGCCGCCGAACCGCGCAACCCGGTCCCCGACGGCAGGCCCAAACCGCACAAGCCGCGCAACGGCCGCAGGCCCGACCGGCTGCGCACCGTGCACGAGACGTCGGCGGGCGGGCTGGTCATCGACGGTATCGACGGCCCGAAGGACAGCCAGGTCGCGGCGCTGATCGGGCGCGTCGACCGGCGCGGGCGAATGCTGTGGTCCCTGCCCAAGGGCCACATCGAACTGGGTGAGACGGCCGAGCAGACCGCGATCCGCGAGGTGGCGGAGGAGACCGGCATCCAGGGCAGCGTGCTCGCCGCGCTCGGCAGCATCGACTACTGGTTCGTCACCGAGGGCCGCCGCGTGCACAAGACGGTGCACCACTACTTGATGCGGTTCCTCGGCGGCGAGCTTTCCGACGAGGACGTCGAGGTCAGCGAGGTGGCCTGGGTGCCGTTGACCGAGTTGCCGTCGCGGCTGGCCTATGCCGACGAACGCAAGCTCGCCGAGGTGGCCGACGAGCTGATCGACAAGCTGCACAACGATGGGCCGTCGGCACTGCCGCCGCTGCCCCACAGCTCACCGCGTCGGCGTGCTCAGACGCACTCCCACACGCGCAATCGCCGCACCGGTGACACCGGCCCGCCGAAGCCGCGGACGAACGGCTGCGGACAAGGGCAGTGACCGGCCGCGTAGGTGTCCGCACGGCGCTGTCCCGTCTGCTCGCCGTGCTGACACTGCTGCTGCTCGTGGCCGCGCCGACGCTGTCGCCGCCCGCTGCGGCGGGTGAGCCGGGGTCGGTTCCGTTTCTCCAGCTGCGCATCGACCGCGTCACACCCGAGGTGGTGACCACCACGAGCGAGCCGGTCGTCACCGTCTCCGGTGTCGTGCTGAACGTCGGTGACCGTCCCGTCCGCGACGTGATGGTCCGCCTCGAACACGCGGCTGCGGTATCCACCTCGACGGGGCTGCGGACAAGCCTCGGCGGTGCGAACGACCAGTTCGAGGCGGTCGCCGATTTCGTCACTGTGTCGCCGGAACTGCAACGCGGACAAGATGTCCCGTTCCAGCTGACGGTGCCGCTGCGCGCCAGGCAAGGGCCGTCGCTGACCATCGACGAACCCGGTGTGTACCCGCTTCTCGTCAACGCCAACGGCACCCCCGACTACGGCGCTCCGGCGCGGCTGGCCGACGCCCGGTTCCTGCTTCCCGTCGTCGGGGTGCCCGCCGAACAGTCGGCGAACCCGTCGGCTGAGACGGTTGCCGACGTGGTGGCGCCGGACACCTCCAAACCCGTTCGGCTGACCGTGCTGTGGCCGCTTGGCGACCGGCCGCGGCTCGCCCCCGGCGTGCCGGGGGGCACGACGCCCGTCCGGTTGCTCGACGACGACCTCGCCACCTCGCTCGCCGCCGGGGGCCGGCTCGACGTGCTGCTGTCCGCCGTCGACTTCGCGACCAGCCCGACCGTCGATCCCGGCGGGCAGGTGCGCAGCGCACTGTGCCTCGCCGTCGACCCCGACCTGCTGGTGACCGTCAACGCGATGACCAACGGCTACGTCGTCGACGACGGACCGGATACCGGATCGTCGACGCCGACGCGTCCGGGCGCCGGCCGGGACGCCGCCATCAACTGGCTCAACCGGTTGCGGACGCTGGCCACCCGGATGTGTGTCGCGCCCGCCGACTACGCACAGGCCGACCTCGACGCGCTGCAGCGGGTCGGTGACCCCGGCCTCAGCTCGATCGCCACCAACGGGGCGGGCGACATCGTCGACCAGATCCTCGGGATCACCTCGACCCGCGGCGCCACCCTGGTCGGTGACGGCCCGCTGACCGGCCCCGCCGTGCAGCTGCTCTCCGAGCAGGGCCCGACGGTCGCGATCGCCGCGGCGAACCTGACCGCGGCGAGTTCACCGGACGGCGTCGGGGCGACCGCCGACGTGGCGCCCGTGCGCTACTCGCCGAATGTCGTCGCAGCCCCGTTCGACCCGACCGTCTCCGCGGCGCTGGCCGCGGCGGGTGGCGATCCGTGGTCCCCGTCGTATCTCGATGCAGGGCTTGATGTTTCGATCCAACACGATTCCGCGGTGGCACGTCGGCAGGACGCGTTGGGCGCGATGCTGTGGCGCACCCTCGCGCCGGGCGCCGAGCCACGCACGCAGATCCTGACCCCGCCGATGGACTGGGGGCTCAGCGCCGACGACGCCGCATCGATCCTGTCGGCCGTGGCCACCTCGATCAGGGCCGGGCTTGCCGCGCCGCGGCCCCTGACCGCGGTGATCGCCGAAAGCGAGGCGGTGCCCCAGCAGGACGCCCGCCCGTCGCCGGACAAGGTGCCCGGCAATCCGCGCGCCCGGTTCGACGACTCGGTGATCTCCGGCATCGCAGACACCACCGGCAGGCTCTGGGGTCTGACCGCGGCGCTGACCACCGACGAGCGCACCGGCCTCACCGGCACCCAGTACACCGCGCCGCTGCGCGAGGACATGCTGCGCGCGTTGAGCCAGTCGGTCCCGCCCGACGTCCGCAACGGGCTGGCCCAGCAGCGGCTGACCGCGACCAGCGGCACGGTCGACGACCTCTTCAACGCGGTGACGATCGTCAACCCCGGCGGCTCCTACACGCTGGCCACCGAACGCAGCCCCCTTCCGCTCGCGTTGCGCAACGACCTGCCGGTGCCTATTCGGGTCCGGCTGCAGGTCGACGCGCCGCCCGGAATGACGGTCACCGACATGGGCGAGATCGAACTGCCGCCGGGCTACCTGCCGCTGCAGGTTCCGATCGAGGTCCACTTCACCCAGCGGGTGGCCGTCGACGTGGCGCTGCGCACCGCCGACGGTCTGCCGCTCGGCGAGCCGGTGCGGCTGTCGGTGCACTCCAACGCATACGGCAAGGTGCTGTTCTTCATCACCCTCTCGGTGGGCGCGGTGCTCGTCGCGCTGGCCGGTCGCCGGCTGTGGCACCGGTTCCGCGGCCAGCCCGACCGCGCCGATCTGGACCGCGGCGACCCCCTGGACACCGCGCTGGCCCTCGACGACGATCTCGACCGAGCTGTGACCGCGGGCGAAGAGCGGGAGAAATGAGCACCACCGGCCGGCACTTCGGGCCGGCGCAGCCACCGTTCGACCGGGCCGGTGGCCCCATGGGGCGGCCCCCGGCGGGTCCGCGCCACCCGCCACCGCCCGCTGTGCCCGGCTACCCGGCGC
>JAEZKH010000040.1 GCA_023415515.1 Actinomycetes bacterium
TCGCGCGCATTTCCGATGAGTCAACGCGGTACAGGACCGCGACACGCGTCTAACACATGTTTGTTTATCGAAGCGCAGGCGACTACATTCACGGCCATGAGCGAGGACCGCACGGACACTCAGAAGAGCCCGGCAGGCAGCGGCCTGACCGAGCGCCAACGCACGATCCTGCAGGTGATCCGCGCCTCGGTGACCAGCCGGGGCTATCCCCCCAGCATCAGGGAGATCGGCGACGCGGTCGGACTGACGTCAACGTCGTCGGTGGCCCACCAACTGCGGACACTGGAGAAGAAGGGCTACCTGCGTCGCGATCCGAACCGGCCGAGGGCGGTCGACGTGCGCGGCGCCGATGACACCGTGACACCGATCGTGAACACCGACGTGGCGGGATCCGACGCATTGCCCGAGCCGACGTTCGTGCCGGTGCTCGGTCGTATCGCCGCGGGCGGCCCCATCCTGGCCGAGGAGGCCGTCGAAGACGTCTTCCCGCTGCCTCGCGAACTCGTCGGTGAGGGGTCGCTGTTCCTGCTCAAGGTGGTCGGCGACTCGATGGTCGACGCGGCGATCTGCGACGGCGACTGGGTTGTGGTGCGTCAGCAGAACGTCGCCGACAACGGCGACATCGTCGCGGCGATGATCGACGGCGAGGCCACGGTGAAGACCTTCAAGCGCACCCGCGGCCAGGTGTGGCTGATGCCGCACAACCCGGCGTTCGACCCGATCCCGGGCAATGACGCCGCGGTACTGGGCAAAGTCGTCACGGTGATCCGCAAGATCTGACCGGATCAGTCGGCCATGACGAACCCGTTGGCCTGGGCGAACTCCTCGTTGACAAAGTAGACGTCGGCCGGAATGTGGTCGTAGAGATCGCTTTCCGGCCGCCAGTACAACCCAGACTTCGTGTCGGCTTTGATCGGGTAGCCCCCCGGAGCCGTGTACGGGTCGTCGAGCGGTAACCGGAAGGCGGTCTGCGCTTGGGGCGCAGCCGTGGGTTCCGGCTCAGGAGCAGGCGGCGCGGCGCGCTCGTGAACATCGTCGCGCGGCGCGGCGCGCTCGTCGGGCTCGACCGATGCGTGGCGGCCTGCACCTGTGTCGTCGGCCTCGGACTGGATGCGCGTCGGCGCGGTTACTGAGTCGTCGGGTTCGGGTTCGAGTTCGGAGAACTCGTCACCGTCGTCGCCCGACTCGTCGAAGTCGGGCTGCTGGAACGGATCTCGTCCGCCGCCACCCAACCCGTACGTCGGCGACGCCTGCGGCGGGCCGTAGCTCTCGGCCAGTCGCGCCCTGCCGTAGTCCTCGGAACCGCCCGGCGCGGCCTCGATGGTGTGCTCGTGGTCGGCTTCGACGCCGCCGTCGGGCAACTCGACGTCCTCGTTGCCACGACGACTCCGCTTCCGCAGGGCCGCAACCATGATCAGGCCGACCAGAACCAGCAGCGGAATGCCGGCGAGCAGCCACCACCATGACGGCGTGAACCAGTTACGCTCTTCGGCGCTCGGCGGTGCGGTGCCCGACACCTCCGGCGGTTCGTAACCGGGCACCGAAAGGCCCGCAAGACCCGACGCCAGGTTCGCAGGTTCGGTGCTGAACCTGTTGGTCTGCTTGTTCCACGCGATCTCGCCGCCGGTGAACCGCTGCGACACGGTGTCGCCGTCCTCGGACTGGTCGGCGACCGGAG
Source organism: Actinomycetes bacterium (assembly GCA_023415515.1). GTDB lineage: Bacteria > Actinomycetota > Actinomycetes > Mycobacteriales > Mycobacteriaceae > Mycobacterium. The sequence continues at coordinate 1,679 of JAEZKH010000040.1, forward strand.
GGCCGAGCGGGCCGACCGCTCCGCCCAGTTTGTCCCACGCCGCATTCATGGCACCCCGGACGATGAACGCACCGTAGTCGGGCGTCCAGAAGATGACCGGTTTGTCGTCGGCGGCGAACGTGCTGACCCGGCTGCCGGTCTTCAGTCCACCGTCGGCCTCGTTGCTCGTCGGCAGCCCGAGGTCGCCCTGCGGTCCACCGACGGATTCGTACTTCTTCAGCACCTGGCCGGTGACGACGTTCGCGCCGGTCTCGGGGCTGTAGAAGATCTTGCCGCCGGTGAAGTCCTGCCCGGCGCCGTCCTTTCCGATCGCGTACTGCTGCCCCTGCTTGGCCCCCAGCGGCCCCAGTGGCCCGCCCGCGGCGCGCCGGGCGGCGTTGATCGCCGAGGTGGCGTCGTCCGGAACGGTGAGCCCGCCCAACTGCCCGGCGAGTTCCGGGGGAACCGTGGTGAATTCCTTCGTTGACCGGTTCCAGGTCAGCTCACCGCCGGTGAACTTCTGCGATACCAGGTCGCCTTTGAACACTTCGTCCTCGGTCGGCACCCCCAGCACGCCCGCCGACCCGCCGAGCCTGTCCCAGGCCGCGTTGATCGCGCCCCGCACGACCCGCGCCCCGGTGTCCGGGGTCCAGAAGATGACCGGGTTGTCAGCCGCGCTGAATGTCGTATTGCGGCTGCCCGGCGCCTTGCCCGGCCCCTCGTCGATGGTCGGGAAGCCCAGGTCGCCGTCGGCGGCACCGCCGAGTGACTCGTACTTCTGCAGAATCGCACCGCCCATCGCGTGAGCGCCGGTCTCGGGGGTGAAGAAGATCTTGCCGCCGGCGTAGTTCTGCCCGAACCCACCGCCGACCGGATACACGCCGCCGTCCGGCGGCCCCATCGGACCCGCAGCGCCACCAGCGGCGTCGTAGGCGGCGTTGATGGCGTCAGCGGCGTCGGACTCCGGGGTGGCCGCCGCCGTCGCCGCGAGCACCAGTGCCACAGTCACGGCCAGCACAGCTGCCGCTGCGCGGCCGAAAACGGAGTTCAGCAGGGCACGCTGCCCACTCATCCACCCTCCCCGGTTTGCGGCAAAGTACCCCTGAAACTATCGCGTTCGTCGGCCGTGCGTCCGATAGACGCGATAACGGGAGGATGACGGGCCCATGCACCCGCGATTATGTATGGTGCTACACCCCGAGCGACCGGCCGATGATCTCCTTCATGATCTCGGTGGTGCCG
>JAEZKH010000420.1 GCA_023415515.1 Actinomycetes bacterium
GACGGGCACCGGCGGGACCGGCACGGGCACCGGCGGCGGCACCGGCAGCGGCGGCGCAACGGGCACCGACACCGGCACGGGCGGTTCGTCGGGCAGCGATGCCGGCACCGGCGGCGAGCAGCAGGCCCCGGCAAAGCCCGGGCTCATTGCGCCGATCCTCGAGCCCATCCTGAAGCCCCAGTCCTAGGTTAGGTCAGCCTGTGTAGCGTGCTTTCTCGGCGAGATGCGACTATGAGCAGGCATCACGCATAAGTTACCGACGGGTAACTTCGACTAAGTTACTCTGTAGTAACTTACATACCGGGAGGCACGCGGGTGAACACCCAAATGTGGATCAGGATCATCGCCGTCGTCCTGATGCTCGCCGTCGTCGGGGTCTTCGCTGTCAAGCGGTTCATGTTCCTGACCAACCTGATTCGGTCGGGCGCCAAGACCAGTGTCGAGAACAACCGCAAAGACGACCTCGGCAAGCGCATCACCACGCAGATCGAAGAGGTCTTCGGGCAAACCCGACTGCTTCGTTGGTCGATCCCCGGCCTCGCGCACTTCTTCACGATGTGGGGCTTCTTCATCCTCGCCACCGTCTACGTGGAGGCCTTCGGTCAGGTCGTCGACCACGACTTCCACATCCCGATCATCGGCCGCTGGGGCGTCCTGGGGTTCCTGCAGGACTTCTTCGCCGTCGCGGTACTCCTGGGCATCATCACGTTCGCGATCATCCGCATCGTCCGCGAGCCCAAGAAGCACGGCCGCGACTCCCGGTTCTACGGGTCGCACACCGGCGGCGCGTGGCTGATCCTCTTCATGATCTTCAACGTCATCTGGACCTACGCGCTGGTTCGCGGCGCGGGCGCCAACACCGGCGCCCTGCCCTACGGCAAGGCGGCGTTCTTCTCCCACTTCATGGGCTGGGTGCTGCATCCGCTCGGCGAATCCGCCAACGAGTGGATCGAAACGCTGGCGCTGATCGGGCACATCGCCGTCATGCTGATCTTCCTGCTGATCGTGCTGCACTCCAAGCATCTGCACATCGGTCTCGCGCCGCTCAACGTCACGTTCAAGCGGCTGCCGAACGGCCTCGGCCCGCTGCTGCCGGTGGAGTACAACGGCGAGCGGATCGACTTCGAGGATCCCGCCGAGGACGCCGTCCTCGGCCGAGGCAAGATCGAGGACTTCACGTGGAAGGGCTACCTCGACTTCACCACGTGCACGGAATGCGGCCGCTGCCAGTCCCAGTGCCCGGCGTGGAACACCGGCAAGCCGCTGTCGCCGAAGCTCGTCATCATGAACCTTCGCGATCACCTGTTCGCCAAGGCGCCCTACATCCTCGGTGACAAGGAGACCCCGCTGGAGAACACCCCCGAGGGTGGTCTCGGCGAGGAACTTCGCGGCGAGAAGCAGTCCGAGAAGCACAGCCACGAGCACGTGCCCGAGTCCGGCTTCGAACGGATTCTGGGTTCGGGTCCCGCGCAGGCCACCAGGCCGCTGGTGGGCACCGAGGAACAGGGCGGCGTCATCGATCCCGACGTGTTGTGGTCGTGCACGACCTGCGGCGCGTGCGTCGAACAGTGCCCGGTGGACATCGAGCACATCGACCACATCGTCGACATGCGCCGCTATCAGGTGATGATGGAGTCGGAGTTCCCCGGCGAGCGCGGCGTGCTGTTCAAGAACCTCGAGACCAAGGGCAACCCGTGGGGGCAGAACGCCAAGGATCGCATCAACTGGATCGACGAGGTCGACTTCGACGTCCCGGTGTTCGGCAAGGACGTCGACTCGTTCGATGGCTATGAGTACCTGTTCTGGGTCGGCTGCGCGGGCGCATACGAGGACCGCGCCAAGAAGACCACCAAGGCCGTCGCCGAACTGCTCGCGGTGGCAGGCGTGAAGTACCTGGTGCTGGGTGAGGGCGAAACCTGCAACGGCGACTCGGCCCGACGCTCTGGCAACGAGTTCCTGTTCCAGCAGCTCGCCTCGCAGAACGTCGAAACGCTCAACGATCTTTTCGAGGGCGTCGAACGGGTGGACCGCAAGGTCGTCGTCACCTGCCCGCACTGCTTCAACACGCTGGGCCGCGAATACCCGCAGCTCGGCGGCAATTACACCGTTCTGCACCACACCCAGCTGCTCAACCGACTGATCCGCGACAAGAAGCTGGTTCCGGTGACGTCGATGAACGGCGAAGGCGGACAAGACATCACCTACCACGACCCGTGTTACCTCGGTCGGCACAACAAGGTCTACGACGCGCCTCGCGAACTCATCGGCGCTTCCGGCGCCAAGCTGACCGAGATGCCCCGGCACGCCGACCGCGGATTGTGTTGCGGCGCAGGCGGTGCCCGCATGTGGATGGAAGAGCACATCGGCAAGCGGGTGAACACCGAACGCACCGAGGAGGCCCTCGACACCGGCGCGTCGAAGATCGCGACGGGCTGCCCGTTCTGCCGCGTGATGATGACCGACGGCGTGGACGAGGTCGCCGCCGCCAGGGACGTCGAGAAGGCCGAGGTGCTCGACGTGGCGCAGCTGCTGCTCGGCTCGCTGGACACCAGCACTGTCACCCTGCCCGAAAAGGGCACTGCGGCAAAGGAAGCCGAGGAGAGAGCCGCGAAGAAGGCGGCGGCGGCGCCCGCAACGGCGGAGACCGCGGCGGTCGAAGCCGAGCCGAAAGCCGAACCGGAGGCCGCGCCGGAACCCAAGGCCGAAGCCGCCACCGCGACCGAGACCAAGCCCGTCAAGGGACTCGGCATCGCCGGCGGCGCCAAGCGTCCCGGTGCCAAGAAG
>JAEZKH010000436.1 GCA_023415515.1 Actinomycetes bacterium
ACCTCGGGGATGGCGCCGGCGCGGGACACCACGAGCGGGGTCGCGCAGGCCATCAGCTCGGCCGTGGGCAGCGAGAAGCCCTCGTAGAGCGAGGGGACGCACGCGATCTCCGCCGAGCCCATCAGCTCGACGAGCTCGGCGTCGCTGACACCGTGGACGAAGCGCACGGCGTCGCCGATCGACAGCTTCTCGATGAGCTTCTCGGTGCGACCACCGGGCGTCGGCTTGGTGACGAGCAGCAGCTCGACGTCGCGCTCGGTGCGCAGCTTGGCGAAGGCCTCGAGCAGCGTGGAGATGCCCTTCATCGGCGCGTCGGCGCTGGCCATCGCGAGGATGCGCCCCGGCACGCGGGGAGCCGTCGGCGGGGCGAAGACGTCGTCGACGCCCAGCAGGATCGTCTGCATGCGCTCGGGGTCGACGCCGAAGTCGCGCGCCACGTCGCGGCGCGAGGACTCCGAGGGCGTGAGGATCCTGCGGTAGCGCTTGGCGACGCGGGTCTGCATGCGCAGGAAGCCGTACCAGCGGCGCAGGGTGAGCCGCTTGCGCCAGGTGGGCGCCGTCTGGAGGTCGATCCGGCGGTCCATCGTGATCGGGTGGTGGATCGTGGCGATCACCGGCAGGCCGTAGGACTCCAGCGCCATGATGCCGGTGCCGAGCACCTGGTTGTCGTGGGCGATGTCGAAGTCGCCGGCGCGCTCCTTCATCAGCCGCGCGATGCGCGAGCTGAACGTCTTCGGCTCGGGGAACCCGGCCGTGCACATGGTGAGGAACTCCTCGACGTCGATGAGGTCGCGGAACTCGCCGGGGCGAGGCACCCGGAACGGGTCGGGCTCGCGGTAGAGGTCGAGGCTCGGCAGCTTCGTCAGGGTCACGCCCTCGTCGAGCTCGGCATAGGGCTGGCCCGAGAAGACCTCGACGGAGTGGCCGAGGTTGACCAGCTCGCGACTGAGGTGGCGGATGTAGATGCCCTGACCGCCGCAGTGGGGCTTGCTCCGGTAGGACAACAGTGCGACCCGCATCCGCACCCTCTCTCTCGTCCCCCGACGGAGCCGGAGGGTTGGCCGGATGCGTGGGACACGCCGTGCCGGACAAACTGGAACGTGTTCCTATTTTAGCCTACGCGTTGGTAGCCTAGCCGCCGATATGCAGGTGGCCGTCGCCAGTCCCTAAACTCGACCGGACCGGGGTCTTCCCGATCGTCAGTCAATCCGTCAGGGGGTCCGTGTGAGCAGCGCCAACTCGTTGGCCGTCGAAGATCTGGGTTCCGCGGCTCAGCGCGACCGCCGCAAGCGCATCCTCGACGCGACGATCTCGCTGGCCTCCCAGGGCGGCTTCGACGCCGTCCAGATGCGCGCCGTCGCCGAGCAGGCCGACGTCGCTCTGGGCACGCTCTACCGCTACTTCCCCTCCAAGATCCACCTGCTGGTCTCCGCGCTGCAGCGCGAGTTCGAGCGCACCGAGACCGCCCTGCGCGACAAGCCGATCGAGGGCGACACGACCGCCGAGCGGGTCATCAGCGTGCTCAAGCGCACCACGCGCGGCATGCAGAGCGACCCCAAGCTCACCGAGGCCCTCACCCGCGCGTTCATGTTCGCCGACGCCTCGGTGCAGGCCGAGATCCACCAGGTGGGCATGCTCCTCACCTCGATGCTGACCCGCGTGATGCGCCCCGACGACCACGACCAGGTCACCGAGGAGGACGTCGCGATCGCCAAGGTGATCGGCGACGTCTGGCTCTCCGCGCTCGTCGGCTGGGTCACCGGCCGCAACTCCGCCGCCGAGACCGGTCAGCAGATCGAGGTCGCGGTCAAGCTCCTGCTGCGCGACTGACCTGACCCGGCCGTCCGCGGTTGACACGCTCCCATCGCCCGAACGGCGCTCGGCTGCGATACTTGCCTCGATGACGACTTCAGCGAGCAATCGCCGCCACCTGGCCAGCAGCCCCTTCCGACCCGATCCTGAGCCGATCGTCCCGGAGTTCGAGGTCGCCGACCTCGTCAACCACGACTCCCACGGGATGGGTCGCGTGACCCACGTCGACTCCAGCGCGGTGATGGTGGACTTCGGCGCCCAGACCGTGCGGATCCCCCGACCGTTCCCCAAGCTGGCGAAGCTCTAGCAACCGCGGCGAAGCGCTCTCGTAGGCTGCGCCCGTGGCCTCCGAGGACCTGATGACCCGCGTCCGAGACGCATCGAGACGATGCGAACGGGCGGTGTCCGGGCAGAGCCACCGCTCCCCCGCCGAGGCCTTGGCCGGCGTGGCCCGCGCCTGCGAGGAGCTCGGGATCGCCGAGTGGGACACCTACGGCGACGGTGGCGCCGTACGCCGTCTCGAGGACGAGCTCATCGAGAGGTTCGGGGTCGAGGCTGCGGCGTTCTTCCCCAGCGGCGTGATGGCCCAGCAGGCGGCACTGCGGGTGCACTGCGACCGAGCCGGGGCACGACGGGTGGCGATGCCGGACCTCAGCCACCTGCTGGTGCACGAGGAGGACGGTCCGCGGGTGCTGCACGACCTGGAGGTGCACTTCCTGACCCGCGGGTTCGCGACACCGACCGCGGCCCACCTGAGCCAGGTCCCCGGTCGGCTCGGGGCCGTGCTCGTCGAGCT
>JAEZKH010000466.1 GCA_023415515.1 Actinomycetes bacterium
TCTACCCGCAGGAAGCCGAGAACATGTTGGTCACCCATCCGCGGGTGATGGACGCCGCGGTCTTCGGCATCCCCGACGACGAGATGGGCCAAAGCGTCAAGGGCGTGGTGCAGACCGTCGACCCCGCCGACGCCAGCGACGAGTTCGCCGTCGAGTTGCTCGCATGGCTGCGGGACCGCCTGGCCCATTACAAGTGCCCGCGCTCGATCTCCTTCGAGACGCAACTGCCCCGCACCGACACCGGAAAGCTCTACAAGCAGGAACTGATCGCGAAGTACTCATAGGGCAAGATTGCCAACCGTGACGATGCGCGGTCATGAGCCAGGAGGGCCCTACTTCGACGATCTCGAGGTCGGGCAGGTGTTCGACTGGGCGCCGTCGATGACGTTGACGTCGGGCGCGGCGGCCGTTCACCAGTCGATCGTCGGTGACCGGCTGCGGCTGGCGCTCGATGCCGACCTCGCCGCCGCGGTCACGGGTTCGACGGCGGCACTGGCCCATCCGCAACTGGTCTGCGATGTCGCCATCGGACAGACGACGCTGGTCACGCAGCGGGTGAAGGCCAACCTCTTCTACCGCGGGCTGTCCTTTCACCGCTTTCCCGTCGTCGGCGACACCCTGTTCACACGGACCGAGGTCGTCGCGCTCAAGCAGAACTCGGCCAAGCCGGGCAGGGCGGCCACCGGGCTCGCTGCGATGCGGATGACGACCATCGACCAGATCGGCAGGCTGGTGCTCGACTTCCACCGCTGCGCGATGCTGCCGCTGCGCGACGGCACCGCCGACACCGGCCGCGCCGACGACATGTCCACGATCGGCACAGCACCGGCGCCGGTGCCCGATCCGACCGCGGGCTGGGACCCCGAGGTGTTCCGCGCGAAGGTTCCCGGCAGCCACTTCGATGCCGGCCCTGCGGGTTCGGTGCTGCACAGCACCGCCGATGTCGTCAGTAGCGCACCCGAGCTGGCTCGGCTGACGCTGAACATCGCTGCCACGCATCATGATTCGCGTGCCGGCGGCAGGCGCCTGGTTTATGGCGGGCACACCATCGGCCTGGCCTTCGCGCAGGTTTCACGGCTGCTGCCCAACATCGCGACGGTGCTGGGATGGCAGTCGTGCGATCACACCGGCCCGGTCTTCGAGGGCGACACGCTCTACAGCGAACTGCACGTCGAGGGTGCCGTCCGACTGCCCGACAATCGCGGCGGCGTCCTGAAACTGCGCTCGCTGGTCTACGCGGTCGGCGAGACCGCCGACGACCGTCAGGTGCTGGATTGGCGCTTCACCGTGCTGCACTTCTGACCACGCGCCATTCCCGCGACCAATAGCTCCTATGTCAAGCGGCGGCTGTTTGTAGTGGTTTTTGGCGGGTGTTGTGGTCGGCGAGGAGGGCGCGGTAAACGGCTCGGGCGATCCGACGTTTGATGCAGCGTCGTGCTGCGGCCTTTGTTTTGCCCTCGGTGGTCAGCCGGAGGTAGGAGGCGTGGCCGGCTGTGTCGGGCATGCGGATTTGGGTAAGGGCGATGCGGTGAATGGCGGTGTTGAGTTGGCGGTTGCCTGAGCGGCTCAATCGCATTTGTCCGGCGGTGTTGCCCGACCACACCGGAATGGGAGCGACGCCGGCGTGGCAGGCGAAGGCTGCTTCGCTTTTGAACCGGGCGACACCGGCGGCTTCACCGACGAGCTTGGCCGCGGTGAGTTCGGCGCAGCCGGGAATGGCCAGCAGCGACGCGGCGACCTCACGGACACGCTCACCGATACGCCGGGTCAGGGTGGCGATCTCGCCGCACAGTCGGATGACGTCGGCCAGTTCGGCGCGGGCGAGCTCGGCCACTAGCCCCGGCACCGACTGCAGCCAGGCGCCCAGCGCCTGCTGGTGCACAACGGCGCTCAGTTTGCGTGGCGCCGGTTCGCGGCCGGGCTCGAGTTCGTGAACGTTCCAGCGCAGCCGGTTGATCGCCGAGGTCCGTTGAGCGACAAGCACAGCACGGCGATCGGTGAGCAACTTCAACTCCCGTGACACCTCGTCGTGGGAGGCCACCTGCAGGTCGGGCTCACGCAGCACAGCCCGAGCCACCGCCTCGGCGTCGATAGGGTCAGACTTGCCTCGGGTGCGCGCCGACTTACGGGTGGCAGCCATCAACTTTGTCGGAACCCGCACCACGGCCTGGTCGGCGTCGAGCAGATCGCGCTCCAGCCGCGCCGACATGTTGCGGCAGTCCTCGATACCCCATCGCAACTCGGTGCCGAACCGGTCACGGGCCCAGATCACCGCCGCCCGATGGCCTTCGGTCGTCGCCTTGACGGTCTTCTCACCGAGCTTGCGGCCGACCTCGTCGACCGCGACAAACGTGTGACTGCGCTTGTGTACATCGGCTCCAACAACAACCATGGAGGTTGCCTCCTTCACTCGTGGATGAGGTGTTGAGGTTGGACCGGCCGGTTGACACATCTCAGTCGGGGCGATGCCACGCTCCTATCAAGTCACGCCGGTCGGTCCGTCTCACCCGATGCCGGCACTACTGCTCCAAGCCAACCCGAAAGGCGACAGACGCAAAGGGAGCCAAACACCAGGGTGAAACGGAACCAACCACCGCACTACGACCCCATCAGGCAGACACGCCGTAACCCGGCACCCAAAGACTCACACTGAGACGCAAATGCCCGCAAAACGCCAGGCGGAAGCGGGCGGTTGCGTCTGCTCGCCGGAGAAACGTCAGGCCTTGGTCGTCAGCGCCTCGACCACGTCGGTGCCGCCGGGCAGCGTGGGCACCCTGGTCGCGCGGACGTATACGGTGTCGCCTTCTTTCAAAGCGAGTGCTTCGGCGTCGCCGCGGGTGATCTGCGCGGTGAACGGCGTGCTGTTCGATGCGGCGGTGAGCTCGACGCGAACCTCGAAGCCCAGCATGACGATTCGGTCGATCGTTGCCTTGAGGACACCCGTGGCCTGTATGGAGTCGTCGGTGGTCGCGATCGCCATGTCGGGGGTGCGGCCCACGCGAATGTCGTGCGGCCGCACAAGTGTCCCGTTCAACGAGGACACCGCACCGAGGAACGACATCACAAACGCGTTGGCCGGGGTGTCGTAGACATCGGTCGGGGATCCGACCTGCTCGATGCGGCCCTTGTTGAGCACCGCGATCCGATCGGCCACGTCGAGCGCCTCAGCCTGGTCATGGGTGACGAGCACGGTGGTGACGTGGACCTCGTCGTGCAACCGCCGCAGCCATGCGCGCAGATCCTCGCGCACCTTCGCGTCGAGCGCGCCGAACGGTTCGTCGAGCAACAGCACCTGGGGATCGACGGCGAGTGCGCGCGCCAGCGCCATGCGCTGCCGCTGGCCGCCGGACAACTGGTTCGGGTAGCGGGTCTGAAATCCGGCCAGGCCCACGACTTCGAGAAGGTTGTCGACCTTCTCCTTGATCTCGGCCTTGGGCCGTTTCCGGATCCGCAGACCGAACCCGACGTTGTCGCGAACCGTCAGGTGCTTGAACGCCGCGTAGTGCTGGAACACGAAGCCGATCCCCCGCTGCTGCGGAGGGACCCGGGTGACGTCGCGGCCGTTGATGGTGATGGTTCCGGTGTCGGGCTGGTCGAGGCCTGCGATCGCGCGCAGCAGCGTCGACTTGCCCGAACCGCTCGGCCCCAACAGTGCGGTCAGCGAACCCGACGGTACGTCGAAGTCGACATTGTCCAGTGCAGCGAAGTCGCCGTAGTGTTTGTTGGCGCCCCGCACGGTGATCGCGGTGGTCATGTCAATGTCTCCTTGGTCTGCGTGGACCTATTTGCTTTGCTTGGCACGACGGGCGTCGAGGATGACCTGCGCGATCAGCACGATCACCGCGACGGTCATCAGCAGCGTCGACACGGCGTACGCGCCGTACTCCGCGCCCCGGTTGTACCGGTCGGCCACCAACAGTGTCAGGGTCTGCGACTTGCCAGGCAGGTTGGACGACACCATGATCACCGCGCCGAACTCGCCGAGCGTGCGCGCTACGGTCAGCACGACTCCGTAGGTCAACCCCCACCGGATGGACGGCAGCGTGATCCGCCAAAACGTCTGCCACCAGTCAGAACCCAGCGTCGCGGCGGCTTCCTCCTGATCGGTACCGAGTTCGTGCAGAACCGGTTCGACCTCACGGATGACGAACGGCACCGTGACGAAGATGCTCGCGAGCACGATGCCGGGGAAGCCGAAGATGATCTTCAGGCCGAAGTCGTTCTCCACGAAGCCGAGAAAGCCGGCGGAGCCCCACAGCAGGATCAGAGCCACACCGACCACCACCGGCGACACCGCGAACGGCAGGTCGATCATCGCCTGCAGCGCGCCTTTGCCGCGGAAACGGGTGCGCGCCAGCACCAGTGCGGTCGGCACACCGAAGATGACGTTGAGCGGGACCACGATCGCCACCACCAGAAGTGACAGCTGCAGGGCCGAAATCGCGGCGGGCGTGGTGATCGACTCGACGAACGCGCCAACCCCGGGCTGGAACGTGCGGAACAGGATCAAGCCGACCGGAACGATCAGCAGAAGGAACAGATACGCCAGCGCGATGTACCGCAGCAGGTACCGGACTCCGCGGGAGAGGATCACTGTGCGAGCTCCTCCCGTCTGGCGGCGCGCGAACCGATGCTGCGCAGGATGAACAGCACTATGAACGAGATGGCCAGCAGGACAATGGAGATCGCCGCCGCACCCGTGCGGTCGTCGTTTTCGATCAGGGTCCGGATCCACTGCGAGGAGACCTCGGTTTCGCCGGGGACCGCACCACCGATCAGCACCACCGAACCGTATTCACCGATCGCGCGGGAAAACGCCAGCCCCGCACCGGAAAGCAGAGACGGCAGCAGCGCGGGCAGGATGACGAGGGTGAAGATGGTTCGGTTGTTCGCCCCGAGCGACGCAGCGGCCTCCTCGACCTCGCGGTCCAGTTCCAAGAGCACCGGCTGTACCGAGCGGACGACGAAGGGCAACGTGACGAACAGCAACGCGATGCCCACGCCCCACTTCGTGTGTTGCAGATGGATGCCGACGGGGCTGCTGGGTCCGTAGAGCGCAAGCATCACCAGGCTCGCCACGATCGTCGGCAACGCGAACGGCAGGTCGATGATCGCGTCGACCAACCTCTTGCCGGGAAACTCGTCTCGCGTCAGGACCCAGGCCACCAGCAAGCCGAAGACCAGGTTGATCAACGCGACCGAGAACGAGATCGTCAACGTCACCCGGAACGACGCGATCGCGGCGTTCGACGTGACCGCTGTCCAGAACTCCTCCCAGCCACCGCCCGCGGACTGCCACACGATCGCGGCCAGCGGCAGCAGCACGATGACCGAGAGCCACGTCGTCGCGACACCGACCCGCAACGACGTGCTCCCGTAACGGCTCTTGAAGAAGCCGCGGGGCGGCCCTGCCTCACCGTCACCGGTGAAGCCGGGCTCCTCTCCCCTCGTTTCGGATACGGGTCCGACGCGAGCTGTCATCCAGTGGCCTGCTTGTAGATCTTGGTGATCGTGCCGTTGTCCTTGTCGAACAGCTTGGGATCGACCTCGCTCCAGCCGCCGAGGTCGGCGATGGTCCACAGCTTCTCCGGCGTCGGGAAGTCGGTCGCGAAGTCCTCGGCGACGGACGGGTCGACGGGGCGGAAGCCGGCCTGCGCCCAGATCTTCTGTCCTTCAGGGGTGTAGAGGAAGTTTTTCAGCGCGGTTGCCTGCTCCTGGTGGGTGCTCGAGGTGACCACAGCGACGGGATTCTCGATCTTGAACGTCTGCGGCGGGTTGATGTGTTCGACGGGCTTGCCCTGCCGCTCGACGTTGATCGCCTCGTTCTCGTAGCTGAGCAGGACGTCACCGGTGCCCTGCAGGAACACGTCGGTGGCTTCCCGGCCGGAGCCCGGCCTGGTCTTGACGTGCTCGGTGACCAGCTTGTTGACGTAGTCGATGCCTGCCTGGTCGTCCGTGCCGCCGTTGCTCTTGGCGGCGTACGGGGCCAGCAGGTTCCACTTGGCCGAACCTGAACTCAGCGGGCTCGGCGTGACCACTTCAAGGCCGGGCTGCAGCAGGTCGTCCCAGTCCTTGATGTTCTTCGGGTTGCCCTGGCGAACAACCAGTGACACCACCGAGCCGAACGGGATGCCCCTGGTGGCGTCGGCGTTCCAGTCCTTGGCGACCTTGTCGGCTTTGACCAACCGGGTGATGTCCGGCTCGACGGAGAAGTTGACGATGTCGGCTGGCTTGCCGTCGACGACAGCGCGCGACTGGTCACCCGAGGCGCCATAGGACGTGGTGACGGCCACACCCTTGCCTTCTTCGGTGGCCGCGAAGGCCGGGATGATCTTGCTCCAGCCGGGTTCGGGGACGGCGTAGGCGACCAGGGTCAGTGTGGTGTCGGCCCCGGCCGCTTGATCGCCGCCGCCCGCGACGTCACTGGAACCGCCGCCGCACGCGGCGAGCACCGACACGGTGGTGGCGAGCACGGCGGCGTGAAGCCAGGGTTTGCGGATGTTCATTGATGACCTTTCCTTGCGTTGCGGGACGAATGGACGGGTCCGTCACGCGGCAAGGCGAAGGATCAGTACTCGGGCACAGGGACAGCCGCTACCGACACCGAACCGCGGACGGGGGTGACTTCAGCGACAACAACAGACATCAGCGACAGCGGTGAATCCCACGGCAATGAGGGCCACGATGTGGCCACCCTTGTTGCCAGACGCTGCCCGCATGGCGCGAAGAATAACAGAGTCGGGCTAAACGATCAGGTCGGGCTCTGGCCTGCGTCAGCGTGTGACCAGCCACATGACGACCACCAGCAGCACAAGCAGGACGAGGGCCAGGGTCACCCGGGAACGCGGCATGGGCTTCACTGCGGATCCTCCTCTTGGCGGCGGATGCGCCGGAGTAACCGGATACCGTTGCCGAGCGCACCGTCGAGAAGAACGGCAATCCCGTAGGCCATCACGAGGACGACGGGCATGACGACCGCCGTCTGCGCAACGAACCCGAGTCCGGACAGCCACAGCTCGACGCTGTCCCACCAGTTCAGGAAGCCACCCACCCGGCCAGCCTACGGTGCGGCGGGCGCGCCGCCGCCGGCCGCCGGGGATCGGCGCAGTTCAGCGGGCCACGGGGGTGGAAATCCTCGTCGGCGCCTGCCACCCGGGTCCAGCAACGTCGAACACACACCGAATGAGTGGACGACGGGCAGGTTGGCAGCCGATGATGTCCGCATGGTTCTGCACCAGAGCGAGAAGCATGAAGAGGCGAGCGAGGCCGCCGGGCCCCCGCCGTTGACCGTGACGGCCCCGGTCCCCTACACGCCGGGCGGAGCATTGCGGAACCCGTTCCCGCCGATAGCCGATTACGCGTTCCTGTCCGACTGCGAGAACACGTGCCTGATCTCGTCGGCGGGATCAGTCGAGTGGCTGTGTGTGCCCAGACCCGACTCCCCCAGTGTGTTCGGCGCTGTCCTTGACCGCGGCGCCGGACATTTCCGGCTCGGGCCATACGGTGTCTCCGTTCCCGCAGCACGCCGCTACCTGCCGGGCAGTTTGATATTGGAGACGACCTGGCAGACCCACACGGGGTGGCTCATCGTCCGCGACGCGCTGGTGATGGGCCCGTGGCACGACATCGAATCGCGGTCACGCACCCATCGCCGCACGCCGATGGACTGGGATGCCGAACACATCCTTCTGCGCACCGTCCGGTGCGTGAGCGGCACCGTCGAACTGGTGCTGAACTGCGAGCCGTCGTTCGACTACCACCGGAACAACGCGACGTGGGAGTACTCGGCGCATGCGTACGGCGAGGCGATCGCGCGCGCCGTGAAGAATCCGGACTCGCACCCCACCCTGCGGATCACCACAAACCTGCGGATCGGTCTCGAGGGGCGGGAGGCGCGAGCGCGCACCCGGATGAAGGAGGGCGACAACGTCTTCGTCGCGCTCAGTTGGTCGAAGCATCCCTCGCCGCAGACCTACGACGAAGCCGCCGACAAGATGTGGCAGACCAGTGAGTGCTGGCGGCAGTGGATCAACGTCGGCGACTTTCCCGACCACCCGTGGCGGTCCTACCTTCAGCGCAGCGCTCTGACGCTCAAGGGCCTCACGTATTCGCCGACCGGCGCGCTGCTGGCCGCACCGACCACATCCCTGCCGGAAACCCCTCAGGGCGAACGGAATTGGGACTACCGCTATGCATGGGTGCGTGACTCGACCTTCGCGCTGTGGGGGCTCTACACGCTGGGCCTGGACCGGGAAGCCGACGACTTCTTCGCGTTCATCGCCGATGTGTCCGGCGCGAACAACGGTGAGCGGCACCCGCTTCAGGTGATGTACGCCGTCGGCGGCGAACGCAGCCTCGTCGAGGAGGAACTCACCCACCTGTCGGGCTATGACAACGCACGCCCGGTACGAATCGGCAACGGCGCCTACAACCAGATGCAGCACGACATCTGGGGCACGATGCTCGATTCGGTGTACCTGCACACCAAGTCACGCGAGCAGATCCCGGAATCGCTGTGGCCGGTGCTCAAACAGCAGGTGGAGGAGGCCATCAAGCACTGGCGTGAGCCCGACCGCGGAATCTGGGAGGTGCGCGGTGAACCGCAGCACTTCACGTCGAGCAAGATCATGTGCT
This sequence comes from Actinomycetes bacterium, assembly GCA_023415515.1. Classification (GTDB taxonomy): domain Bacteria; phylum Actinomycetota; class Actinomycetes; order Mycobacteriales; family Mycobacteriaceae; genus Mycobacterium. Next base: position 8,635 of record JAEZKH010000466.1, read on the forward strand.
GGGTGGCGCTCGACCGCGGATCCAAGCTCGCCGAGATCGAGGGCGAGCGCTCGTATGCACAGCAGTGGCGCGCCATCGCCGAGGAGATCAAGGCCGACATCCTGGCCAACGGTGTCGACAAGCGCGGGGTTCTCACGCAGCGATACGGGGATGACGCGCTCGACGCGTCGCTGCTGCTTGCGGTGCTGACCCGCTTCCTGCCGCCCGACGATCCGCGGATTCGCGCCACGGTGCTGGCGATCGCCGACGAGTTGACCGAGGAGGGCCTGGTACTGCGCTACCGCGTCGAGGAGACCGACGACGGTCTCGCCGGCGAGGAGGGCACATTCACGATCTGCTCGTTCTGGCTGGTGTCGGCGCTGGTCGAGATCGGTGAGATCCACCGCGCCAAGCATCTGTGCGAACGGCTGCTGTCGTTCGCCAGCCCGTTGCATCTCTACGCCGAGGAGATCGAACCGCGCACCGGACGGCATCTGGGCAACTTCCCGCAGGCGTTCACCCATCTGGCGTTGATCAACGCGGTCGTGCATGTCATCCGCGCCGAGGAGGAGTCCGACAGCTCAGGCGGTTTCCAGCCGGCCAACGCGCCGATGTAGGCGGCGGTGGCCGTCCGCCTCGACGGCTCTTACGCCGGGACGGGCTGACGGTTCTCGGAGAACTGTTGCCACGCAACGAGAACGGCTTCCAGTTGCGCGGCCGAGTGCCTGCCGAGGCCGCACTCTGTCGAGATCCCGAAGCCGGCCAGGAACTCCTCGGCAAGCGCAGCGCGTCCCAGCGCGCCTTCTGCGCCGTCCTCGGCGTGCAGCAGGCCCAGATAGATCTCGGTGCCGGGTTCGAGCGCCAGTCCGCTCAGTGGTTGCCAGTGCGCACGTTTCGTCCACGCGGCGACTGTCGCCGCCTGGATGGCATCGATGCGACGGGTGACGTGGCGAGACAACCCGTTCGCCAGCGTGACGATGGCCGTGGCATCACGGGGCAGGATGTGCCTGCCCCCTCGGGCCGCGGCCTCCTCGTCGGGCGGGTCGCCCATGAACGGCGACGCGCCGAATTTCGAATCGCCGTAGCAGAGGTGGAAGGTGAGATCAGCGTCGTCGTGCACCCACTGCGCCACCCGGGCCGTCGCGGCGAAAATAGGCTCCAGACCGCCGTAGGGATTCGGGAACCACCCCTCGATCGTCGCGAGTTCGGTGGGCAGATCCCATTGGATGGCAAGATCGTTCGGCGGGATCGCCTCCTGTAAGGCTTCCACACTTTCCCGCAGGCGTTGTTCATAGGCGTACGCGATCTCGACCTGCGAATCGAACTCAGCGAAAGAGTTGACCGCATTGAACGGTGTCGGGATAGACACCAGGAACCGAGAGCCCTCGGCGAGGACACCGTCTCGGCGCGCCGCGAGGAAACGTTGGTAGGACTCAACGGCCACCGTGTGGTAGTCGACAGGGCCGAACGAGACGGTCGTGCCCGGGCGGACCCGCGCGCGGCCGTCGACGACATCGAGGGAGGGATTGGCGAGGAAGTGGTCCGCCTGTGTGAGCACCCAATTCGCTCGGTCGCCCGGCTCACCGTCGGACACTCGGGTCACACCTGGTTGCAGACGGCTGCCGACCAACCGGAACGCGTCGTCGACCGAAGGGACGTTGATGCTGCCGGTGATGTAGAAACCACTCATTTGCGACTCCTTGGATCGGTTGACGACGGTCAGATCAGCACGCCGAGGCGCGGCGGCTTGGTGCCGTGCAACGTGTAGTTGCCGAGGTGGACGTACTTCCAGCGGGCCGGATCGTGCAACGAGTGCACCCGGACGTTTCGCCAGTGTCGATCCAGCGCGTACTTGCCGTCAGTGGCTGAGGTGCCGGTGAGTTCAAATATGCCGCTGGCGATCTCGACGGCCAGCTCCTGCGCGAGCGCCTTGGCAGCGGCAACCTTCAGCGAGGCCTCCGCCGCGGATTCGCGGGTGAGCTCCGGTTCGGCGACGGCGGCATCGACCAAGCGGGCGCCCTGCTCGAGCAGCGCTTCCAGCGCATAGAGCCGCGCGGTCAGCTCACCGAAGCGACGCACGACATGCGGTTCGTCGGCGGCGCGTTCAACGTTGGCCTCGAACCAGGGCCTGCTCTTGGTCGTCACGAACTGCGCCCCGTCCTCCAGCGCAGCCCTGGCGATTCCGATGTCCACGGCCGCGTGCAGCGCCTGGTCGAAGGCACCGAGCACCGCGGGCGGAGCGGTCACCGGGTCGGGATCGGGCCCTTCGTCGATGACGTACACGTCGTCGACCACCACATTGTCCAGAACCACTTCGCCACTCGCGGTGCCGCGTTGTCCGAATGCCGACCACCGATCGAGGTTCAGCGTCACACCCGGATCGGATGGCCGCACGAAAACCGTTGCGCCATGCGATGGCTCGGTGTCGGGAATCCGTGCGGCGACCGCGATCCAGCCAGCGCCGAGTGCGCCGGTCGCGTAGTACTTGGTCCCGTTGAGCACCCAGGTGTCCTCATCCCCCCGCGACACCGTGGTCAGCCGTTCCGCACTCGTGCGCGTGCCCCGCTCGACGGTGGCATTGCCGATCTGTGTCCCGCCCAGCACGTCAGCGTATATCCGCGGCGCAGGAGCGTTTTCGCCGAGACCTCGGATCGCGAAGTTGATCACGAAGTGCGACAACAGCAACTGGCCGACCGCCGAATCCGCCTGCGCCAGAACGCGCAAGACCTCGACAACGGTGGACGGCGGCAGGTCGGGCCCGCCGAACCGGGTGGGCACGATGATGCCGAGCAGCCCCGATTCGGCGACCCTGCGTAGTTCCTCCACCGGCCATGCTCCAGCGAGTTCGCGGTCGACTGCCCCCGCGGCGATTTCCGGTGCGATCGCGCGGGCGGTGTTCAACGCGTCATCGACGGAAGCCAGGACGGGTGCAGTGCTCTCTGTGGTCGTCATAGCGCGGAAGGCTATGTGCGAGTGAACCGTTGTGACAGAGTTGCGCTCAGCGCGATGAAATACCTGCCTTGCTGCAAGCTGGCTTCGAGGGTGCTCGTATACCCAGGGCGTGGTCGCTGTCGCGATCTCGAACACCCTGTCGGGGTTGGGTTTCGGTTTCTGAGTCGTTGCCGGCCGATCGGCCGGTGTGTGCGCCTCAGGCGGCGTGGTTGTCGGGTGGGTCGGGTCCGCTCTGCGTCTCGTCGGTGGCCTGGTCGTTGTGGTCGGGGGGTCGGAGGAGTGTTTCGGGGCGGTGGTAGTAGTTGATGCGGGCTTGTCCGTGGTCGAGGTCGGGTGGGGGTGTCCATTCGCATTCGCCGCGGGTGTTGATGGTGGTGGTCCAGCCGCCGGTGTCGGCGTCGCGGTTGTCGGTGCCACACGCGAGGGTCATGTCGTCGACGTTGGTGTTGCCGCCGTGTTGCCAGTCTTGGTTGGCGTGGTGGGCTTGGCAGTGGTAGGCGCCGCGGGTGCAGCAGGGTTTGGTGCAGCCGCCGTCGCGGGCGATGAGCATGATCCGCTGCGCCGGGCTGGCGGTTCGTCGCGCGCGGAACAG
>JAEZKH010000473.1 GCA_023415515.1 Actinomycetes bacterium
CCGTAGAACGGCGCTGACGCGCCGAACCCCTTCGGCGACATGACCAATGCGAATCGGCCGCCCATGCAGAAGCCGACGATGCCGACCGTGCCCGACGCCTGTGGCATCGCCAGTAGATGATCCCGGGCGGCGAGGATGTCGTCGAGCGCGGGCCCGCGCCTGCTCAGCAGGTCGCGAAAGACGCGGGTGACGCAGCGGGCCCGCCCGCCGCGGGCGAACATGTTCGGGGTGATCGCGATGTATCCCGCGGCGGCGACCTTTCGGGTGACCCGCTCGTTGTCGGGCCGGTAGCTGATCGCGTCGTGGACGATCACCACCCCCGGCCACGGCCCGTTCCCGTTGGGAACGCTGCACAGCGCGTCGATCGGCCCGGCGGGCGCCTCGATGGTGATGGTCTCCACGCGGTCAATCTAACGGTGTTGCGAGTGGCTGGGGCTCCGTACGGAATGCGGGTGGATCACGTCACAGCCGATGTGGTCGGTGAACCTCGAAGACCCGTGGTTCGTGGTCATCGGTGACCGAGAAAGCGGGTTGCGCTGATCTGGCGTCGTTGGCCCGTGAAAGGACGCCGCGTGTTGCACCGAATTGCATTGTCGGCTCTCGCAGCGCCGCGGCGGATCATCGCCGCGGCCGTGTTGATCACCGTAGCGGCGGGGATCTTCGGGATCCCCGTGGCAGGCAGCCTGTCTTCGAGCGGGTTCTCCGACCCCAACTCCGAGTCGGCGCGAGCCAGCCGGCTGTTGACCGACAAGTTCGGCCAAGGCGACCTGCAGATGCTGATCACCGTGACCGCCGCCGACAGCGCCGCGGACCCGGCCGCTCGCGCGGTCGCCACCGGCATCGAGAGTCAGTTGCGACGGGCACCCGGTGTCGCCACGGTGACGTCGGCGTGGAGTGCCCCCGCCGGCCAGGCGAAGGACCTCGTCAGCGAGGACGGCAGGACCGGGTTGATCGTCGCGGGACTCACCGGCGGTGAGAATGCCGAGCAGACCTCCGCGCAGAACCTTTCCGATGAGCTGATACGCGAGCATCCGGCCGGGTCCGGCGGAGTCACCGTCCGGACCGGCGGGACCGCCACGGTCAATGCGCAGATCAACTCGCAGTTGAAACACGATCTGCTGCTGATGGAGTCGATCGCCATACCGCTGAGCTTCGCCGTGTTGGTCTGGGTGTTCGGCGGTCTGTTGGCGGCCGCGCTGCCTGTCGCCGTCGGGCTGATGGCAATCCTGGGATCGATGGCGGTGCTACGCGTCATCACCTTCGGCACCGACGTGTCGAACCTCGCGCCCAACCTCGCCACCGCGATGGGGCTCGCCCTGGCCATCGATTACACCCTGCTGATCGTCAGCCGCTACCGCGACGAACTCGCCGACGGCACCGACCGCGCATCCGCTCTCGTTCGTACGGTGACGACGGCGGGACGCACGGTGGTGATCTCGGCGACGACGGTGGCGCTGTCGATGGCGGCGATGATCCTGTTCCCGATGCACGTTCTGAAGTCCTTCGCGTATGCGGGCATCGCGACCGTCACGTTCGCCGCGCTTGCAGCCGTCGTCGTCACGCCTGCGGCCATCGTGCTGCTGGGGGACCGCCTCGACGCGCTGGATGTGCGGCGGCTGACCAGACGTCTGCTGGGCCGGGCCGACCCGGTTCCGCGTCCGGTCGAGACGCGGTTCTGGTATCGGTGGACGACGGCCGTGATGCGCCGCGCGCTGCCGCTCGGTTTGGCGGTCGTCGCACTCCTGCTGGTCCTCGGTGCGCCGTTTCTCGGGGTCAGGTGGGGGTTCCCGGACGATCGGGTGCTTCCGGAATCGGCGTCGTCGCATCAGGTCGGCGACCAGTTGCGCAACGACTTCGCCGACGATTCAGCGACCGCCGTCACCGCTGTGATCCCCGATGCCGCCGGTGTCACGCCGGTCGAGCTGCAACACTATGCCGCCCAATTATCCCGTGTGCCAGACGTTTCGGCGGTATCCGCGCCGACGGGTACCTACGTGGCAGGAGTCCGGGTCGGGCCGCCTTCGGCGCCGGCGGGAACGGCGAACGGAAGCACATTCCTCACCATCGGAAGCTCGACGCCGCTGTTCTCCGAACGCTCACAGGCTCAACTCGACCGGCTGCATGCGGTGCCGGGCCCGGCAGGACGCGATGTCGACCTGACCGGGGTCGCCCAGACGAACCGCGACAGCGTCGTTGCCATCACGTCACGCCTGCCCGTTGTGCTCGGGTTGATCGCGGTGGTCACCTTCGGACTGCTGTTCCTGCTGACGGGCAGCGTGGTACTGCCCGTCAAGGCGCTGATACTCAATGTGCTTTCGTTGACCGCCGCGTTCGGTGCGCTGGTGTGGATCTTCCAGGAGGGCCACCTCGGCGCGCTCGGCACGACATCGACGGGGACTCTGGTCGCCAATATCCCGGTGCTGTTGTTCTGCATCGCATTCGGGTTGTCGATGGACTACGAGGTCTTTCTGTTGTCGCGGATCCGCGAGTACTGGCTGCGCTCGGCGCGTACGCCCGCCGACAACGACAGGAGCGTGGCGCTGGGGTTGGCCCGCACGGGTCGCGTGATCACCGCCGCGGCGCTGGTGATGTCGATATCGTTCGCGGCGTTGTTCGGTGCTCACGTGCAGTTCATGCGGATGCTCGGGCTCGGCTTGACATTGGCGGTGCTGGTCGATGCGACGCTGGTCCGGATGGTGCTGCTGCCCGTCTCCATGCACCTGCTCGGGAAATGGAACTGGTGGGCGCCCAAGCCCCTGGTGCGGTTGCATGACCGCTTCGGCGTTCAGGAGGGTCACGAGGTCGAAATCAGGCCGGCGGCCGTCCCCGCTCAGACGACCGCTGTAGCGCCGGAGGTTACGCCGGTATCGCTTCGACGACGCTGAGCGGCGATGCGGTCGGAACCACGCGAGTCAGGCGAAATCCGGCCTCGCGGAGCAGCTTTCGGTACTGCGCCGCGGTGCGTTCGCGAGCCCCCAGATTCAGCAGCATCTCCAGATCCACCCACTTCCCGGGAAAGTCGCGGTTGTGGTCGGGGATGACGAACTCGACGAGCAACACCCTGGCCGTCGAGTCGGCCGCGGCGCGCACATTGCGCAGTATCTGCGTGGCCTTGTCGTCGGGCCAGTCGTGAATGATGTTCTTGAGAACGTAGGCGTCTCCGCCGGTCGGAACGCAGTCGAAGAACGACCCCTCCGCGACCGTGACGCGGTCGGAGACTCCTCTGATCTGCAACTCCTGTGGCGCGTCGGCGACGACCGACGGCAGGTCGTAGAGAATCCCCCGCGATGCGGGCGCGGTCGCCAGAACGGCGGCCAGCAGCGGTCCGTGACCGCCGCCCACGTCGACGATGGTCGGGTATCGGCTGAAGTCGTAGCCGGCGACGACCGTCGCGTCGGTCAGCTTCGACACACTGGTCATCGTCGCGTTGAAGAGTTCGGCGAGTTCGGGATTCTCCGCGAAGAATTCGAAGCTCTCCTTCCCGCGCAACGCCGTGACCACTCCATCTCCGGTCCGGATGGAGTCCACCAGCAGGGTCCAGCGTTCGCGTTGCTCGGGCGAACCGTAGAACCGGGCCGCCGCATGCATGGAGATCGGTGCGTCGCGACGTAGCGTGTCGGCGAGCGCGTTGAGCTCGTAGCGTCCATCACGGCGATACCGGAAGACGTTGCGGCTCACCAGCGCCCGCATCATTCTGCCCAGCGCGTCGGCGTCCGCGTCGACTCGGGCGGCCAGTTGCTCGACCGACAGTGGGCCGTCGGCGAGGGCGTCGGCGACACCGAGGTCGGCCGCGACCGTGATCACCTGCGACGTCCAGCCGGCGAGGACCATCTCGAACACGGCGGCCGGCGCCGGGGTGAGGCGTTGATTGAGCCCGTACAGGTGGTGACGCATCCACTCGACGGCACGGGCCAACTTGACCGGTGGGACCCTTGCGCCCATCGACATCGAATGGCCCTTCGAAGTGGCGGCGGTCACCGGTTGCCCGCGAGATGTTCGCAGCGGCCACGTTCGAAGTCGTCGGCTATCCTGCGGTGGCTCAGATAGCGCATGAATGCCGTCATCGCCGTTGTGCCAAGCGAATCCGAGACCATCGCGGCCGGCTTCAGCACCGATTCACTCTGCGAGATCTGCCGCGACGTCACCCAGGACACCGCCGAGAGCCTGCGACGTCTGGTCTTCTCGTACCGGCGCAGCGCACCCGCCACCCCGGCGGCCGTGCCACCCAGCCCGTGATCCAGGTCGAACAACGCCTTGCGCAGCACCATCGTGTCGAGCAGCGCCTGATTCGTCCCCTGGGCGAGGATGGGCGGCATCGTGTGTGCGGCGTCACCCAGCAGCGTCACGGCGCCCATCCGCGAGGTGCGGGGGATCGGATGGCGGAAATGCGGGAAGGGGGACGGTGCCAGATCGTCGTCGGTCAACGTGGCGAGTACATCATCGACGAGGTCGGACCATCCCGAGAAGCGGGCCCGGATCATCGCAAGGGGGTGATGCGGTCTGACGAAATCGGGGGACCACGGCAAGTCGAACCACCATTGCAGGTCGTTGCCGCCTGCGGGCCACATTCCGAGGTTCCCGCGCGGTCCGATGATCTGCAGCGCGACATCCTTTTCCGGGATGTGCGGAAGGGTGATCAGACCCTGCCAACTGCACCAGCCGGTCGGCTTCGCGGGCGGCGCGCCGACGATCGTGCGGATCTTCGAATGCAGGCCGTCGGCACCGATCAGCACGTCGCCGAGCACCGACGTCCCGTTCTCGAACTCGACCCGCACCCCGCTACGGGTACTCACCGCTCCGACGACGCGGGAGTCGCAGTGCAGGCGTTCGGTGGGAAAGCCGTCCAATAGACGGTCCAGCAGAACTCGGCGCGGAACCATGCGAACGGCTCCGCCGAGGCGGTCCACGATGGTGGAGACGTCGATGTTGACGAGGCGACGACCGGTCGACGTCGCAATCCGCACGGTGGACAGCAGCTGACCTGCCCCCGCCATGTCGACGCTCAGCTGATCGAGGACCGTCGAGCCGTGGGGCCAGATGGTCACCGCACCGCCACCGACCCGGGTGTCCGGCCGCCGTTCGAACACCGATACGTCGTGTCCGTCGGGCAGCAGTCC